>NZ_JCAFRT010000003.1:0-344705 GCF_059368495.1 Stenotrophomonas sp. YJH_SMC_91 | reverse complement strand
GGCGGACAAGAAGTTCTCGACTAAACGGCGTCAAACGGGCATTTTTATGGTGGTTCATCCGGGCTCTTTGGGGTCTGGATAGGTGTGGTAACCACCATTTTCCAAAGATGCCCCGGATGAACAACCTACCGAGAGATCACAGTTAGTCGACTATCGCGCGCAGCGCGGGGTTCTCGCGGCCGGATGGGAGAGCAGTCGACTGACAGTCGACTCTACCCGGTCGGTGCCGGTTGGTGTCCGGCGAACCCGCGACGTGGCCTACGGCCGGTACTGCGCCCTGGCGTTGGCAATCACCGCTTTGACAAGGTCACGGTCGGTGTGCCGTGAGATCGCCCGCGCACCGAGCGCGATCGCCTGTGCGCGCAGCTCGGAAGTGACATCGTAGTGGGCACCGCTGGCCTTGTTCTGGAAGGCCCGCGGGGGAATGCCGAGCTGCGCCGCCATCGCGTGCAGCTCGGCCAGGGTGTCGGCCATCAGGTGCGCCCAGCGCTGTCCGCGCCAGGGATGCACCGCGTCATCGACGTAGACCGTCACCGCCGCGGCCGGTTCAGGCCTGCGGCTTGCTGTCGCTGTCAGCGGCCGGAGCGGCCTCGGCAGCGGCTTCTTCGGCCACGTTGCCCTCGGCGGCTTCGCCTTCCTCGCCTTCAGCAGCGTCGACGCCTTCGAACTCGGCGACCAGCTTGTCCAGGTACTCGTCGGCGGTCTGCTCGGATTCGGCCGCCAGGGTGTCCAGCAGCTTCTGCAGCAGTTCGGAGTATTCCAGGTTGACCTTGCGGCCTTCCTTCTCCTGCACGTTGGCCAGGTGCTTGAGCATGGCCAGCATCGGCACCGGGTTCTCGGCGTTGCCCATGGTCTGGCCGCCGATGGCCAGCAGCCACTCACGGCCCTGCAGGCCGATGGCCGCGACCACCTGGCCGTCTTCGTTGGTCAGCACGGCATGGTTCTGCACCTGCTGCTGGGCATTCAGGCGGAGGAACGGGCGCTTGGCCTGCTGCTTCTTGCGCTTGTCGCGCTTGGCCTTGGAGTTCTGGGACATGGGGGTGAAATCACCTGGAAAAGGAAAGACCGCCATTGTAGCGGCCGCACGCAGGCGGGGTCAGATCCCTTTCCATGGAAAAGGGATCTGACCCCGGTTCAACGTGCCACGGGCGCGGCCTCACCTTGCGCGGCCTGCACGTCCGGGTCGGCGGTGGGCGCCGACAGCCCCACCTGCGGGCCGGCACCGGCCAGGGCGGCCTCCTCGGCGGCCTTGGTCATCACCACGATGCTGATGCGGCGGTTGATCGGGTTCTGCGGGTCGGTCTTGTCGAACAGCACCGACGAGGACAGGCCGACCACACGGGTGATCTTGCTGTCCTCCAGGCCGCCGTCCACCAGTGCGCGCCGTGCGGCGTTGGCACGGTCGGCGCTCAGTTCCCAGTTGCCATAGCCGCGTGCGGCCGAATAGGCGGTGATGTCGGTGTGGCCGGTCAGGCTGATCCGGTTCGGCACATGGTTCAGGTACTCGGCCAGTTCGTGCAGGATCTGCTGCGTGTACGGCTTCAGCGTGGCGCTGCCAAGGTCGAACATGGGCCGGTTCTGCTTGTCCACGATCTGGATGCGCAGGCCTTCCGGGGTCAGGTCCAGCAGCAGCTGGTCCTTGAACGGCTCCAGTGCCTGGCTCCTGCTGATCGCTTCCTGCAGTTCCTTCATCAGCGCTTCCAGCTGCTGCTTGTCGCGCTGCTGCTGGTCCACCGGCTGCGGCACGGCCTCCTTCTGGTTCTGGAAGGGATCGTTGCTGTTGCCGCGCGAGATGTCGGTGGCACCGCCCAGCTTGATCATCGAAGTACTGGCGCCGCCCGGTCCGGCCATGCCGGGTGCAGGCGTGGCGTTCTGCCCACTCAGCGGGCTGGGGTTGCGGAAGTACTCGGAAATGGCCGCACGGTCGTTCTTGTTGGTGGTGGCCATCAGCCACAGCACCAGGAAGAACGCCATCATCGCGGTCACGAAGTCGGCGTAGGCCACCTTCCACGAGCCGCCGTGGTGGGCGGCGTGGCCGGCCTTCTTGACCCGGCGGACGATGACGGTGGGCTTGTTCTCGGCCATGGCTTACTTGACCGTCTTCAGGTGCTGCTCGAAATCGGAGAAGGCCGGGCGCACGTTCGACGGCAGCGTCTTGCGGGCAAATTCCAGCGCGATCTTCGGGTTGTAGCCGCGCAGGCAGGCCAGCAGGGCGGTCTTGACCGATTCGTAGATGCGGCTGTCCTGCTCGGCGCGGGCCTCCATTGCGGCCGCCATCGGGCCGACGAAGCCGTAGCCCAGCAGGATGCCGAGGAAGGTACCGACCAGCGCGCCGGCCACGTGGCCGCCGACCTCGACGATGTCGCCGCCGATCGAGCCCATGGTGATGACGATGCCCAGCACCGCCGCCACGATGCCGAAACCGGGCAGTCCGTCGGCGACCTTGGTCAGCACCTGCGACGGCGCCATGGCTTCGGCATGGTGCTTTTCCAGCTCCAGTTCCAGCAGCGGTTCCAGCTCGTGCGGCTCGATGTTGCTGCCGATCATCAGGCGCAGGCAGTCGGTGATGAAGTCGATCAGGTGATGGTCGGCCTGCACCTTGGGGTAGTTGCCGAACAAGGCGCTCTCGGCTGGGCGCTCGACATGGTCTTCCAGTGCCATGAAGCCTTCGCGGCGCGCCTTGTTGAGCAGTTCATAGAGCAGGCTGAGCACATCGATGTAGTCCTGCTGCTTGTAGCGCGGGCCCTTGAACACGCCCACCATGGCCTGCAGGGTCTGCTTGACGGTCTTGGCCGGGGTACCGACCAGGAAGGCGCCGAGCGCGGCGCCGCCGATGATGACCAGCTCGTAGGGCTGCCAGAGGGCACCCAGGCGGCCGTGGGCACCGAGATAGCCCCCGATCACGCTGATGATGACGACCAGGAATCCAACGATGATGAGCATGGGGCGACGCAAGGAGAGGGGATATCTCCTTGTCGGCCCGTCGCCCGGTTTTCTGAAGAGGGAATTCTGTGAAATCGGTCAGCGGGTATTTCAGCCCGCCATGCCGGCCTCGGCACCGCCGCGCTGCAGTGGATCGGGCCACGGCTCACCATTGCCAGTGAATGAAAGTGAGACGGAATTCAGGCAGTGACGCTCGTAGGTGGGCGGCGGACCGTCCGGGAATACGTGGCCGAGGTGGCTGCCGCAGCGCGCACAGGTGATCTCGGTGCGCACCATGCCGTGGCTGGTATCGCGGATCTCGCGCACGTGCGCTGGGTCGAACGGAGCGAAGAAGCTGGGCCAGCCAGTACCGGAATCGAACTTGGTGCTGGAGCGGAACAGCGGCAGCGCGCACAGGCGGCAGCAATAGACGCCCTCGCGCTTGTTGTCGAGGAATACCCCGCAGAACGGTGCTTCGGTACCGTGCTGCAGCAGCACTCGGCGCTCCTCGCTGCTGAGGCCGGCGACCAGCGCCTCGGTCTGGGTGGCAGTGGGGGGCGTCAGATCGAAGGCGGTCATGGCGGCGCTCCGTGGGGTCGATGGCCTGGGGATGCCGGAAAACGTGGGGGTGCTGGCGCCCGCTTGCAAGTGTGATGGCCGTTCATGGGCGGCACACAGGCGCTGGCGCATGGTGAAGACGATCCACGTCGGAGCGTGCCATGAAACCGATCCTTCCCCTGTTGTTGATGGCCCTGCTGCCGCTGGTCGCGCAGGCCCAGGTACCGACGTCGTCGACCCCGACCGCCACCCGCAGTGCCACCACCGTGGCCCCGCAACCGGTGGTGCCGCCGCCACAGGCTGCGCGCCCGCAGCCGCAGGTACTGCCCTCGCCGCAGCCGGCACAGCCGATCAAGTCCACCGGTCCGGCCCAGGCCGTGCCGGCGCCGGTACCGAAGCCGGCCGACAAGGTCTATGACCGCAATGGCCGCATCGTTCCCGGGGTGCGCCCGGCCGGCCCGAACCGCGTGTTCGACTCGCGCACCGGGCGCTATTACGACAGCGTACCGGCCGGCGATGGCCAGCAGATCAAGCGCTGACCTCTGGTGCCAGGCAAGGTTGGCAGCTACTGCGAGCCGTGCGGGCTGAACGCACGAAAACAGCTTCCTGGCGATCACTGCTTTTTCGCCTGCGATTAACCGTTCCGGGACCAACGTGACCGTGCGCCGGCATTTCGCCGCCGCATGTCCTTTGTCCACTGGATCGCGATCATGAAAAACCAGCAGAACCGTCATCCCGGCAAGGAACCGCAGGGCCGCAACCCGCAGCAGCAACAGCAACAGCAGATGGACCCGCAGCAGCCGCACAAGGGCGGCAAGCAGCAGGAACAGCGCTCGCAGAAACATCCACAGCAGCGTTGACTGTCACCATGGTCGGGGTCAGAGCCCGCTGTGCGGGATCCGACCCCTTGCCTGATCCCGCGATCGGGGTCGGATCCCGCGCGGCGGGCTCTGACCCCAACCGCTTCCCCAGCCTCAATCCGGAATCGGCAAGCTCAGTGTTTCCTTCACTTCTTCCATCACGATGTAGCTTTTCGACTCGCGCACGTGCGGCAGTGTCAGCAACGTGCTGCCGAGCAGCTTGCGGTAGGAGGCCATTTCGCTGATCCGCGCTTTCAGCAGGTAATCGAAGTCGCCCGACACCAGATGGCACTCCAGCACGTTGGGCAGCTTCAGCGCCGCGCGCCGGAACTCCTCGAAAATGTCGCCGGACTTGTAGGCCAGGCTGATTTCCACGAACACCAGGAGGCTGGCCTTCACTGCGGCCGGGTCAAGGTGGGCGTGGTAGCCGGTGATCACCCCTTCGCGCTCCAATCGACGCACGCGCTCGGTGCACGGGGTGGTCGACAGGCCGACCCGCTCGCCAAGCTCGGTGAAGGAGATACGGCCCTCGGCCTGCAGGATGCGCAGGATCTTGCGGTCGATCTTGTCCAGTTCGCGGATACGGGTGGCCATGGCCGTCAACCTTGGGGAATGAATTGCAGGAGAACATCCTGCCGGTTGATTTCAAAACAGGCAAATCAACTGGGAATGGCTGTCTATACTTCCCCAATTATGGTCCCGGCACGCTCCAGTGCAGGGAATGATCGGGTTGGAGAAGTCCCATGCGAGTCCTAGTTCTCGGCAGCGGCGTGATCGGCACCACCAGTGCCTGGTACCTGCGACAGGCCGGGTTTGAAGTCACGGTCATCGACCGCCAACCCGGACCGGCGCTGGAGACCAGCTTCGCCAATGCCGGCCAGCTGTCGTTCGGCTACACCTCGCCGTGGGCGGCCCCGGGCGTGCCGAAGAAGGCCATCGGCTGGCTGTTCGAGAAGCACGCGCCGCTGGCGATCAAGCCGGGCATGGATCTGGCCCAGTACCGTTGGCTGTGGCAGATGCTGCGCAACTGCACCCATGAGCGCTACGCGATCAACAAGGCGCGCATGGTGCGCATGTCCGAGTACAGCCGCGACTGCCTGAACGAACTGCGCGCGCAGATCGGCATCGAATTCGAAGGCCGCGACCTGGGCACCACTCAGTTGTTCCGCACCCAGCAGCAGCTGGATGCCTCGGCGCAGGACATCGAGATCCTGGCCCAGTACGGCGTGCCGTACGAGGTGCTGGACCGCGCCGGCATCATCCAGGCCGAACCGGCCCTGGCCCATGTCGATGGCCTGGTCGGCGCGCTGCGCCTGCCGCGTGACCAGACCGGCGACTGCCAGCTGTTCACCCGCCGCCTGGCGCAGATGTGCGTGGATGCCGGTGTCGAGTTCCGCTTCGACCAGGACATCACCGGCCTGGAGGTCGATGGCGACCGCATCACCGGCGTGCGCATCGACGGCAAGCTGGAAACCGCCGACCGCTTCGTGGTCGCGCTCGGCAGCTATTCGCCGGCGCTGGTCGCATCGCTGGGCATGCGCCTGCCGGTGTACCCGCTGAAGGGCTACTCGCTGACCCTGCCGATCACCGACCCGGCGATGGCGCCGACCTCGACCATCCTCGATGAGAGCTACAAGGTGGCGGTCACCCGTTTCGACGACCGCATCCGCGTCGGTGGCATGGCCGAAGTGGCCGGCTTCGACCTGTCGCTGTCGCAGCGCCGCCGCGAGACCCTGGAGCTGGTGGTCAGCGACCTCTACCCGAAGGGCGGTGACCTGTCGCGCGCGCAGTTCTGGACCGGCCTGCGCCCGGCCACGCCGGACGGTACGCCGGTGATCGGCGCCACGCCGTTCCGCAATCTGTACCTCAACACCGGCCACGGCACGCTGGGCTGGACCATGGCCTGCGGCTCGGGCCGCTACCTGGCCGACCTGATGAGCGCGCGCCAGCCGCAGATCAGCACTGAAGGCCTGGATATTTTCCGCTACGGCCAGTACGGTCACGCGCCGCAACAAGAGAACCGCACATGCGTCCTGCCCGCGCGCTGATCGATCTGGGCGCCCTGCGCAGCAACTACCGGCTCGCCCGTGAACTGGGCGGTGGCAAGGCCCTGGCGATCATCAAGGCCGATGCCTATGGGCATGGCGCGGTGCGCTGTGCGCAGGCGCTGGAAGGCGAGGCCGATGGCTTCGGCGTGGCCACCATCGAAGAGGCGCTGGAACTGCGCCAGGCCGGCATCCGTGCGCCGATCCTGCTGCTGGAAGGCATCTTCGAACCCAGCGACATGGCGCTGGTGGCCGAGCATGATTTCTGGTTCGCCGTGGGTTCGCCGTGGCAGCTGGAGGCCGTCGCCGCCTTCGACAGCCCGCGCCCGTTGACGGTGTGGCTGAAGCTGGACAGCGGCATGCATCGCCTCGGCCTGGACGTGGACAGCTTCCGCGCGGCGCACGCGCGCCTGTCAGCGCTGCCGCAGGTCGAGCGCATCGTGCTGATGACCCACCTGGCGCGCGCCGACGAGCTGGACAGCGAACGCACCCACGAACAGGCGGCGACGTTCGCGCGCGCCATCGACGGCCTGCACGGCGAGACCAGCGTGTGCAATTCGCCGGCGCTGCTGGGCTGGCCGGACGTGCGCAGCGACTGGGTGCGCCCGGGCCTGATGCTGTATGGCGCAAACCCGCTGCCGGACGACACCACGCTGACCGAGCGCCTGCGCCCGGTGATGACGATGCAGTCGAAAGTGATCGCCGAACGCTGGATCGAAGCGGGTGAGCCGGTGGGTTATGGCGCGCGCTTCGTGGCCAAGGCGCGCACCCGCGTGGGTGTGGTTGCACTGGGCTATGCCGACGGTTATCCGCAGTTCGCCCCGAATGGCACGCCGGTATTGATCGATGGCCAGCCCGGCGCACTGATCGGGCGCGTGTCGATGGACATGCTGACGGTGGACCTGACGGCGCATCCGCAGGCCGCGGTGGGCAGCGTGGTGGAACTGTGGGGCAGTGCGCCGACGTTGGCGGAACTGGCGCCGCGCTGCGGCGTGAGCGCGTACCAGCTGCCGTGCGCGGTCAAGCGCGTGGCGAAGGTGTACGTGTAGCGCCGAGCCCACGCTCGGCTTCGGTGTGGCGGCCGACCTTGGTCGGCGCCCTGTAATGCGTGTTGACCAGGGTCGACACCTACCGGGGGCCTGGCGCGCAGCGGTCGCCATGCGCGGCTCCGGTAGCGGCCGACCTTGGTCGGCTAATGCGTGTCGACCAAGGTCGACACCTGCCGAGGGGCCTAGCGCGCAGCGGTGGCCTGGCTGGCCAGCTGGCGCTTCACCCAGTCATCAATCAGGCGCTTCTCGTAGCGCAGCGGATCGCTGTTGGTCAGCAACCCACTGCCCTGCAGGTAGCCGGAGTCGCTCAGGCGCGCGTCGCCTTCGCTCACAATACGGCCGTCGGCGTCCTTCAACGTGTACTGCAGGGTGATGCGGGGCGGGTAGATATCGCGCATCACGCGGATGTCGCGCGCACGCGGGCCGTGCCACGGCTCGTAGTCACCGGCACGCTTGATGTCCACCAGGGTGACATCGAGGGTCTGCCCAGGCTGCAGCGGCTTGGCAGCGGTGGTCTGCAGGTAGCGGGCCAGCTGCTGTACCCAGTCACCGCGTTCGGCCTCGAAGCGGTTGGTGCTCTGGCGGATCTCGGTGAACGTGGCCGGATCCTCCCATTTCACGCTGACCGGGCCATTGGCCTGCAACGCACGCGGCGCGTCCGTACCGGTTACGTTGCGCGCTGCAGCGTTGGCGCCGCTCACCACCAGGGCGCCTGCCAGCAGGGCAATCACGAGTGCGCGTTTCATGACGGTCTCCTGCGTCCCCGCGCTGGGGACGATGTTGATCACGGATCGAGTGTGATCCTGTGGCCGGGTCACTGCAATGGCCGGCTGCGGCGTATGCAAGGGGGGTTACCGCCAATTCATCGTCGTCAACCCTGACTGACGGCGCTTGACGCTGTGAATACGCTCTCTGGAACATGCTGTGTCTCCAATCCGGCCCGTCCAGACGCCCTTGTCCACACTGCCGCCCCTAGTGGAGCGCCCACCGATGATGGTGCCGGCGCCCGAACCCGACCTGCATCATGGCGTGCTTGAGCGCATCAACGCCGGTTTCTGCGTGATCCAGGTGCTGTTCGAAGGCGACCGCGCGGTAGACTATCGTTTCATCGAGGTCAACGACGCCTTCGAGCGCCATACCGGCCTGAAGGACGCACGCGGTCAGCGCATGAGTGCGTTGGAACCGAACCACGAGGAAGACTGGTTCCGCATCTACGGTGAAGTGGCCCGCAGTGGTCGCCCCGCCCAGTTCGAGATGGAAGCGCGCGCCCTGGGCCGCTCGTTCGCGGTTGATGCGGTGCGCGTTGGTCGTCCGGGCGAAGACAAGGTCGGCATCCTGTTCTTCGACATCACCGCGCGCAAGCAGATGGAAGTGGAGCTGGGCGAAAGCGAAGCCCGCTTCAGCGCACTGGCCGATGGCCTGCCGATGCCGGTATGGGTGCTCGACGAGCGCGGCCACGCCCGCTTCGTCAACAGCGCCTTCAGCGAGTTTTTCGGTGGCGACGAAACGCGCGTTCCGGAAGATGTCTGGCGCGGCCTGGTACATCCAGACGATGCGTCCGTATTCGAGTACGAGCTGCAGGAAGCATTGAAGGCGCAGCGTTCGATGCATGCGCTGGTACGTGCGCGGCGCGCCGACGGCCAGTGGCGCTGGCTGGAGATGAACGCGCGGCCGCGCTTCTCGCGCATGGGCCGCTTCATCGGCCTGGCTGGCAGCAGTCCGGACGTGACCGAGCGCCGCGAGATCGAACTGGCACGCGAGGAACTGCTGCAGTCCGAACGCGCCGCGCGCAGCGCCGCCGAGAACATGGCGCGGCTGAAGGACGAGTTCCTGGCCACGCTGTCGCACGAGCTGCGCACGCCGCTGACCACCATCCTCGGTTGGAGCGAGCTGCTGCTGCAGCGCGTGGACAACACCAGCCCGCTGTACAAGGGCCTGAACGTGATCGCCAACAGCGCCGGTGCGCAGAAGCGGCTGATCTCGGACATGCTCGACCTCAGCAGCATGCTGCTGGGCAAGGTACAGCTGGAGGTGGAAGTGCTGGACCTGCGCACGCTGCTTGGCGAAGCCATCGGCGCGCAGGAACTGGTGGCCGAAGGCAAGGCGCTGGACGTGCACCTGCAGCTGCCCGAGCAGCCCAGCCTGGTATTGGGCGATGCCACGCGCCTCCAGCAGGTGTTCTGGAACCTGCTCTCGAATGCGATCAAGTTCACCCCGGCCGAGGGCCGCATCGACGTTCAGCTGCAGGCCGACGGCACCCACTGGGTGATTACGGTGCGCGATACCGGCGATGGCATCGCACCGGAGTTCCTCAACCACCTGTTCAGCCGCTTCCGCCAGGCCGATGGCACCACCACGCGCCGCCATGGCGGCCTCGGCCTGGGCCTGGCGATCGTGCAGCAGCTGGTCGAACTGCACGGCGGCACCGTCGCCGCCGCCAGCGAAGGCCATGGCCACGGCGCCACGTTCACCGTTCGCCTGCCCCAGCACCTGCCGGATGCCGAGCGCCGGCCGCTGCGCGAAGTCATCAGCGGGCCGATCCTGGAGCCGGTGATCGTCGAACCGTATCCGCTGCGGGGCATGCATGTGCTGGCGGTGGAAGACCAGCCGGAGGTGCTGGAGTACCTGCGGCGCATGCTGGAAGAGCAGGGCGCCAGCGTGTCGGCGGCCAGCTCGGCCGGCGAGGCACTGGCATTGCTGGCCGACACCGGCCATCTGCAGTACCACGTGATGCTGACCGACATCGGCATGCCGGGCATGGATGGCTATGGGCTGGTGCGCACGCTGCGCGAGGACATGGGCGTGGACGCGGCAACCTTGCCTGCGGTGGCGGTGACTGCACTGGCGCGTGCCGATGACCGCCGCCGCGCGCTGGCGTCGGGCTTCCAGGAGCATGTCGCCAAGCCGTACTCGGTGGCGCAGCTGGTGGCTGCCGTACGCAAGGTGCAGGTGCCGCGCGCGGACAGCGCGCTGCACTGAACATTCACGGCCGATCGGCGACCCTGCAATCAGGAGGTCGCCGATGTCCCGTATAGCTCCACGTATCCACACCGATCCGGCGCAGATCGCGCGCCTGGAAGCCCTGCTGCCGCAGCTGGATGGCGAAACGCAGGTGGAACTGATTCTGCACGATGGCCGCCGCCTGCTCGGCACGGTGGCCGTGAGGCCAACCGTGCAGCAATACCGCAACGTCGCTGGCGATGAAGGCAGCAACGGCCAGCTGCGCCTGGATGACTACGACACGCCGGTGCAGCAGCACCATGTGTGGTTGGACGAGATCGCCAGCATCCGCAGGTTGCCGCCGAGGGTTTGACGGCAACCTGCCGGGCCCATCCCCGCTTGGCGTGGATCTACCAGAGGTTGCAGTAGAGCCACGCCATGCGTGGCTGCTGCGCTCAGTGCTCGAACAGGGTCGGCGTCGCCTCGAACCGGCGTGCATACGCCCGCTCCTCCGCAACCCTCGCCACCTCGTCATCGGCCAGGTCCGGCGCGCCATACACCGCATAGGCCACGCTGCCGTCGGCACCATGACCGACCTGGTGCAGCCGGTAGCGCGAGTGGCCGCCGCCGGTGTCCTCGGGGTAATGCACGGGCGGATGGCTGCCTTCCAGGTCCATTTCACTGTTGTCGACCACGCCACCGACGAACAAGGCTCGCATGCAGGTTCTCCTGGGTTTCCGGGGGAGCCTCTACCCTGAACGTTCCAATGTTGCTGGCAGATCAAGGCCCCGTTCGGGTTTCGCAAAGCGGCTGCCGGGGCCGACCCGGTCAAGCCGGTACAATGGACGGCCCTCACGCTTGAAGTACCCGCGCCGATGGCCTCCAGCGACGACGCCCCCCTGCAGACCCTGTTCCTGCCGTTCTCCCAAGGCGCTCTGCGCTGGCCGGAAGGCCCCGTGGCTTTCCTGCGGGCCCGCGACGGCTGGCCGCTGCGCGAAGTGGCCGGCAACCGCGAGGTGCATTGCGAGCAGAGCTTCGCCCCGTTCGCGCAGCCGCTGCAGCAGGCCGCCGGCTGGACCGTCAGCGGCCAGCTGGATGATGTGGCCGGCAAGGGCCGCCACCCGCTGGTGCTGGTGCTGCCGCCGCGCCAGCGTGAAGAAGCCCGCGCGCTGTTCGCCCGCGCGCTGGCGCTGGTCGCCGACGGCGGCCGCATCGTTGCCTGCCAGTCCAACAACGAAGGCGCACGCTCGGGCGAGGGTGACCTCAAGCAGCTGACCGGCCTCGGCGGCAGCCTGACCAAGAATCACTGCCGCGTGTACTGGACCGCGCCGATGCAGGGCCAGCACGACGCCGACCTGGCCAAGCGCTGGTCGGCGCTGGATGCAGTGCGCCCGATTGTCGGGGGCCGTTTCCTCAGCCGCCCGGGCGTGTTCGCCTGGGATCGCATCGACCCGGCGTCGGCGCTGTTGGCCGAACACCTGCCGGCCGACCTGGCCGGGCGTGCCGCCGACCTCGGCGCGGGCTACGGCTACCTGTCGCGCGAGCTGCTGGAACGCTGCCCGAAGATCACCGCGCTGGACCTGTACGAAGCCGAGCAGCGCGCGCTGGCACTGGCCGAACTCAATCTGGCGCCGCCGCCGCGCCCGCTGCCGCTGCGCTTCCTGTGGCAGGACGTCACCGCGGGTATCGAACCGGGCTACGACGTCATCATCAGCAACCCGCCGTTCCACACGCCGTCGCGCGCCGATCGCCCGGACATCGGCCAGCGCTTCATCGCCGTGGCCGCGCAGGCGTTGCGCCCGGGCGGACGCCTGTACTTAGTGGCCAACCGCCACCTGCCGTACGAGTACACGCTCAACGAGAGCTTTGGCGCGGTGCGCGTGATCGCCGAGCGTGATGGCTTCAAGCTGGTGGAAGCGGTGAAGGGGAAGGGCAAGTGAAGCTGGTCAAGCTCATCGCCAACCTGGGCTATGGCAGCCGCAAGCAGGTGCAGTGGATGTTCCGCGAAGGCCGCGTCACCGACGCCGACGGCGAGGTGCTGTATGCCGACGACCAGGTGCCGCACGAGGCGATCCGTGTCGACGGCGAGCCGCTGGACCCGCCGGTGGGCCTGTC
Organism: Stenotrophomonas sp. YJH_SMC_91; assembly: GCF_059368495.1. Classification (NCBI taxonomy): domain Bacteria; kingdom Pseudomonadati; phylum Pseudomonadota; class Gammaproteobacteria; order Lysobacterales; family Lysobacteraceae; genus Stenotrophomonas; species Stenotrophomonas sp. YJH_SMC_91. The sequence continues at coordinate 332,216 of NZ_JCAFRT010000003.1, read as the reverse complement.
GATCGCGCTGCACAAGCCGGCCGGCTACACCTGCTCGACCAAGGACACCGGCCGCCTGATCTACGATCTGCTGCCGCCGCGCTTCCGCGATCGCGATCCGGTGCTGTCCACGGTGGGCCGCCTCGACCGCGAGACCAGTGGCCTGCTGCTGCTGACCGACGATGGCGGCCTGCTGCACCGGATCATCTCGCCGAAGTCGAAGCTGCCGAAAGTCTATGAGGTCGAGTTGAGCGGCGACCTGCGCGGCGACGAGGTAGCGCTGTTCGCCAGCGGGACGCTGATGCTGGAGTCCGAGAAGACGCCCCTGCTGCCGGCTGAACTGGAAGTGCTGGATGCGCGTCGCGCGCGCCTGGTGCTGCACGAAGGCCGCTACCATCAGGTACGCCGCATGTTCGCCGCCACCGGCAACCACGTGCAGGCCCTGCACCGCAGCCGCGTCGGCGGGCTGGACCTGCAGGGGCTGGACGAGGGGCAATGGCGGCAGCTCACCTCCACCGACCTGGATACGCTGTTCGCTCCATGACCACCATCGCTGCGCTGCCGTTCCTCCCCGACGCCGTCATCTTCGACATGGACGGCCTGATGATCGACAGCGAGCGGGTTTCGCTGGCCTGCTGGAGCCAGGCCGCCGACGAGTTCGGACTGGGCCTGGACGAGGCGGTGTTCCTGCGCATGGTCGGCCTCGGTGACCGTGACACGCACGCGCTGCTGCGTGCGCAGGGCATCGAGGACAGCGTGATCGAGGCGGTGGCCGCGCGCTGCCACGACCTGTATGAAGCACGCACGCAGACCGGCCTGCCGTTGCGGCCGGGCATCCTGGAGCTGCTGCAACTGCTGAAGGCGCATGCGGTTCCGCGCGCGGTGGCGACCACCACGCGGCAGCCGCGCGCCAACCGCAAGCTGGCCGCTGCCGGCCTGCTGCCGTATTTCGATGCGGTGATCACCAGTGGCGACGTCGCGCGGCCGAAGCCGGCGCCGGATATCTACCTGCTGGCCGCGCAGCGGCTGGGCCAGGCGCCGGAACGCTGCCTGGCGCTGGAAGACTCACCGGCCGGTACGCGTGCGGCGCTGGCGGCCGGCATGACCGTGATCCAGGTGCCTGACCTGGTGCATCCTGACGAAGAACTACGCGCACTGGGCCACCGCATCGTCGGCTCGCTGGTGGACGCGCACGCGCTCCTGCTGCCGTTGTTGCCGAGGTAACCGGTAGGTGCCGACCGTTGGTCGGCACTCTTTACTGCGTTGGTGGGTGCCAACCTTGGTTGGCACTCTTTACTGCCCTGGTGGGTGCCGACCGTTGGTCGGCACACCTGCCCCTCACACCCGCCCGAACACCAGCGCGGCGTTGGTGCCACCGAAGCCGAAGCTGTTGGACATCACCGTATCCAGCTTCTGCTCGCGGCTTTCGCGCAGGATCGGGAAGCTCTCCACCTTCGGGTCCAGCTCGCCGATGTTGGCCGAACCGGCAACGAAGCCATCGCGCATCATCAGCAGGCAGTAGATCGCCTCGTGCACGCTCGCCGCACCGAGCGAATGGCCGGACAGCGCCTTGGTCGAGGACAGCGGCGGCACCGCATCGCCGAACACTTCGCGGATCGCATTGAGCTCGGTGACGTCGCCCAGCGGCGTGGAGGTGCCGTGGGTGTTGAGGTAGTCCAGCGGGCGATCGACGCCCTGCAGCGCCATCTTCATGCAGCGCACCGCGCCTTCGCCGGACGGAGCGACCATGTCGGCGCCGTCGGAGGTCACGCCATAGCCGATCAGTTCGGCGTGGATGTGCGCGCCGCGCGCAACGGCGTGGTCGTAGTCCTCCAGCACCAGCATGCCGCCACCACCGGCGATGACGAAGCCGTCGCGGTCCTTGTCGTACGGACGCGAGGCGCTGGCCGGGGTTTCGTTGAAGCTGGTCGACAGCGCGCCCATCGCATCGAACATCACGCTCATCGACCAGTGCAGGTCTTCACCGCCACCGGCGAACATGATGTCCTGCGCGCCATGGCGGATCATGTCCGCGGCCGCGCCGATGCAGTGCGCCGAGGTCGCGCAGGCGGCCGACAGCGAATAGCTGACGCCCTTGATCTGGTAGGCCGTGGCCAGGCAGGCCGAGACCGTCGAGCACATCGTGCGCGGCACCATGTACGGGCCGACCTTGCGCACGCCACGTTCGCGCAGCAGGTCGACCGCGCCGATCTGCCATTCGCTGGAGCCGCCACCGGAACCGGCGATCAGGCCGGTGCGCAGGCTGCTGACCTGCTCGGCGCTGAGCCCGGCATCGGCGATGGCATCGCGCATGGCCAGATAGGCGAAGGCTGCCGCATCGCTCATGAAGCGCTTCTGCTTGCGGTCGATCAGTGCCTCCAGATCGAGGTCGACACGACCGCCGACCTGGCTGCGCAGGCCCGCTTCGGCGTGGTCGGCCAGGGCGGTGATGCCCGAGCGCCCTTCGCGCAGCGCGGCCGAAACGGTATCCAGATCATTGCCGAGGCAGGACGTGATGCCCATGCCGGTGATGACGACGCGACGCATCAGAAGCTCCCGGTTTCGGTGAACAGGCCGACGCGCAGGTCGCGCGCGCTGTAGATTTCGCGGTCATCCACGTACATGCGGGCGTCCGACTGGGCCATCACCAGCTTGCGGTTGATGACGCGGCTGATGTCGATCTCGTAGCGCACCAGCTTGGCCTCAGGCAGCACCTGGCCGGTGAACTTCACTTCGCCACAGCCCAGCGCGCGGCCCTTGCCGGGGGCGCCCAGCCAGGTCAGGAAGAAGCCGGTCAGCTGCCACATGGCGTCCAGGCCCAGGCAGCCGGGCATCACCGGGTCGCCAATGAAATGGCAGCCGAAGAACCACAGGTCCGGGTGGATATCCAGTTCGGCGCGTACCATGCCTTTGCCATGCGGTCCGCCGTCCTCGCGGATGTCGGTGATGCGGTCGAACATCAGCATCGGGTCGTTGGGCAGACGGCCGGCAGCGGTGCCGAACAGTTCACCGCGTGCGCTGGCCAGCAGCTGTTCGCGGTTGAACGCGTGGAGACGGGTCATGAAGCACAATCCTGGAAGCGAAGAACAGGGAAACAAGCGCCCGAGAATGCCCGTGGAAACTGCGCCGATCAAACATTTCAACCGTACGCAACCGTAGTGTTTTCAAGGGAATACGCGCATCCTGTTGATGTGCAACGACCATACTTCGGCGTGTGGCCCACCCGGCCCGGCCCCGCCTTTCCCACCTGACATGACCCGACTGCGCAAGATCATCCACGTTGACATGGACGCGTTCTACGCGTCGGTGGAGCAGCGCGACGATCCGTCACTGCGCGGCAAGCCGGTGGTCGTGGCATGGCGTGGCGCCCGCTCGGTGGTGTGTGCGGCGTCCTACGAGGCGCGCGTGTTCGGCGTGCGTTCGGCGATGCCCGCCGTGCGTGCCGAGCGCCTGTGCCCGGACGCGATCTTCGTGCCGCCGGACTTCGCGCGTTACAAGGCGGTGTCACAGCAGGTACGCGCGATCTTCCTGCGCCATACCGACCTGGTCGAGCCGCTGTCGCTGGACGAGGCCTATCTGGACGTGACCGAGCCGAAGAGTGGCATTGAACTGGCCACCGACATCGCCCGCACCATCCGCGCGCAGATCCGCGAGGAAACGAACCTGACTGCTTCAGCCGGGATCGCGCCGAACAAGTTCCTGGCCAAGATCGCCTCGGACTGGCGCAAGCCCGACGGCCAGTTCGTGATTCCACCGCAGCGCGTGGATGCGTTCCTGGCGCCGCTGCCGGTGAACCGCGTGCCCGGTGTCGGCAAGGTCATGGAAGGCAAGCTGGCCGCGCGCGGCATCGTCACCTGCGGCGACCTGCGGCAGTGGGCCTTGATCGATCTGGAAGAGGCATTCGGCAGCTTCGGCCGCAGCCTGTACAACCGCGCACGTGGCATCGACGAGCGGCCGGTGGAACCGGACCAGCAGGTGCAGTCGATCTCCTCGGAGGACACCTTCGCCGAAGACCTGCTGCTGGAAGACCTGACCGAGGCGATCGTGCAGCTGGCCGGGAAGACCTGGAACGCCACGCGCAAGACCGAGCGCATCGGCCACACCGTGGTGCTGAAACTGAAGACCGCGCAGTTCCGCATCCTCACCCGCAGCTTCACCCCGGAGCGCCCGCCGGAATCGATGGAAGAGCTGCGTGACATCGCACTGGCCCTGCGCGCCCGCGTCGATCTGCCGGCCGAGACGCGCTACCGCCTGGTCGGCGTCGGGCTGGGTGGCTTCCGCGAAAAGGAGCCGGTGGTGCAGGGGGAATTGTTCGAGCACGACATGATCAATCCCACAGATACCTAATCATCAAACAGTGGGGTCAGAGCCCGTTGCGCAGCAATGGGATCCGGCCCCGTGCCGATCAACGGTCGGCACCCACCATCAGCAGCAGGTTCCGACAGATAGCGGGAAACTGTCGAAGGCGGGGTGGGTCCGGTTGCGGGGGCGTGAGCCGCATGGGCCCGAGGCATGCCTCGGGCGGGTTGGGCAGGACGCCCAACCCCGGTCTTGCCGTGTGCGCAGGACAGCGCACACGAGCAAGCCGCGATCGAGCTTACATGGACGTACTTGCAGCGTCCCCCGCAACCGGACCCCCCCCGCCCACCCTCAGGAAACCAGCTTCTGCCGTTGCTTCGGCTGTTGCCGTTGCATTGAGCGGGTGCAGGGCGCAGCCCTGCAAAAAGAAAACTCCCTACCTCACGGCCACTGCATCTCGCCCTTGGCCACCTTCGCACTCAGTTCCAGCGACGCCACGCCCGCCAGCTTCGGATAGCGCGCCTGCATCGCCTTCACCAGCGCCGCACTGTCCTTGGCCTTTGCCGTCTCGGCATCGAACGCGCGGATGTAGTCCGCCGTGAACACCAGCGCGCTGGCATCCAGTGCGGCACCCGGCGCGTAATGCCCCGGCACCACCACCTTCGGCTTCAGCGCCTGCAACCGCTGCAGGGTCTGCAGCCAGTCGGCATGCGACTTCGGCGTCTGCGTGTCGGCCATCCACACGTGTTCACCGGCCACCACCGGAATGCCGCCGACGATCGCGCGCAGCGACGGCACCCACAGCACCGTGCGGTCCGGGGCCGGGCCATCCAGGCCGATCAGCGGCAGGCGCTGGCCTTCCAGCTGCAGGGCATCGCCATCCAGCACCTGCGGCACCACGATGCGCGACGGCACGTCGGCACCCATCTTCGGCCCCCAGTAGGCCAGCTTGCCGGCCTGGGTCTGCTGGATGTGGGCAACGGTCTGCGCAGTGGCGACGATGCGTGCCTGCGGGAACGCGTCCTGCAGGGTAGCCAGGCCGAAGTAGTAGTCCGGATCACCGTGGCTGATGTAGATCGTTGTCAGCTGCTTGCCGCTGGCGCGGATCAGCTCGACCAGCTTGCGCGCATCGCTGGCGCCGAACTGCGCGTTGACCAGGATCGCATCGCGGCGGCCTTCGATCAGCACCGAGGACACCGAGAACATCGCCTGCGGACCGGGATGGAAGGTCTGCAGGTGCAGCTGGGATTTTGTCGCTGCCGCGGGCGCCGCGGTGGCCGGTGCGGCCAGCAGCGGCGCACTGGTGAAGCTGGCGGCCAGGGCGAGGGGAAGCAGCAGGGCAGCGGTGCGCATTGGAAATTCCTTGTGTCGAATGGGGAGCCGAACGTGGGCTATGCCGGGCGTCCTTGCCCGGGCCCCTGCGGGCCGTCGCAAGCGACGCTGGCAACGGCTCCTGCCGTTGCCTTCGGCTCTACAGCTGGGTAGCGCCGGGCCATGCCCGGCGGACGCCATGATCAGTACGCGGCCGTGATGATCTGCTTCGGGTACTGCTGCGCTTCCAGCTCGGCGACGAACGCGGCGCCGTAGTCGGCGTAGCTGATGCGGCTGTGGCCGCTGGCATCAGCGAGGAAGGCCTTGGGCTGCACGCGGTACTGGCCGCGCTCTTCGCCCGGGCCGATTTCGGCGGCCGGCGAGAAGAAGGTCCAGTCCAGGTCGTCCACCGCCTGCAGGCGATTGAAGGCTTCACGATGGGCCAGCGCGTACGGCTTGTAGGCCTCCGGGAAGTTGGGGGTATCGACCAGCTGCACGCCCGGCGCGACTTCCAGGCTGCCGGCGCCACCGACCACCACCAGGCGCGGTACGCCGGCCTTGCGCGCGGCGGCGGCCAGCTGCGCGGCCACTTCGCCGACGCGGCCGATGTCATCGCCCGGACGCGGGCCATAGGCGCTGGCCAGCACGTCGTGGCCGGCGATGGCGGCGACCAGGGCATCCTGGTCATCCAGCGAGGCGATCACCGGATGGGCACCGGCCAGTTCGGCCGGAAGATCCTGCGCGCTGCGCACGATGACGGTGAGTTCGTGGCCGTTGGCCAGCGCGTGGCGGGCGATCTGGCGGCCGATGTTGCCGGTGGAACCAACGAGGGCGATCTTCATGGCAGGACTCCGTGGGGCGGTGTGGGGTGGGAATGGGGCCACTCTAGGCCGCTGCAGTCGCTCGAAAAACAGCGTATAACGCGCTTGTTTGTTGCATGGATCGAGCATATGGACCGACTGACCGCCATGACCGTATTCGTCGAGGTGGCCGAGCGCGGCAGCCTCACCGCCGCCGCCGAGGTGCTGGACATGTCGCGGGCGATGGTCAGCCGCTACCTGGCCGAGGTCGAGGCTTGGCTGGGCGCGCGCCTGCTGCACCGGACCACGCGCCGGGTCAGCCTGACCGGCCCGGGCGAGGCGGCGCTGGCGCGCTTCCGGCAGATGCTGGCCATCGGCGAGGAACTGCAGGGCGAGCTGGCCAGCGACGATCCCGAACCGCATGGCACGCTGCGGGTGACCGCCAGCGTGTCGTTCGGGCAGAGCCACCTGGCGCGTGCGGTGGCCGCTTTTGTCGCACGCCATCCGGCGGCGCGCATCGAGCTGCTGCTGGTCGACCGCATGGTGAACCTGGTGGAAGAGCGGGTGGACCTTGCGGTGCGCATCGCCCGCCAGATCGATCCCAGCCTGATCGCACGACGGCTGGCCACCTGCCGCTCGGTGCTGTGCGCGACGCCGTCGTACCTGCAGGCGCGCGGTACGCCTACCGCCCCGGAACACCTGGCCGCGCACAACTGCCTGACCCATCACTACGTGGGCAAGAGCCTGTGGCAGCTGCACCGCGATGGCCGTTCGCTGTCGGTGGCGGTGGGCGGCAACATCAGCGCCAACGAAGCCTCGCTGTTGCTGGAAGCGGTGCGTGCGGGCGCCGGCATCGCGATGCTGCCGACCTACCAGGTGGCGCCACTGCTGCGCAGTGGCGAGCTGATCGAGTTGTTGCCCGAGTTCAGTCTGGACGAACTCGGCATTCATGCCGTGTACGCATCACGGCGCCAGCAGCCCGCTATCATGCGGCGATTCCTGGACTTCCTGGCCGAGTGTTTCGCCAGCCCGGCCTTCCAGGATCTGGATTGGCGCCCACCGGGCAAGGAGAACACATGAACCACGGACAGGCCTTGATCGACCACAACCGTGCTGCCTGGGACCGCCAGGCCAGTGAAGTGCGCGAATGGTCGCGCCCGGTGGAAAGTTCAACCGTTGCCGCCGCGCGCGAAGGACGTTGGCAGGTGCACCTGACGCCTCGCGCCCTGCCGCTGGACTGGCTGGGGGATGTGCGCGGCCGCCGCATCCTCTGCCTGGCCTCGGGCGGTGGCCAGCAGGCCCCGGTGCTGGCGGCGGCCGGGGCGGAGGTGACCGTGTTCGATCTGTCCGATGGCCAGCTCGAGCAGGATCGTCAGGTGGCGGCGCGTGATGGCCTGCAACTGCGCACGGTGCAGGGCGACATGCGCGATCTGCACGCCTTCGCCAACGACAGCTTCGATGTGGTGTTCCACCCGATCTCCAACCTGTACGTGCCCGACGTCCGGCCGGTGTGGACCGAATGCCGCCGCGTGCTGGCGCGTGATGGCATGCTGATGGCCAGCTTCTACAACCCGGTGCTGTTCGTCGGTGCACGCGATCCGCAGCTGGATGCACAGGGCCTGATCCGACCGCAGTACGCCATTCCCTATTCGGATCTGGAAGACCTGCCACCGGCCGAGCGCGAGGCGAAACTGGCGCGGGGCGATGCGCTGACCTTCGGCCACAGCCTGACCGAACTGATCGGTGGCCAGCTCGATGCCGGCTTCGTCATCGATCGCTTCATGGAAGACTGGCAGCCGCAGCCGCGCTTCCTGATCGACCGCTATCTGCCCACCTTCCTGGCTACCCGCGCGCGCCGGATCGGCTGAGGCGGATCGGTGCAAAAACCAGCGGCGTACAATGGACGGCCCCACGTCGCACAGGTGCCGTTCCCTTGTCGTATCCCTATCCGCTGGTCGTGTTCGACCTCGATGGCACGCTGGTCGACAGCGCTGCCGATATTGCCGAAGCACTGAACCGCACGCTGGAAGACATCGGCCTGGCGCGCGTGCCGGAAGCCACGGTTCTGGGCTGGATCGGCGACGGTGTGCGTCGTCTGGTCGAACAGGCGGTGCAGGCCGCCGGCCGCGAGGTGGACCTGGCCGAGGTGATGCCGGTGTTCATGGTGCACTACCGTGAGTGCCTGCTGCGCAGCCCGCGACTGTTCGACGGCGTGGGCGAAGCGCTGGCGCAACTGCGTGCGCGCAACGTGCCGCTGGCGATCTGCACCAACAAGCCCGAAGCACTGGTGCCGCCGCTGCTGCAGCACCTGGGTATCGGTGATGCATTCGCGCTGGTACTGGGGGGGGATTCGCTGCCGCAGCGCAAGCCCAGTGGCGAGCCACTGCGGCACATCGCCGCGCACTTCGGGCTGCCGGTGGAGTCCTGCCTGATGGTGGGTGATTCGTTGACCGACTACCGCGCCGCCGAAGAGGCCGGCATGCCGATCGCGCTGGTGCGCTACGGCTATCCGCGCGGCCTGGACCTGGCCACCGCGCATGCGGTGGCGGTGATCGACGACCTGCGTGAACTGCCGGGGTTGCGGGGCTGAAGCAGAGGGGTAGTGCCGGCCGCTGGCCGGCAACCCGGAATGCGTTGCCGAAGGTCATGATGTTGCCGGCCAGTGGCCGGCACTACCATGAACGTTGCGCTCACTTCGGCTGGTAACGCACGCTCAACTGGTACTCGCGGCCGGGCTGGTTGAACCATGCCACCGTTTCGTAGCGACGGTCGAAGACGTTGGCGGCACGTGCCAGCAGCGACCACGATGGCGTCAGTGCGTACTCAGCGCGCAGGTCCAGCGTGCCGTAGCCGCCCACCTTCACCGCGTTGGCGGCATCGTCGTAGCGCTTGCCGGCACCCTGCACGGTCAGGCCTGCGCGGAAATCGCCGAAGCGACGGTCGATGTCCAGGCGCGCGGTCTGCTGCGCGCGGCGTGGCAGCCAGTTGTCGAACTGGGTGCTGCCGCCGGTGCGGTTGCGCGGGTCGGTGTAGCTCAGCTGCGCGTTGATGTCGAAGCCGGCCAGCAGCACGCCGCCGGTCAGTTCGGCACCGCGGATGCGGGCCTTCTCCACCTGCTGCATCTTGAAGGTCGCCGCATCGTAGGTGATCAGATCATCGATGCGGGTTTCATACACATCCAGGCCCCAGTGCCAGCCCTGGCCCTGCTGCGAAACGCCCAGGTTGGCACTCTTGGATTTCTCCGGCTTCAACGTCGGCACGCCGCTCCACGGGTCGTACAGATCGCTGAAGGTCGGTGCCTTGAACGCCGTGCCATAGCTGGCGTTGAGGCGCAGGCCGTGGCCCAGCTCCATCGCCCAGCCAACGCTGCCGGTGGCGTGGTTGCCGAACTGCTGGTTGTCGTCGTTGCGTGCGCTGGCCTGCAGCTGGTGGCGGCCGAAGCGGCCCTGGTACTGCACGAACACGCCGGTGTTGCGGCGGCTGTCGACCAGGTAACCCGCGCTGCTGCCATCCAGGTTGTCTTCGCTCCAGTCCACGCCTGCGCTCAGCAGCTGGCCCTCGGCCACGCCGAAATCGCCCTGCAGGGAGGCGCTGTCGCGGTGGGTCTGTGCGCTGCCACGTGCACCGAAGTCGCCGAAGTTGTCCGACTCGTTGTCACTGCGGCCGACGTTGGCGGTGAATGCCAGGCGCTCGGACGGGGTGTAGCGCACCTTGCCGGCCAGCACCTGCTGGCGGGTTTCCGAATAGTTGTAGTAACCGTCGTAATGGTTCCTGCCGTCGGCGCGCAGGGCGCTGCCTTCCACGTTCCACTGGTCGTTGAAGGTGTAGCCACCGCGCAGGCTCTTGGACAGGTTGCGGTAACCGTCGCGGTCGGGCTCGTCGGCGAAGCAGCCGGCGAACAGCGTGGCCGAGCCGCGGCAGGCATCGATGCCGTCGGAATGCTGGTAGGCGATATCCGCACCGAACCAGCCGCGTTCGGTACCGCCGCCAATGCCACCGCTGGCTTCACGCAGGCCGTTGCTGCCACCGCCAAGCTGGAAGTGCGGGGCGAAATCACCCTGGTTGCGGCGGGTGAAGATCTGGATCACGCCACCGATGGCGTCGGCGCCGTACAGGCTCGACTGCGGGCCGCGCACGATTTCCACGCGCTCGATCTGCGCCAGCGGCAGGTCCTGGTACATGGCCAGGCCGAGGTCGGCGCTGTTGATGCGCACGCCGTCCACCAGCACTACGGTGTGGCCGGAATTGGTACCGCGCAGGAACAGCGAGCTCTGCTTGCCGAGGCCGCCGGCATTGGCCAGGTTGATGCCGGCGCGACCGCGCAGCAGTTCCTGCAGCGAAGTGGCCTGGCTGGATTCGATCTGGGCGCGGTCGATCACCTGCGCCGGCGCGATGCTGTCCTGCAGGGCGATCGGGGTGCGGGTGGCAGTGACCAGGATCTGGTCGAGCGCGGTGGTGTCATTGGCGGCCTGGGCCAGCGCGGGCAGGGCGGCCAGCACGGCCAGGGACAGCATTCGGGACTGCAGCTTCATGGGGGACTCCGGGTGCCACGCACGCCCGCGTGGCGAAGGGGAGGAGCCGCGAAGGCAGGCGTGCGCCGATGCCGCAGCGCACGCCACGGTCATCCAGCGCCATGCCCACCGCATCGCGACCTGAGGCTTCCGGGCCGGTCTCCGGGCTTGCCGCCGGGTGGCGCGAGGCCACCGTCCAGGCGCCTTCCCATGCCTGCGGCACAGTGGCGGTGTTGCCTGGAACTGACGTGCTTACCGTTGCGGGGGCAGCGCCGGCCTGGCGTGGAATCACGCGTCACCGGCTTCCCGTTTCAACCTGCCGGCCATGGCCGCAGGTCACCTGGAAGTGCGCGCAGTCTACGGCATCGCAGGCCGTCCCGTTGCGTCGCGCCTGCGCGACTGCCTTTGCTGTGCCTTTAGAATGGTTGCTCGATCCCGTGGTGCCGTTGCCGATGTCCGCCCGTTTTCCGCTGTACCTGCGTCGCCCGTCCGGGACGCGCGCATGATCCTCGACCTGGTCCGCCATGCCGGCAATGGCCGTGACGAGTTCCTTGATGGCCGCAGCGACCCACCGCAGCTGGCCGGGCTGCCGCAGGAGCTGGTCGAGGCCTATGCCGGGCAGCGCTGGGAGCGGGTGATCAGTTCACCGCGGTTGCGCGCGCTGCATACGGCGATGGCCCTGGCCGCGCCGCGTGGGCTGGACGTGGAAGCGGACGAGGAATGGGAAGAGCTGGACTTCGGCGATTGGGACGGGCGGTCGCTGTTCGACCTGCCGGAGGATGCACTGGCGGCCTTCCATGCCGACCCGCACGCGTTCCCGCCGCCCAATGGCGAGAGCTGGGGCCACTTCGAGCGACGCATCGCGCGCGCGCTGGATCGCCTGCTCGATGATGACGATCCGGTGCCGACGCTGGTGGTCAGCCATGGCGGCCCGCTGCGCATGGTGCTGTCGCAGGTCTGCGGCCTGCCGATGTCGCTGAGCTGGGCGCTGCGTATCGACCACGGCACGCGCCTGCGGGTATGGCTGGAGCGCGGTGAGATTGGGCTGGTGGGTGAATTGCTGGAGCTGCAGCAGCCCTGAGCGCACTCGCCGGGCATGGCCCGGCGCTACCGATCCTGCATCACACTGGTTGTGCCGGCCGCTGGCCGGCATCCCCAGGAACGCGGAGGCCTCAATCCTCGTCCGCGCCCTCGGGCACGCTGTCCTCAGCGTCATCGTCGGCATCGAAGCGCTGCTCATGCACCGGGCCCGACGCCGGGCCGGCTGCCTTCAGCGGATGCGCAGCGATGCGTGCTTCGTAATCCTGCACCAGTGCTTCACGCTGTGGCTCGCTCAGCTCCTGCCAATGGCAGTCCAGCAACGCGCCTTCCAGCGAGTACAGCAGGTTCAGGCTGGGCTTGAAGCCGGCGCGCTTGACCTTGACGAAGGCGCCGACGGCTCCGATCGCAACCAGGTCGTCGCGGCTGCGCAGGCCGACCTGGCGCAGCCACGCCGCACTTTTCGGGCCGATGTTGCGCAGCTTCGGTGCGCTCATCCCAGCGCCTCGACGAACACGCGGGCGATGGCTTCCAGGCCAGCCTGATCGTCGGCATCGAAGCGGCCCACCTTCGGGCTGTCGATGTCGAACACGCCGATCAGTTCATCGCCGCGCAGCAGCGGCACCACCAGTTCCGAGCGCGAGGCCGAATCGCAGGCGATGTGGCCGGGGAAGGCGTCGACGTCCTCTACGCGCTGGGTCACGCGCTGGCTGGCGGCGGCACCGCACACGCCCTTGTCCAGCGGGATGCGCACGCAGGCCGGCAGGCCCTGGAACGGGCCGACCACCAGTTCCTTGCCGTCGTACAGGTAGAAGCCAACCCAGTTCAGGTCGGGCAGGGCGTGGTAGACCAGGGCCGAGAGGTTGGCCGCGTTGGCGATGCGGTCGGACTCAGCGTAGACCAGGCCACGGGCCTGTTCCAGCAGCTGGGCGTATTGTTCCGGCTTGCTGCCGGTGAGCGAGGCATTGGCGAACATGCCTGCAGTCTAGCAAGCGCGCCGGGCCGGCGATAATGCACGCTCTGTTGCCCCGTTGGAGCCCGTCGATGCCGTTGCCCGCCACGCTGCCGCCCGCCCTGTTCGTCACCGGCACCGATACCGAGATCGGCAAGACCGCGGTCAGCACCGCACTGCTGCACGCACTGCGCCGGCGCGGACTGCGCGCGGTCGGCATGAAGCCGGTGGCCAGCGGCAGCGAAGACCTGGGCCAGGGCCTGCGCAACGAGGATGCATTGGCGCTGCAGGCGGCCAGCTGGCCGGTACCGGACTATGCCGATCTGAACCCGTATGCGTTGCGCCAGCCGCTGGCACCGGAGCTGGCCGCTGCCGAGGACGGCGTGCAGGTGGAGCTGGCGCCGATCGTGGCAGCGTTCGAGCGGCTGCGCGCGCAGGCCGATGTCGTGGTGGTGGAGGGTGTTGGCGGTTGGCTGGCACCGGTCTCGGCCACGCTCGACCAGCTCGACCTGGTGCGCGCATTGCGGTTGCCGGTGTTGCTGGTGGTGGGCATGCGGCTGGGCTGCGTCAACCACGCGCGTCTGACTGCGCAGTCGCTGCAGGCCAGCGGCGTGGAGTGCCTGGGCTGGATCGGCAACCACATCGACCCGGCGATGCAGCGCCAGGATGAGAACATCGCAACGCTGCAGCAGCGCCTGGCGATGCCGTGCTGGGGGCGGCTGCCACATCTGCCGGGAGCGGATGGCGAAGCGTTGAGCGCGCGTCTGCTCGATTGACCTGGGGTAGTGCCGGCCGCTGGCCGGCAACCTCGATGTATCCACCTGCGTGCAGTTGCCGGCCAGCGGCCGGCACTACCGTGCTGCGGCCGCCAGCTCCCGCGCGATCGCACCCAACCGCTCCACCGCGCCGATGAAGCGTGCATCCAGCGTCTGGCAGCACGACAGCCGCAGGCAATGGCGATACCGCGCGCCGCGTGAATACACCTGGCCGGGCATGAACACGATGTCCTCCTGCAGTGCACGCTCGAACAGCTCGCGCGTGTCCACGCCCGGCAGTTCCAGCCACAGCAGGAAGCCACCCTGCGGTTCGGTGGCGCGGGTGCCGGCCGGGAAGTGTTCGGCCACCAGCTGGCGCAGCCGTCCGACCTGTTCGCGGTACAGCCGGCGCATGCGATGCAGATGGTGCTCGTAGCTGCCCGCTTCCAGATAGGCCGCCACCGCGTCGCCCAGCAGCTGCGGCTCGCCGCCGGTGGACTGGAATTTCAGCAGCGCGATGCGCTCGGCGAAGCGGCCGCCATCGAGCCAGCCGATGCGGTAATCCGGCGCCAGCGTCTTGGAAAAGCCGCCGGCCACCATCACCCAGCCACCGCGATCGAAGGCCTTCAGGAGCGGTGCCGGCGGTTCGCAGAACTGCAGCTCGGCATACACCGCATCTTCGATCAGCGGCAGCTGGCGTGCGTTGACCAGTTCGGCCAGGCGTTGCTTGGCGGCGGTCGGCATGGTGCAGCCGAGCGGGTTGTGCACGGTCGGCATCACCACCAGTGCGGCCAGCGGCGTGTGCTCCAGCAGCGCATCCAGCGCATCCACATCCAGGCCGAGCTGCGGGTGGGTGGGCAGTTCGATGGCCTGCAGGCCGAGGTTGGCCAGCAACGGGTAGAGGTTGAAGTAGGACGGCGCCTCGATGCCGACCGCATCACCGGGCTGGGTGACCGCGCGTAGCGCCAGCTGCAGCCCTTCCATCGCACCGTGGGTCAGCAGCAGGCGTTCGCTGTGGGTATGCAGGCCCATGCGCGGGCCGCGGCGCACGATCTGCGCCAGCAGCCGTGGCGAGCCGTTGGGGCGTGCATAGGTCTCCACGGTCTGCTGGCCATGGCGCAGTACCTGCGCCGTGTGCTTGGCCAGCTGCGCGCCGGGGTAGAACTGGCGACCGCGCGGGCCGGCAAAGGCCAGGTCGATCACGCCGGGGCGGCGCTGTGCTTCCAGCACGCGGGCCATCAGTACCTGCTGCAGCGGCGCGGTGGGCGCAGAAGGCGTGTCGCGCAGCGAACGTTCCGGCACCGACAGCCGCGGCGCCACCTCGAAGCCGGCTTTCGGCCGCGGAATGACCAGGCCAGCGTCTTCCAGCTGGCGGTAGGCGGCAATCACCGTGTTCAGGCTGAGCCGGCGCTGCAGGGCCATCTGCCGCAGCGAGGGCAGGCGGCTGCCGACCGGAAGGCGTCCGCCGTGGATGGCCTCGGCCAGTTCGTCGGACAGCCGTTGGTAGCGGGGGGGGATCATTGCGCTCTGATCATCTGTATCCATCGAGTTTCCCGCCATCTGGTGCTGTACCCATGATGACGGCGAGCCTAGCATGTCGTTGTCGGCCGGGCCTGATCGGGGCACGGCCGGTACTTTCCAAGCGCACGGCTGGATGGCCGTGCCTCTTTTTTTGGTAGTGCCGGCCGCTGGCCGGCATTCCCTGGAACCGCAAGAGCCGGCCAGCGGCCGGCACTACCCGGATCGTTACCGCATTGGCAGGAGCGTCACCGAGCGCCAGCCGGCCCCACGGAAATGCCGTCAGCGCATCGGCACCAGCACCGCATCGCGCCGGTACAGCCCCGGGAACTGCCTGCCCAGCGCGGCCAGCTTCGGCGCGTCGTAGTAGCGGATGTACGCGGCCTGCGGGTAGTTGGTCATGTAGTTCTGGTGGTAGCTCTCGGCCGGGTAGAAGCGCTGGCCGCTGACCAGCTGGGTGACGATCGGTGCGCGGTAGCTGCCGGCCTGGCCGAGCTGGGCGATGTAGGCGCGGCTGGCTGCCTGCTGGCGGGCGTCATCAGTGAAGATCGCCGACCGGTACTGGCTGCCGTGGTCGGGCCCCTGGCGGTTGAGCTGGGTCGGGTCGTGCACCACCGAAAAGAACACCTGCATCAACTGCCCATAGCTGACCTGGCGTGGGTCGTAGTCGACCTTCACCGCTTCGGCATGACCGGTCTGACCGCTGCTGACCCGCTCATAGCGGGCATTGGCAGCGCTGCCACCGATGTAGCCGGACACCGCATTACTCACGCCTTTGACATGCTGGAACACACCCTGCACGCCCCAGAAGCAACCGCCGGCGAACACCACGCTGGCGTGGGTGGCGTCATCGCGGAACGCAGCGTCGCCCGTGGGTACAGGGAGTGCCTGGGTCTGCGCGCTGGCTTCGACCGGTGCCGCGATGGCGCCATGGTCAACGAGCAGCACGCCGGCGATGAGTGCCGTGGCCACCGGTCCGGCAACGCCAGCGGCAATGCCCTGTTCAAAGGAGAATTTCATCGTGTCCTCCCGGTTCAACCGAAGGTGAAGGCATAGGCCTGCACGCCCGCATCGAGGAACTCGATCTCGAAGCGGTGCGGGCTGACCGTGCCGCGTTGGCGCACCAGCTGGTAGAGGCGGTGCTCGTCGACCACGCCGCTGCCATCGGCGCCGACATCAGTGCCGGCATCGGTGGCGGGCAATGGCTTGCCATCCAGCAGGACGCGGAAGCGCACCGGCTTTCCTTCCTGGCCCGGTGCCAGCACCAGGTGCAGGTCGCGCGCATGGAACTGGAAGGCGATGCGGCCACCGGCTTGCTGCAGCTGCGCAGCCTCGTCGGTAACGGTCCAGCGTCCGGACAGGCCCCACTGGTTCAACGCCAGGCTGGCCGGCAACGTGTAGTCGAACGCGGTGTCGCTGCGCTGCCCACCGGGCGAGGCGAACTGCTCGGCACGGGCGTGGCCCAGATAGG
The DNA here is from genome assembly GCF_059368495.1 of Stenotrophomonas sp. YJH_SMC_91. Classification (NCBI taxonomy): domain Bacteria; kingdom Pseudomonadati; phylum Pseudomonadota; class Gammaproteobacteria; order Lysobacterales; family Lysobacteraceae; genus Stenotrophomonas; species Stenotrophomonas sp. YJH_SMC_91. Next base: position 315,582 of record NZ_JCAFRT010000003.1, on the reverse strand, counting down.
TTTCCGGCGAGCGCAGATTGCCCATGTCGGCCTGCGCAGCCACGCCCTTCAGATCGGCGGCGGCCGGATCGGCCGGCGGCGGTAGGTTCGTCTGGCCGGCCTCGGTCAGCAAGCGACGGATCACCTGTTCCGAGCGCGCATAGTTGCCCTCGCCGAACTGGTGGCCGCGGATGTTGCCCTGCGCATCGACGAAGTACTGCGCCGGCCAGTAGCGGTTGTTGAACGCGCGCCAGATCGTGTACTGGTTGTCCAGTGCCACCGGGTACTCAACCTTCAGCTGCTGCACCGCCTTCATGACGTTGCGCGGGTCACGCTCGAAGGCGAACTCCGGGGTGTGCACGCCGACCACTACCAGGCCGTGGTCGCGATAACGGCGCTCCCATTCGTGCACGAACGGCATCGCGCGCAGGCAGTTGATGCAGGAGTACGTCCAGAAATCGACCAGTACCACCTTGCCGCGCAACTGCTGGGCCGTCAGCGGTGGGCTGTTGAGCCAGCCGGTGGCACCATCCAGCGCGGGCAGGGTGCCTTCCACTGGCAGCGGTGCATTGGCATTCGCATCGGGGCCCGCCATCATCATCGACGGTGCTGCCGGCTGCGCACCGGGAACGGCATCCAGCAGGCCCTGCTCGATGCGCGCGGTGCTGACCGTAGACAGGCGGGTCAGCAGGCCGGTATCCCAGCCCAGCCCGATCGCCACCACCGCCAGCAGTGCGGCCACGCCCAGTACCTTGCGCAGCACATCGCCGAGGCCGAGCCGCGCCTGCAGCGCGCGGAACACGCGGCCACCTACCCATACCGCCAGCGCCAGTGCGGTAATTGCGCCCAGCGCGTAGGCCAGCAGCAGCGTGCTGGTGCCGGCGCTGGCCCCGTGCAGCGCGGCACCGGTCAGCACCAGGCCGAGGATCGGCCCGGCGCAGGGTGCCCACAGCAGGCCGGTGGCGATGCCGATCAGCAGCGAGGTCCACGCACCGCCACGCCCCGCTGCGTCGGCCGCATCGGCACGCGCGCTCAAGCGGGCACCCACGCGCTGGAACGGCGCCAGCAGGTGGTCGGCCAGTCGTGGCCAGAGCAATGCCAGTGCGAACAGCGCCATCAGCAGCAGGGCGATCCAGCGTCCGACCTGGTTGGCCTGTGCCACCCATTGGCTGCCCACCGCAGCCAGGCTGGCGACCACGGTGAAGGTGAGTGCCATGCCCAGCAGCAGCGGCAGCGTGCTGCGCAGGAAGGGGCGGTCGGCACGCGCGAACACGAACGGCAGCACCGGCAGGATGCAGGGACTGAGCAGGGTCAGCGCGCCCCCCAGGTAGGCAAGCAGCAACAGCAGCATCGTCAGGCTCCGGAAGCAGGGGAAGAACCGACCGGCACCCGCCAGCCATCGGCAGTACCGCCCTCAGCGGCACCGGGAACGAACACCATCGCCGCGCCGTTCATGCAGTAGCGAAGTCCGGTTGGGCGAGGCCCGTCGTTGAACACATGGCCGAGGTGGCCACCGCAGCGGCGGCAGTGCACCTCCACCCGCAGCATGCCGAAGGTGACGTCGCGGTCTTCGCCGATGGCGTTGTGCAGCGGCGCCCAGAAGCTGGGCCAGCCGGTGCCGCTCTCGAACTTGGTGGAGGAGGAGAACAGCGGCAGCGCACAGCCGGCGCAGGCAAACGTGCCCTGCCGGTGTTCCTTGTTGAGCGGGCTGCTGTACGGGCGCTCGGTCGCCTGCTGGCGCAGCACTGCGTACTGCGCCGGGGTCAGGCGCTGGCGCCAGTCGGCATCGCTGCGCATGACCTCGAACTGTCGCGACGGGCGCGCTTCAGCGGCGGCCGGGGCGGCACGGCTGCAGGCCCCCAGGCCGAGCAGGCCGGCGGCGGTGGCAACACCGCCCAGGCCCAGCAGATGGCGTCGGGTAAGGGACATGGCGGACTCCGGGAAGGGGCGACGGGGCCATGCTGCGCCCGCCCGGGTCAACGAATCCTCACGCAGGATTCAATTTTTCGTGAGGTATCGGCGTCCATCCCGCGCCACAATGCAGCCAGCCTCCCAACTGGCCCCGAGCTGCCGATGTCCACCAAACGCGTGCTGATCGTTGAAGACGATGCCCACATCGCCGACCTGCTGCGCATGCATCTGGGCGATGAGGGCTACGACGTCGCCCATGCCGCCAGCGGCGATGCCGGCCTGCGCCTGCTCGAGCAGGAAGGGCCATGGGATGCGCTGGTGCTGGACGTGATGCTGCCCGGCGTGGACGGCTTGCAGGTGTGCCAGCGTGCACGCGCGATGGCGCGCTATGTGCCGATCATCATCATCAGCGCGCGAGGCAGCGAAACGCAGCGCATCGTCGGCCTGGAACTGGGGGCGGATGATTACCTGGCCAAGCCCTTCTCGATGCCGGAACTGGTGGCACGGGTGCGCGCATTGCTGCGCCGGGCCGAGGCGATGGCGCAGAGCGCGCGCATCGATGCCGGCGCGATCGAGCTGGGCGGCCTGCAGCTGGACCCGGTCGCGCGTACCGCCTCAGTGGATGGCAACGCACTGGAGCTGACCCCGCGCGAGTTCGACCTGCTGCTGTTCTTCGCCCGTCATCCGGACCAGGTGTTCGCGCGCATGGAACTGCTCAACCAGGTCTGGGGCTACCAGCACGATGGCTACGAGCACACGGTCAACACCCACATCAATCGCCTGCGCAGCAAGATCGAGCCGGACCCGGCCAATCCACGGCGGTTGCTGACGGTGTGGGGCCGTGGCTACAAGCTGGTCGATCCTGCCGGGGCGGCGGCATGATCAAGCCGAACCTGTGGCAGAAGCTGGCGGCGGTGATCGCTGCGCTGATGCTGATGTGCTGCATGGCATTGCTGGCGCTGCAGATGCGCGCCAACACCCGCCACGAGCAGGAAGTGGTGCAGCGGTTGTCGCTGGGCCTGGCCGAGCACATTGCCCAGCGCAGCGAACTGATGGACACCAGCGGCATGCGTGATGCCGCCGTGCGCGCGCTGTTCGGCCAGCTGATGGCGGTCAACCCCAGCGTCGAGGTCTACCTGCTGGACGACCAGGGCCGCATCCTCGGCCACGATGCGCCGACAGGCCATCTGGTGCGCAACCGGGTGGACGTGGCACCGCTGCGCCGGCTGCTGGCCGGTGCGCCGTTGCCGATCCTGGGCGATGACCCGCGCAGCACGGACGGCCGCAAGGTGTTCAGTGCCGCGCCGCTGATCGTGCAGGGTCGCCAGGCCGGTTATGTGTACGTGGTGCTGGTCGGCGAACACCGTCAGATGCTGTCCGACGACCTTGCCGCCGGCAGCCAGTGGAACACCACGCTGTGGTCGGTGATGCTGGTCGGCAGCCTGGGCCTGCTGGCCGGGCTGGTGGCCTTCTACTGGGTGACGCGCCCGCTGCGGCGGCTGACCCGGCGCATCCAGGCCTTCGACATCGACGCACCCACGCCGTTGCCGCCGCCGGAGCCGCTGCGTCCCGGTGAGCGCGACGAGCTGGTGATCCTCGAACACGCACACGCGCAGATGGCGCAGCGGCTGGGCGAGCAGTGGCAGCAGCTGCGCCAGCAGGACCTGCAGCGCCGCGAGCTGGTCGCCAACATCTCGCACGACCTGCGCACGCCGTTGTCATCGCTGCACGGCTATCTGGAAACGCTGGCGCTGAAAGACGCCACGCTGTCGCCGGACGAGCGCCGCCGCTACCTCGGTATCGCGCTGGCGCAGAGCGCCAAGGTTGGCCGGCTGGCGCGTGCGCTGTTCGAGCTGGCGCGGCTGGAACATGGCGAAGTGCGCCTGGAGTGGGAGGTGTTCGCATTGCCGGAGCTGCTGCAGGACGTGCTGCAGAAATTCGAGCTGGCGGCGCAGGCTCGCAACCAGTACCTGCACGCGGACTTCCCGCCCGGCCTGCCGCTGGTGCGCGCCGATCTGGGCCTGGTCGAGCGGGTGCTGACCAACCTGCTCGACAACGCGCTGCGGCATGCGCCCGACGGTGGGCGGATCGAGGTGTGCCTGCGCGCGACGCCGGACAGCGTGGAGGTGAGCGTGGCCGATGATGGACCTGGTGTTGCCCCTGCACTGCGCACGCAGCTGTTCCAGGCACCGGCCGCGCTGGGCGCGCGACGTGGAGAGAACGGCGGGTTGGGCCTGCTGATCGTGCAGCGCATCGTGCAGTTGCACGGCCGTCGCATCGAACTGCGTGACAGCGAGCGCGGCGCGTTGTTCGCGTTTGCGTTGCCGCGTGCGGAACCAGCGGTCTAGCAGGCCGCATCGCACTCCACGGCAGCGCCGCTTTCCAACGGCAGGTGCAGTCGGATGCAGGCACCACCCAGCTCCGAATCGGTTACTTCGACCTGGCCGCCATGCTTGTCGGCCACCACCTGCACCAGCGCCAGTCCGAGGCCGAAACCGGGGCTACCCGGATCCAGCCGCACATAGGGTTGCAGCACCTGGCCGCGCAGTTCGGGTGCGATGCCGGGGCCATCGTCCTCCACCTGCAGGCACAGCCAGCCGTCGTTGACCGTGCTGGCGATACGGATCTGCCGCCGCGCATAGCGCAGGGCATTGCCGAGCAGGTTGCGCAGTGCCAGTTCCAGCATGTGCCGGTTGACGTTGACCAGGCCCGCCGGCGACAGCACCTGCTGTACCGGCATCGGCAGCGGTGCGAACTGGGCCACCACGCCACGTACCAGTGCCGCCAGCTGCAGGCGCTGGCGGGTCAGCTGATGGCAGCGGCCGAGCGCGGCGTACTCGACGCCGGCATCGGTGAGGTGCTGCAGCCGATCGACATCAGTGCGCAGGCCGCCCAAGGCATCACGCTGGATCTCGTCCAGCGCGGTGTCCTCCAGGTCGGCCAGGCCGAAACGCATCCGCGCCAGCGGCGTGCGGACTTCGTGCGCCACTGCCTGGGCCAGCACGCGCTGGCTTTCCAGCAGCTGCTGCAGCTGCTCGGCCATGTGATTGAAGGCATTGGCCAGCGGCCGCACCAGCGCGGTTCCGGCGCGCGGCGCGCGGGTATCCAGCTGGCCGTCGCGCATCTGCCGGGCGGCCTGGGCCAGCTGCGAGACGTCGCGCCACAGGCGGTAGACCATCACGTACATCGGCAGCGCCACGGCCACCATCAGGATCAGCAGCAGGATCGCCACGCCTGACACTTCGCTGTCCTGCCAGCCCTCGTCAGGCAGCGCTTCGTCCAACGGCCCGAGCATCACCGCGTAGTCGCTGTCGCCGATCCGCTGCAGGCTGCGCATGTGCTCCAGGTCGATCTGCACCCGGCCGTTGCTGAAGGGGGGGCGCTGGCTGGCCGGCAGCGCCTTCATCGCCTCTGCCAACGGCACCATGCGCAGGGCATAGGCGAAGTCGGCGTCCAGTTCGCGCGCCAGCGTCGGCCACTGCTCGCGCGGGGTTTCGGCGAAGCGGTGCTGCAGCAGGGCATGGGTACCGCGCATCTCGGCCAGCAGTCCGGCTTCGGTGCGGTCTTCCAGCAGCGCATCCCAGGCCCACAGGCCCAGCACGATCAGTAGCAGGTGGGCGACCAGGAAGCCGATGCCGTAGCGCAGGAAGTGGAAGGCGTGGCCGCGCATCGCCGAGGGCGTGCGCTTCATCCCCATGCCGAGCGGCTGAACAGGTAGCCGCGGCCACGCACGGTCTTGATCCGCTCCGGTTGTTCAGGGTTGTCGCCCAGCTTGCGGCGCAGGCGCGAGATGCGTGCATCGATCGAACGGTCCAGGCCGTCGAAGGCGATCCCGCGCAGGCCGCGCAGCAGCGCATCGCGGTCCAGGATCTGGCCGGCATTGCTGGCCAGCAGGAACAGCAGGTCGAACTCGGCAGTGGTGAGCTCCAGCAGCGCGCCCTGCAGGTGCACGTTGCGGGTGGACGGGTCGATGCTCAGCTCGCCGAAGCGGAGGCTGCCGTCGCGTGGTTCGACCCGGCGGTGGCGGCGCAGGTGGGCGCGCAGGCGGGCCAGCAGCACCCGTGGTTCGATCGGCTTGCCGATGTAATCATCGGCGCCCAGTTCCAGTCCCAGCACCTGGTCGATGTTGTCGGTGCGGGCGGTCAGCACGCAGATGATGCCGTCATAGTGGGGGCGGATCTGCCGACACACTTCGAAACCATCCTGGTCGGGCAGGCCGACATCGAGCAGGACCAGGGCGGGCTTGTCGGCCAGGATCCGGGCCACCGCACGCTCACCGCTGCGCTCGTGGGCCACCTGGTAGCCATGCCGCTGCAGATAGTCGCTGACCATCGTACCCAGGCGGGCATCGTCTTCGACCAGTACGATATCCAGCATTTTCAAGGCCTCCGTGGACGCACACGTACCGCCACGGCACGAGCGCGGCGATGCTATCCCAGCCTTCGGGCCGCCCGGGTCCCGGGGGCGGGCGCCATTCAGCCGGGGTTGCTGGCGCACGGGCCGGGCCTCAGGCCTGGCAACAACTTGGCGTCCAGCATAGCCTGATGCTGTTACAAAACGTTACCTTCGTGATACGCACGGTGACCATCGCTGACAGCAATGCGACTGACGCAGGGCCGGGGGCGGGCCGAGCATGGAGTCTCCTCCGCTCCGCGTGTCGCTCCCATGTCGCCCGCCGCCGCCTGCCTGCTGAACCCGTCCCGCCGCTGCCGCTGCGGAGGTGCCCGATGAGCGGCGTGGTCGGGGCCTGGCTGCCGCCCGCCGAGGACGAACACCTGCTGCAGCAGCTGGCGCCAATGCTGCGCGCCCTGCAGCAGCGCGGCCGGGGGCGCATCGGCTACTGGACCGATGCCGAGGCCGGCCTGGCGCTGGGCCACTGCCGGGCGCCAACCGATACGCCGTTGCAGCCCCTGAGTTCGGACTGTGGCCGTTACGTGCTGTGCCTGGATGGCCGGTTGTACAACCGGGCCGACCTGCAGTCGCAGCTGCGCGATCTGCCACGCAGCTGCAGCGATGCGCGGCTGCTGCTGCAGGCGATCATCGAATGGGGCGTGGAACGGGCGCTTTCCCGCATCGAGGGCGCGTTCGGTTTCAGCGTATGGGACCGCGAGTCGCGCGAACTGTGGCTGGCCCGCGACCCGGTTGGCGAGCGGCCGCTGTACTACGGCTGGTACCAGGGCCGGTTCCTGTTCGCCTCGGAAATGAAGGCACTCCAGGCCTTTGCCGGTTTCGCCCCGAGCATCGACCAGGATGCGCTGAGCCTGCTGCTGCGCCATGACTACGTGCCGGCACCGCACACCATCTACCGCGGCATCCACAAGCTGGTGGCAGGCGCGATGCTGCGCATCGATCTGAATGACCATGCGGCTGGCGGCTCCAGCCAGACCGCACAGAGTGGTTCACGCTACTGGTGCGCACGCGATGCGATGCAGAGCGCACTGCAGGAACCGCTGCTGCCGGCGCCGAGCCTGGAGCAGGCGACCGACCAGCTGGAAGCTGTGCTGCAGAAGGCCATCGCCGCACGCATGCATTCGCCGCTGGCCTGCGGCGCGTTCCTGTCCGGCGGCACCGATTCCTCGCTGGTGACGGCGATGATGCAGGCACAGTCGACGCTTCCGATCGAAGCGTGGACGGTTGGCTTCGACGATCCCGGCCATGACGAGAGCGATTGGGCCTCGCAGGTCGCGCGGCATCTGGGCGTGCAACACCACCTGCACCGGATGGACGCGCGACAAGGCCTGGATCTGCTGCAGCGGCTGCCGCAGGTCTGGTGCGAACCGTTCGCCGATGCCTCTCAGCTGCCGACCCTGCTGGCCAGTGAACTGCTGGGCGCGCGCAAGCCGGTGGCCCTCACCGGCGACGGTGGCGATGAACTGTTCTTCGGCCACCCCAGCTATGGCCGCGCGCTGCGCAATGCGCGCCTGTGCGGTGGCCTGCCGGACTGGGTGCGTGATCTGGCGCGGCGCAGCGGCAACCGCATGAATGTCGAGCGCGGCCGCCTGGGCGGCTGGCGCGCACTGGTGGCGGAAGTCGCCGCCAACGACGTGGAAGGTCACTACCTGCAGCGCGTGACGCGCTGGCGGCAGCCGGCGCAGGTGGTGCTGGGTGCACGCGAGCCGATGACGATCTTCCAGCAGCAGGACACGGCGCTGCCGGCCGAGGCCCGCATCCAGCTGCTGGATTTCCGCATGGATCTGGCGGAGGGCATCCTCGCCAAGGTCGATCGCGCGGGCATGGCGGCGGGCGTGGAGACGCGCGCGCCGCTGCTGGACATGGAGGTGGTGCGGTTGGCCTGGCGCCTGCCGCAGCACCTGAAGTACCACGACGGTGAGCACAAGCGGATCCTCAAGCACCTGCTGGCGCGCTACCTGCCCGAGCCGCTGGTGTATCGCCCCAAGCGCGGCTTCGGACCGCCGATGGCGCGCTGGTTGGCGGGCCCGCTGCGCGACTGGGCGGAGGCACTGCTGGACCCGCAGCTGCTGCGCAACCAGGGCTGCTTCGATGCGGCACGCGTGCGCGGCATCTGGGAAGCGTTCCTGCGTGGCGAACGCAAGTGGCACACGCACCTGTGGAACGTGCTGATGTTCCAGGCGTGGCACCAGCACTGGCACGGTGCTCGCGGGCGCTGAGCCGTTCCTGCATCGCGTGCGGCGGATTCAATCTGCGTGGCGCCGGGCGGATGCCCTTGCGTACGAATGTCCTCCGGCGCCGGCCGTTGGCCGTCACCTCCCCCTTTACTTCGTACGCAAGGGCATCCGCCCTGCGTTCGGAGTTCGTCGGCGCCTCATTGAAGGCAGATTGTTCGCAGCCTTACCCACCGCAAGCCGAGCCTCGTCGGGGCGGGCAGGGGGTTGGGCAAAGTAAAGGAGGAGGGGACGGCCAACGGCCGGCGCCGGGGGACATTTGCCCAGGCCCCTGCTTGTCTCGGCGGGGCCCGTCAGTTCGCGGGGAATCGGGACGAAGACACGCGTGTGGCGGATTCATTCTGCGTGGCGCCGGGCGGATGCCCTTGCGTACGAATGTCCTCCGGCGCCGGCCGTTGGCCGTCACCTCCCCCTTTACTTCGTACGCAAGGGCATCCGCCCGGCGTTCGGAGTTTGTCGGCGCTTCCTTGAAAGGCGGCCGCGCGTGCTGCGCTTTCCTCACCGCACGCCGAGCCTCGTCGGGGCGGGCAGGGGTTTGGGCAAAGTAAAGGAGGAGGTGACGGCCAACGGCCGGCGCCGGGGGACATTTGCCCAGGCCCCTGCCTGTCCCGGCGGGGCCCTTCAGTTCGCGGCGAATCCAGACGAGGAAGCGCTCTTCAATGCAGACGCCAGGCAAAAAAAAGACCCGGCAGAGGGAGGGATCTGCCGGGTCCGGATTGCGTGGGGGGAGGGACCCACGCAATGAGCGTTGCGTCGCGTCAGTGGTTGTTCGCGTCCGCCGTTGATTCGTTGTAGCCCTGCACCAGTTCGGACCAGGCCTTGCCGGCCTGCAGGCCGAGACCGACCACGTCCTGCTGGGCCTGGCCCAGCCGCTGCAGGTTGTCCTGCCACAGCTGTGCGCCCTTGTTGAGCATCCCGGCCGTGTCGTCACTACGGGCCAGTTCCCCCAACCAGCCGCCGGTCGCGGTCAGGTTGCGCTCCATCGCCTTCAGCTGCACGCCGAACATGCTTTCCGCGTTCTCCAACGCCAACCGGTTCGCGCGGGTTGCTGCGGCTGCGAGCTGGCGGGTGGCATCACTGAAGCGATCGCTGAAGGCGGCGGCCATGGGGGCATCAGGGAGTGGCTTGATGCATTGCAGCATACGCCGTTGATGCGGCAATGCAACAAAAATAACAAAGGCGCCCCAGGCGCCTTTGAAACACCTTTCAGATCAATGGGTTGATCAGGCCGTCGGGCCGCGGTAGCGGCAGCCGGAGGTGCAGGTTTCGTGCACGGTGATCTCGCTCAGCGCCGGCAGGCTGGGCTTGAGTTCGTTCCAGATCCACACCGCCAGGTTCTCGCTGGTCGGGTTCTCCAGGCCGGGGATGTCATTGAGGTAGTGATGGTCCAGGCGGTCGTAGATCGGCTGGAAGGCCGCCTTCACGTCGCCGAAATCCATGATCCAGCCGGTCTGCGCCCCCGGCTCGCCCTCGACCTTCAGTTCCACCCGGAACGAGTGGCCATGCAGGCGCGCGCACTTGTGCCCCGGCGGCACGTTGGGGAGGCGGTGCGCCGCCTCGAGCATGAAGACTTTGAAGATTTCCATGGCGCGATTGTACGCCGCAGGTGGCCGGCCATCCTGAGCGGATGTTGGGCTTTCGTGAAGTAACTCTTTCCATCCGGATGAAGAGATGATAGTTTCTCTTATATCCGTATGAAGAGATGTTATTGGCCGGATCCCGGCCAGGCATGGACTACTGCGGAACTACGTCGCCCTTTCCACCTCCCCCACATCGTCATGCCCAAGCACACCCTGCTCGTGGCGGCCCTGGCCGTCGCTCTGGCCGCGCCTTTGTCCGCCGCCGCCGAAACCTCCGCCGATGCCAGTGGCGAAGCCAGTACCCTGGCCGCCGTGCGCGTCACCGGTTCCAACATCAAGCGCACCGATACCGAGGCCTCCAACCCGGTGCAGGTGATCGGCCGCCAACAGTTGGAACAGACCGGCAAGGCCACCGTGGCCGATGTACTGCGTTCGATCTCGGCCAACACCGGCAACGCCAGCAACGAAACCACCAACAATGGTTGGGCGTCCGGCTCGGCGGGCATCGGCCTGCGTGGCCTGTCGCAGAAAAACACGCTGGTGCTGCTCAACGGCCGTCGCCTGGCCAACTACGGCTTCCCGGCCGGCGGTCTGTCCGACACCTTCGTCGATCTCAATGCGCTGCCGCTGGTCGCGGTCGAGCGCATTGAGGTGCTCAAGGACGGCGCCTCGGCGGTGTACGGCTCCGACGCCGTGGCCGGCGTGGTCAACATCATCACCCGGCAGAACTTCGAAGGCGCCGAGATCGGCGGCAGCTTCGGCGGTGCCGACCAGGGCGGCCTGCACGAGCAGAACCTGAAGTTCGTCGGCGGCCTCGGTGATCTCGACACCGATGGCTACAACATCCTCTTCAGCCTGCAGGGGTACAACCGTGAGCGCCTGGACCAGGACGAGCGCAACCTGACCAGGAGCGGCATCTACACCGACAAGCCGGGTGGCCGCTGGAACGGCTGGTCGGCCAAGGGCGCGCGCTACCTGGTCAACGGCGTCTCGGTGCCGATGCTCGATGCCAACGGTAACTGCCCGACCGGCACCACCCGCGTCGCCAGCGCACCGATCGACGGCCTGGCCGGCGACACCTGCGGCTTCAACCAGGCACCGTTCACCACGCTGATCCCCTCGACCAAGCGCTACCAGGCCTACGCCAACGGTACCTTCCGCCTGAACGACAACGTCGAAGCGTTCGGCGAAGTGCTGTACAGCCAGATCAAGAGTGCCGCGTGGTTCGGCAGCAGCCCGTTCTTCACCCTGGAGAGCGGCCGCTTCGCACTGAACGCGAACAGCGGACTGGCCGAGCCGGTGTCGTCGCTGCTGCCGGCCAACAATCCGTACAACCCGTACGGTCGCGCGATTCCCGTCGAGTACACCTTCTTCGACCTGGGCGGCACGATCAAGACCAACCGTTCCACCGCCTACCGCGGTGTGTTCGGCCTGCGCGGCACCACCGCGAAGTGGGATTGGGAAGTGGCTGCATTCGGTGCGCGCAGCAGCGAGCGTGAGAGCGTGTCCGGTGGCTTCGCCAACCGCTGGGCGCTGGCCGACGCGCTGGCCACGGGCAGCTACAACCTGCTCAACCCGGCGGCCACGCCGCAGTCGGTGCGTGATTCGATCAACATCGCCACGCTGCGTCCGGCCGAATCCAAGCTGCAGGGTATCGATGCGAAGATTTCCGGCAGCCTGGGCCATACCTGGGCCGGCGAGATCGGCTTCGCTGCGGGTGCCGAGTGGCGCCGCGAAAAGCTCGACTCCAACAACCCGTGGCAGATCGATGCCGGCCTGCAGGTGCGCCCGGCCATTGCTGAAGTGCACGGCAAGCGCCAGGTCAGTGCGGCCTACGCCGAAGTGAACGTGCCGCTGGCCTCGACGCTGGAGCTGTCCGCCGCCGCGCGCGCTGATCACTACGATGATTTCGGCGATGCGTTCTCGCCGAAGATCGGCCTGCGCTGGCAGCCGCTGGATGTCCTGCTGGTGCGTGCGTCGGCGTCGAAGGGCTTCCGTGCACCGTCGCTGTCGGAAAACTCCAACAGCACCAGCATCGCCTACGGTAGCGTGGTCGACCCGCGTGATCCGGACGTGCCGGGCTCGCGCCAGAACCCCACCTTCTTCACCGTCGGCAACAACGAACTGAAGCCGGAGCGCACCAGGAGCGTCAACTTCGGTGTGGTGCTGTCGCCGTGGGCCAACACCAACCTGAGCGTGGACTACTACCGCATCCAGCTGGACAACCTGGTCGGCACCAACAACACCCAGACCCTGGTCAACGACAACGTGGCCGGCGCCGTGCAGCGCGATGAGCGTGGCAAGCTGCAGGCGGTCTACAACCGCTACCAGAACCTGAGCGAGCTGAAGACCTCGGGCATCGATGTCGAGCTGCGCCAGCGCATCCCGACCGCGGCACTGGGTGACTTCACCGTGTCCTCGGCCTACACCCACGTGCGCGACTACCGTCGCCCGACCGTGGTCGGTGGGCCGCTGGTCGACTACGCCGGCAGCAACCTGGGCGCGACCCTGCCCAAGGACAAGGCCACCACCACGCTGGACTGGAAGTACGGTGATTTCAACGCAGCCGTGACCTGGTACTACACCAGCAGCTACCGCCAGGAGGCCAGCACCGCCGCCAAAGCCGTGCAGCAGCGCGTCGGCAGCTACAGCCAGTACGACCTGTACCTGGCCTACACCGGCATCGACAAGCTGACCGTGTATGCCAAGGTGCAGAACCTGGCCGACAAGACGCCGCCGTACGACGCCTCGTTCCCGGGCATCCGCGCGCCGTACGACTTCAGCCAGTACGACCTGCGTGGCCGCTACTTCACGCTGGGCTTCGATTACCGCTTCTGATCCATCCGCCGCGGCCGGTCACCTGAGGGGACCGGCCGCGCGATCGTCTGCCGTTGTGTTCCAGGGGAGTCACCGTGTCCTTGCATCGCCGTGCCGTTCTTCCGTTGCTGCTTGCCGCCGCCACCGCACTGTCCTCGCCGCAGCCGGCGCAGGCACAGAGCGCGTACTTCTTTCCGCAGGTCACCGACGCAGCGGCGTTCGATGCAGCGGTGCCGACGCCGGAGCAGTTCCTCGGCTACTCGATCGGCAGCCGTTACACACGGCACGACCAGCTGGTGGCGTACTTCCAGGAACTGGCGAAACGCTCGGACAAGATCAGCGTGCGCGAGATCGGCCGCAGCTATGAAGGCCGCCCGCTGTTGATCGCCACCGTCACCGCTGCAGGCAATCATGCGCGGCTGGAACAGATCCGCCAGCAGCACGCGACCCTGGCCGATCCGGCGCAGCCGCGCAGCGCCGCCGGTGACAGCCCGGTGGTGGTGTGGCTGGGCTACAGCGTCCACGGCAACGAGACCTCCAGTGCCGAGGCAGCGATGCTGACGGCGTACTACCTGGTGGCCAACCGCAGCGCAGAAACCCAGCAATGGCTGCAGCAGGCAGTGGTGCTGTTCGATCCGGCGCAGAATCCGGATGGTCGTGACCGTGCTGCCAACTGGCACAACGCCTGGGCGTCCGACCCAGCTTCTGCCGACCCCGCCGACAAGGAACACGTCGAGCCGTTCCCGCAGGGTCGTACCAACCACTACTTCACCGATCTCAACCGCGACTGGCTGGCCCTGACCCAGCAGGACTCACGGCCGAAGGTGGAGGTGTTCCACCAGTGGTACCCGAACGTGCAGATCGACTTCCACGAAATGGGCAAGGACAGCACCTACTACTTCGAGCCCTCGCCGAAGAGCATGCACAGCCCGCTGATTCCGGCGGCGTCGTATGAATTCAACAAGACCCTCGCCAAGTACCACGCGCAGGCGCTGGATGCGCTGGGGTCGCTGTACTACACCGGCGAGAATTTCGACAACTTCTCGCCGGTGTACGGTTCCACCTATCCGGACTTCCATGGCGCTGTCGGCGTTACCGTCGAGCAGGCCAGCTCGCGCGGCCGCGTGCAGGAATCGGTGAATGGCCTGCTGACCTTCCCCTTCACCATCCGCAACCAGGTCGCCACCGGGCTGGGCACGGTGCGTGGCGCGGTGACCGAGCGCAGCGGCCTGTTCGACCTGCAGAAGCAGTTCTTCCAGAGCGCGCTGAAGCAGGCTGCGCAGCAGCCTGTGAAAAGCTTCGTGTTCGGCGATGCGCATGACCCGGCCCTGACCCGTCGCCTGCTGGAACTGCTGCTGCTGCACCGGATCGAGGTGCGCGCACTGGACCGTGCAGTCACTGTCGATGGGCAGCGCTTCGATGCCGGCAGCGCCTACGTGGTGCCGGTGCAGCAGGCGCAGTTCCGCCTGGTGCATTCGATCTTTGCCGAGACGCCGCCGATCAAGGGTGATGTGTTCTACGGCAGCACCAGCTATGCGATCGCACCAGCCTACGGCCTGGCCTTTGCGGGCAGTCGCAGCCGTATCGAAGGCGGCGCACGCGTGGCCGCGCTGCCGTTGGAGCAGGGCGCGGTGCTGGGCGGCGAGGCCGGATTCGCCTACGCCATCGACTGGCGCGACTACAACGCCGGGCGCGCGCTGGCCGCGCTGCAGGGCAAGGGCGTGAATGCACGCGCGGCATTCCAGCCGTTCACCACCGCGACCGCGCAGGGTGACGTCAGCTTCGCCGCCGGCAGCCTGGTCATTCCGGTTGCCGGGCAATCGCTGCAGGGCGCGGCGCTGCTCGAGACAGTGACATCCGCCGCGCGCGAGGCGGGCGTACAGGTCCACGCGCTGTCCAGCGGCCGCAGCCGCGAAGGCATCGACCTCGGCAGTGACGGCGTCAAGGCGCTGCGCAAGCCTGCGGTGGCACTGGTGATGGGCGAGGGCGTGGCCGCCACCGAAATCGGATCGGCGTGGTTCCTGCTAGACCAGCAGCTGCAGTTGCCAGCCAGCAAGCTGGATCCGCAGCAGCTGGGCAAGGTACCGCTGGACCGCTACACCACGATCGTGCTGTCCGGTGGCACCTACACGGGCGTCGATGCCACGGCGGTGGCTGCACTGAAGCGCTGGGTGCAGGCCGGTGGTTCACTGGTGACCTACGGCAGTGCCTCGAAGTGGGCGATCGAGCAGAAGCTCGCCGACGGCGAAAAGCTCGGCAAGGAAGAAGACGCTGCTGACGAAAGCCGCCGTGCGTTCGGCGATCAGCGCGACATTGCCGCGATCGAGCGGGTCAGCGGCAACATTCTCAGTGCCGACGTGGATACCAGCCATCCGCTGGCATTCGGCGTGCCGCGCCGGCAGCTGGCGATCAACAAGGAGAACACGGGGACGCTGCAGCCGAGCGCGAACCCGTTCTCCACGGTGGTGCGCATCGACACGCCGCCGCGGGTGAACGGCTACCTGTCCGAGCGTAACCGCACGCGGGTGGCAGGCAGTGCATGGCTGCTGGTGTCGGCGCAGGGGCAGGGCAACGTGGTGCTGTTTGCCGATGACCCGGCACACCGCAAGTACTGGCACGGAACGGACCGACTGCTGATCAACGCGATCTTCTTCGGGAATCTGGTGAATCCGGCGAAAGCGCGGGGTTGAGGTGTTTGGCGCCGAGTTTCTGTTGTGCTTGGGAGGCAGGGGGCCTCAGCCAGGACACGCCGTAAACCCATCCATGGGGGCTCGATGGCGCCATCCTTGGCGCCAACGGTCCTGGCTGAGGCCCCCTGCCTCCCATGACAGTTTCCTGCGGGCGCGGACGCATCAGACCCCAAGGCGGGAGCAAGGGCAAATACAAAAGCAAAAGCAAAAGCAAAGCCAGGAATTGCGACTTCGGCTTTTGCCTTTGAATTTGAGTTTGAATTTGAATTTGAATTTGAATTTGATCTTTCTTCTCCCGGCTACCCGGCGGGAGAAGAAGGCGCAGGCAATGCTTGAAGCGGATGGGCATGGGGGCAGCGCAGAACCGTTGGCGCCATGGATGGCGCCATCGAGCTTACATGGACGTATTTACAGCGTGTTCTGCGCTGCCCCCATGCCCATCCGCCCTCGGTACTGCCACCGCGTGCGTTATCACCCGGTAGCCGGCAACAAAAAAAGGACGGCGCGTCAGCGCCGTCCCTCGATAGTCCCCGCGCAGCGGGAAGCACCCTCGATGTCAGCTGGGATCAGCCGGCGCGACCGCCGCCGTTGCCACCCTGGCCACGACCGCGGCCGCCACCATTGCCGCCACCACCACGGCGCTGGCCCTGGCCGGCACCTGCACGCTGCTGGCCATTGCCACCGCCTTCGCGACGGCCACCGCCGGCCTTCTTCGGGCCTGCGTGCGCGTGGCGCGGCGCATCACCGTGCGGACGGCGCGCATGGCTCTTGCGCGGTGCGCGCTCGCCGGTATCGTGCTCGGCCTTGCCCGGCGCACTGTTGCCCCAGCGGATCGGCGTCTGCAGCTCGAAGCCCGGCACATCGCGGATGTCCATGTCGCGGCCCAGCAGGCGCACGATCGCACGCAGCAGCTTCACTTCATCCTGTGCCACCAGCGAAATCGCCTGGCCGGTCGCGCCGTTGCGGCCGGTACGGCCGATGCGGTGCACGTAGTCCTCGGCCACCATCGGCAGGTCGAAGTTGATCACCTTCGGCAGCTCGTTGATGTCGATGCCGCGCGCAGCGATATCGGTCGCCACCAGCACGGTCACGCGGCCGGCCTTGAAGTCACCCAGTGCACGCAGGCGCTGTCCCTGGCTCTTGTTGCCGTGGATCGCCGCGGTCTTGATGCCCGACTTTTCCAGGAACGAGGCCAGCTTGTCGCTGCCGTGCTTGGTGCGGGCGAACACCAGGGTCTGCTCGCGGCTGTCCTGCGCCAGCAGGTGCAGCAGCAGGTCGCGCTTGCGACCGGCATCGACCGGGTGCACGCGGTGGGTGATGGTTTCGGCCACGGTGTTCTTCGGCGTCACCTGGATCTGTTCCGGGTTGCGCATGAACTCCAGCGCCAGCTGGCGGATGTTGTCCTCGAAGGTGGCCGAGAACAGCAGGGTCTGCCGGTTCTGCTTCGGCAGCTTGGCCAGGATGCGCTTGATCGACGGCAGGAAGCCCATGTCGAGCATGCGGTCGGCTTCGTCCAGCACCAGCAGTTCAATGCCGGACAGGTCGATGCTGCGACGCTCCAGGTGGTCGATCAGGCGGCCCGGGCATGCCACCAGCAGGTCCACGCCACGGCGCAGGATGTCCAGCTGGTTGCCCATGCCGACACCGCCGTAGATGCAGGCGCTGGGAATGCGCAGGTACTTGCTGTAGCCGCGCAGGCTGTCGTGCACCTGGGTGGCCAGTTCGCGGGTCGGTGCCAGGATCAGCGCGCGCGGCTTGCGCGGGCCGCTGCGCACTTCCTGCGAGGCGGTGCCCAGGTGCTGCAGCAGCGGCAGGCCGAAGGCGGCGGTCTTGCCGGTGCCGGTCTGTGCGCCGGCCAGCAGGTCACGACCGGCCAGTGCCAGCGGGATCGCCTGCTGCTGGATCGGGGTCGGGTTTTCGTAGCCCTGCTCGGCAAGCGCACGCAGCAGGAAGGGCGCCAGGCCCAGCGATTCAAAAGACATTGAGTTTGCTCCAAGTACAAGAAACGCCTGTCCGAACGGACAGACGGGGGCAGATCAAACTGATCGGCTGACTCGGAGCGTTCCCGTGAACCGCGCTGCGAGAATTGGGTGCAGCCGGCACGAAGCGCAGGCTGGAATGCGTGACGAACGGCGTCGGAGTGGGGGCGGGCGAAGAGGGCGGACCCTGGTCGCCGGCGATCCCGGAGGGAAACGGACGGCCGCTGCAGACTGCGCAAGTCTAAACGATGTTTGAGACTTCACGCAAAAAGACCTGTTCAGGTAGGGGTTCTCTCTGCAGGGCTGCGCCCTGCACCCGCAGAGGCTGACGCAACGTCAAAGGCCGGGTTCCTGTGGGAGGCGGGGTGGGTCCGGTGGCAGGGGGCGCTGCAAGTACGTCCATGTAAGCTCGGTCGCCGCATCCATGCGGCTCACGCCCCTGTCACCGGACCCACCCCGCCTTCGACAGTTTTCCGCGATCTGTCGAATCTCATTCGATCAATTTCGGTGTCTGACGGATCTCGACGATGAATGATGTGGATGTTCGATCAGTCATTGGGAACCTGTCGGGGGTGCGGCGGTGTGGGTGGGCAGGACCGTTGGCGCCATGGATGGCGCCATCGAGCCCCCATGGACGGGTTTACGGCGTGTCCTGCCGGCCCACACCGCCCCGCCCAACCAGCAGAAAGCCAGAGCCGCTTTTGACGTTGCCGTTGCTGTTGCATTGAGCCGGTGCAGGGCTGCAAGCCCTGCCGAACCCCCCACTACGGTAGGGTGGGCCGATGCCGCGCTGCAGCTTGGCGCCGCCGCAGATTTGATTACACTTGAAACTTGTTTGCCCACGACTCCGGACACCCACCCATGAAGCTTGGTTCTTTGAAGGAAGGCGGCCGCGACGGCACCCTGATCGTCGTCTCGCGTGACCTGCGCCACGGCGTGCGCGCCACCGGCATTGCCGCCACCCTGCAGCAGGCTCTGGAAGACTGGAGCCACATCGCGCCGCGCCTGAACGCCCTGTACGAATCGCTCAATGCCGGCGACGCCGACGGTGTGTTCGACCTCGACCCGCAGGCCCTGGCCGCGCCGATGCCGCGCGCCTATGAATTCGTCGACGGCAGCGCCTACCTGCCGCACGTCGAGCGTGTGCGCCGTGCCCGTGGCGCCGAGGTGCCGGAGAGCTTCTACAACGATCCGCTGATGTACCAGGCTACCAGCGCCGGCTTCTACGGCCCGCGCGATGCGGTCAAGGTGGTCAGCGAGGACTACGGTATCGACCTGGAAGCGGAGATCGTGGTGATCACCGACGACGTGCCGATGGCGGCCACCCCCGAACAGGCGGCGGGCCACATCCAGCTGGTCGGCCTGGTCAACGATGTGTCGCTGCGCAACCTGATTCCGGGCGAGCTGGCCAAGGGCTTCGGCTTCCTGCAGTCCAAGCCGCGCTCGGCGCTGTCGCCGGTGTTCGTCACCCCCGACGAACTGGGCGCTGCGTGGCAGGACAGCAAGGTGCACCTGCCGCTGCTGACCCACATCAACGGCAAGTGGTTCGGTGCGCCGGAAGCGGGCGTGGACATGCAGTTCAATTTCGCCCAGTTGGTCGCGCATGCGGCCAAGACCCGTCCGTTGGGCGCCGGCACCATCGTCGGCTCGGGCACCATCGCCAATGAAGACACCAGCAAGGGTGCGTCGTGCTTCGCCGAGCAGCGCGTGGTCGAAACCCTGCGCGACGGCAAGCCGAGCACGCCGTTCATGTCGTTCGGCGACGTGGTCCGCATCGAGATGCTCGATGCCGCCGGTAACAGCATCTTCGGTGCGATCGAGCAGCGCATCGAACAGGCCGCCAAGCCCTGAGCATGGAGGCGGCCATGGAGATTCCGGTCGACGACGGCATCGTGCTGTACACCTACTGGCGATCCAGCGCCGCCTACCGCGTGCGCATCGGCCTGGAGCTGAAGGGCCTGGCCTGGGAGGCCCGGCCGGTGCATCTGGTGCGCGACGGCGGCGAACAACACCTCGACGCCTATCGCAGGCTCAATCCGCAGCAGCTGGTGCCGACCCTGCTGCACGAAGGGCATGCGCTGACGCAGTCGCTGGCGATCGTCGAGTACCTGGACGAGCGCTTCCCGCAGGTGCCGCTGCTGCCGGCCGACGCCGCCGGCCGCGCGCGGGTGCGGGCACTGGCCCAGCTGGTGGCCTGCGACATCCACCCGATCAACAATCTGCGGGTGATGCAGTACCTGGAACGCAGTCTGCAGCTGCCGGCCGATGCCCGTATGCAGTGGACCCTGCACTGGATGGCCGAGGGCTTCGCGGCAATGGAGGCGATGCTGGCCAACAGCCGTGACACCGGCACCTTCTGCCACGGTGACCGCCCCGGGTTGGCCGACCTCTGCCTGCTGCCGCAGCTGTACAACGCCCATCGTTTTGGCCTGGACCTTGCGCCGTACCCGACCCTTCGCCGCATCGAGGCCGCCTGTCAGGCGCTGGACGCCTTCGACCGCGCGCGCCCGGAAAACCAGCCCGACGCAGCCTGAAAGTAGAGGGACGGAGGGGATCAAGTCGCAAGTGCATTCACGACTTAATCCCCTCCGTCCCCTTTTTGCAGCAGTTGCGCGAGATCATCGCGGAACAGTGCATAGGCCCGTTCGCGGCGCGCGCCATCGCCTTGCCGCAGCACCCACGCCGGGTGCACGGTGGCGTAGCCGCGGGTGCCTTCCTCCAGCGTGTGCCAGCGTCCACGGTCGCGCGACAGATTGAAATCACGGCCAAATACCGAGGCTGCCGCGGTTGCGCCCAGGCAGACGATGAGCTGCGGCCGCACGCGCGCGATCTCGCCCATCAGCCACGGCCGGCAGGCCTGGATGTGGCGGCTTTCCGGCCGCTTGTGCAGCCTTACCTTGCCGCGCCGCTCATGGTGGAAGTGCTTCACCGCGTTGGTCAGGTACAGCGTGGCGCGATCGATTCCCAGCTCGGCCAATGCGCGGTCCAGCAACTGGCCGGCAGGGCCGGCGAACGGCTGGCCGCGCAGATCCTCGGTATCGCCAGGCTGCTCGCCGATCACCATCACCTGCGCATCGGCCGGCCCCTGGCCGAACACCGTCTGCGTGGCGGTCTCCCACAGCGGGCACTGGCGGCAGGCGCTGGCCTGTTGTCGCAGCGTCTGCAGGCTGGCGGTATCTGGGCGCGCTGCCGCAGCGTCCCCACGCATGGGAATCCTGCGCTGGGGTGCCTGCGCGGGCCGGTCATGCATTTCCTGCACGCGATCGCCCGCATCGCGCACCAGGCGCGGCAGCAGCTGCGCCTCGGGCAGGTGGCGCCAGTATCTGGCCGGCATCTCCTGCATCATCATCCGGGTGTTGAGCCGGGCCGGATTGAAGATGCTGGCGTAATAGGTCTGCCACAGGGCCTCGCGCGCATCTTCGGCCGGGGCGTCCTCGCGGCGTGCGCCGGGGCCGAAGGTCAGCGCCTGTCCATCCCACGCCACGCTGCGCGAAGGAGTGAGGATCGCCCAGCGCATGCCGGTGAAGCGGCGTGCGAAGAACGGCGCGACCCGGTCGACGATGTGGTGCTGTGGCTCGAACCAGGCGATGAACGCATCAGGTTGGCCGGGCAGCTCGCGGAAGCGCACGAATGCCTTCATCTTGTGCGTGTCACGGCGGACGGCCTGGGCCAATGTCATCGCACGCAGCACATCGGCATCGGCGGGATTGGTCAGCACCGCGCGTTCGCCATGGGTGATCCGCCACAGCAGCCGGTACAGCAGTGACAGGCGCTGCGGTTCGCCATGGCACAGGCAGGTGTCGGCCAGTTCCAGGAATTCGCGCGGGACGCCGGGAACGCTTGCCTGTGCTGCCACCGGTGCCTGCTGCACCGGCGGCGCATCCAGCAGCGATGCCTCGCCGCCTTCGAGCCAGTCCAATTGCTCGGGCCGCACGCCCCGCAGCAGCGCATCACGCGCGCCGTCGCGCCAGGCCTGCAGCGACCACGGCGGATCCACCCGCTGCGACCAGCGCGGCGCGTCAGGCTGCCGGCGGTGCATCGAACAGTGATCCCTGGCGCGGCGGCGGGGCCAGTTGTGCTCGCAGCGCGGCCGGGTCATCCAGTGCCTTGCGCGGGTGATGGTCGGCCAACAGCACGAACGGTAGCAGTTTGCTCATCGGCGCCTTCAGGCGGGCGATGTCCGCCACGCGCAGGCGCCCGTGCCGGCGCGCCATCAGCACGCGCTCTGCATTGCGCACGCCGAGGCCGGGCACCCGCAGCAGCATTTCCTTCGGTGCACGGTTCAGATCGACCGGGAAGCGTTCGGGATGGCGGATCGCCCAGGCCATCTTCGGATCGATGTCCAGATCGAGCATTCCGCCCTGGGTGGTGTCGGTGATCTCGTCCACGCCGTAGCCATAGAAGCGCAACAGCCAGTCGGCCTGGTACAGCCGGTGCTCGCGTTGCAGGGGTGGAGGCTGCAGCGGCAGCTGCCGGCTGGCATCGGGAATCGGGCTGAACGCGGAGTAGTAGACCCGGCGCATCCGGTAACTGCCGTACAGGCTGTCGGCGCTGGCCAGGATCTGCTGGTCGTTGGCCCCGTCCGCACCGACGATCATCTGCGTGCTCTGCCCGGCCGGGGCGAAACGGGGAGGGCGCGGGCGTGCGCTGCGGCTGGCCGTCGGCGCCACCGCTGCGGGGGCCTTGCGCGCCTCCTTGGCTTCCTCGATGCGCCAACGCAGTTCGCCCATCGCGCCGCGTATCGAATGCACCGTCTTCTCCGGCGCCAAGGCGCTCAGCCCGGCTTCGGTGGGCAGTTCGACGTTGATCGACAGGCGGTCGGCGTAACGCCCGGCGCTGGCCAGCAGTTCCGGCGACGCCTCGGGAATGGTCTTGAGGTGGATGTAGCCGGCGTAGCGGTGTTCTTCGCGCAGTTGCCGGGCCACCTCCACCATCTGCTCCATGGTGTAGTCCGCATTGCGGATGATGCCGCTGGAGAGGAACAGGCCCTCGATGTAGTTGCGCTTGTAGAAGTCCAGGGTGAGCGTGACCACCTCGTCCACGCTGAAGCGCGCGCGTGGCACATTGCTGGACACGCGATTGACGCAATAGGCGCAGTCGTAGACGCAGAAGTTGGTCAGCAGGATCTTCAGCAGCGATACGCAGCGGCCATCGGGCGTATAGCTGTGGCAGATGCCCATGCCCTCGGTGCTGCCGATACCGCCGCTGGCGCGCGAATCGCGCTTGCCCGAGCCGCTGGAGGCGCAGGAGGCGTCGTATTTGGCGGCATCGGCCAGAATGGCCAGCTTGCGGATGGTTTCCATTGAGGAAACCTACGGATGAGGGGTCTCATTGGATGAGACGGCCCCTGAATTCTTCAGGAAAAGGGGACGGAGGGGATTGAGTCGTAAGTGCATATACGACTTAATCCCCTCCGTCCCCTTTTTCGTGCGGTCAGAAGCCGTGGGTGATGCTGGGTGCGCCGGCCGAGAAATCCGCGTATGGGTCATGCTCGCCGCTGCTGCCTTCGGACAGGCGGAACTTCAGTGCCAGGCCATCGCGCGAGTCGGCCGCGCGCAGCGCTTCCTCCTGCTCGATGGTGCCGGCCTTGGCCAGCCGGAACAGGCACTGGTCGAAACTCTCCATGCCCTCTTCCAGCGATGCTTCCATCGCCGCCTTGATCTCGTGCACCTGGCCGCGACGCAGCAGGTCGCGGATCATCGGCGTGTTGAGCAGCACTTCGGTGGCCGGCAGGCGACGGCCTTCCTTGTTCTTCACCAGGCGCTGGCTGATCACCGCACGCAGGTTCAGCGCCAGGTTCATCAGCACGTTCTTGTGCGCGCTTTCCGGGAAGAAGTTGAGGATGCGCTCGATGGTCTGGTCGGCGTTGTTGGAGTGCAGGGTGGCCAGGCACAGGTGACCGGTTTCGGCGAAGGCGATCGCCGCTTCCATCGTCTCTGCGTCCAGGATCTCGCCGATCAGGATCACGTCCGGCGCCTCACGCATGGCGTTCTTCAGCGCGTTGTGGAAGGCATGGGTATCCAGCCCGACCTCGCGCTGGTTGACGATCGACATCTTGTGCTTGTGCAGGTACTCGATCGGGTCTTCGATGGTGAGGATGTGACCGGTGGTGGTGCTGTTGCGGTGGTCGATCATCGACGCCAGCGAGGTGGACTTGCCGGAACCGGTGGACCCCACCACCAGCACCAGCCCGCGCGGGGTCATGATGACGTCCTTCAGCACCTGCGGCAGGTTCAGCTCCTCGATGCTCGGAATCCGGCTGCGGATGGCACGGATGACCATGCCCACTTCGCCGCGCTGCTTGAACACATTGACGCGGAAGCGACCGGCATCGGGCAGGGCGATGGCCATGTTGAGTTCCAGCTCGCGCTCGAACTGCGGCACCTGGCCTTCGTCCATCAGCGAGTAGGCGATCTTCTTGACCATGCCCGGCGGCAGGCCGGTGTTGCCCAGCGGATAGAGCTTCCCCTCGATCTTGATGTAGACCGGTGCCCCGGTGGTCAGAAACATGTCCGAAGCGTTCTTTTCGGTCATCAGCTTCAGGAAGTAGCCGATATCCATTGCGAATTTTCCCCAACGAAACGGCCGACGCCCGTTGCCAGCACGGTGTCGGCTTGACGACAATGGCCGTGAACCGACAACCGGTACGGCCTCCCCAATGAAACGACTTAGCTTCGCACGAATGCGCCACAGCCTGTATGTGATGGCGTTTGCATTCGCACTGTCTGCCCCCGCCTGGGCGCAGGATGGCGCGATGGAACTGGCCCAGGCCCGGCAGGCGGTCGACAAGGCCACCCAGGCCGATGCCGACCAGTACGCCCCGGACCTGATCGGGCTGGCCCGGCAGGGGCTGGAGCAGGCCCAGCGCGCCGCCGGCGACCGCCGCGAGCGCAAGAATGCCCCGGCCATGGCCCTGCGTGCCGCCGCCGATGCCGACCTGGCCCGCGTGCGCAGCGAGGAAGCCACCGTGACCGCGCAGCTGCAGCTGCGCCGCAACGAGGTCAACCAGCTGCAACGCCAGCTGTCGACCGGGGAGGATCGCCGGTGAAGCCGATGACTGCCGCAACCCTGGCCGCGCTGCTGGCGCTGCCGACCCTGGCCGTGGCCGCCGACAACCCGATGGTGGCGCAGCTGAGCCAGCGCCTGATGGCCATCCAGGCCAACCCGGATACCGCTGAGCTGGGCGCCTTCGAGCGCATGCAGGCCCAGCAGGCCATCGCCACCCTGGACAAGGCCAAGCGCCGCGACCAGGAGCTGGCCACCTACCTGGCTGAGCGCCGGGTGGAGATCGCCGAGACGGCCGTGCGTACCGCGCTGGCCGCCCGCGAGGTCGACCGCCTGGAGCGGACCCGCAGCGACCTGCTGATCGAGGCCAGCCGCCGCGATGCCGCGCGTGCCCGCCAGGAAGCCGAACAGCTGCGCATGCAGGCACAGATGCAGGCCGAGGAGGCTGAACGCCTGCGCCAGGCCGCCGAGGCCGAGACCCTGGCCCGCCAGGACGCCGAGAACGCCCTGACCAGCGTCGCCGGCAAGCAGCAGCAGCGCCTCAGCGCCGCCCAGCAGAACGCCGCCAAGCTGGCCCGCGAGGAAGCCGAGCTGGTGTCCGGTCAGAAGCTGCCGGGCTCGAAGTTCGATGGCCGCGGCGAGGTCTTCACCTTCCGTGGCGATGCGTTTGCCGCTGGCGCCTCCAGCCTGTCCGGCGGCGCCCGCAACCAGGCCAAGGCGTTGGCCGAATACCTGAACATCGGCAAGAAGGGCCGCCTGCGCATCGAGGCTTACGACAGTGCCAACGGCGTAGGCCAGAAGCGTGCCGAGGCCCTGCGCGATGCCCTGGTTGCGGCGGGTGTCGCGAGCAACCGGATCCAGCTTGCCGGCAAGAAGGCGGCCTCCACCCAGGCACGTTCGGCCGAGGTCATCATCGCCCCGTAATTGCTTGATATTGTTTGTTTTTCGTTGTGATGAGCATTCAGCCTGAACCCCGCCCCGGCGGGGTTCGGTCTTTTTGACGCAGGGGTCTTGTACCCCGCCTTGAGCAGGCGTAGGGTCAATCGTCCGGGACGCAATGCCGCTGACCGGACGATGGGAGGGCCGGGCCGATGCAAGCAGGGCGCGAACCGCAGCAGATCGACGTGCGCAGGCCAGTGCCGCAGGTCGTTGCAGGCGTCCAGGTGGCCATCGACCGGCGCTCCTCCATGAACAACGCCCCGTGCCTTGCGGCCGGGGCGTTCGTGTATCTGTCGAAGGAGGTCCATCATGTTTGAAGATCAGCCCCAGAGCGAGATCGACGCACGTCGCGCGCGTGATCCGGAGTTCAGGGCACTCCATGACCAGCACCGCAAGTTGAACAAGAAGTGCATGGACGCGGAGTTGGGTGTACTCCCGATCGATGATGTCACCCTGGGTCGCATGAAGCGCGAGAAGCTGCTGGCCAAGCAACGACTTCTGCGAATGTACGAAACACCGCTCCCAACGACGTCCCCCACGCTTTGACGCACCCCGTCACGCCCGGAACGGCGTGACCCGGCCATCGATGGCCCCGCCGGGCGCTCCTGCCCCGGCATCGCGGCACCGCCGATGAGGCGGCCGCGCCAAGGCACCACAGGCGGTGGTGCCTTGGCCTGCAGGCACAACTCACCGATGCGGGCGGTACCGGTCTCCTCGTCGATCCGGGGCCGTCCGCATCTCTTTCTGCGGGCTTGCGGCCCGTCTCCGCGCCGACCTGACATTCATCGCCATCCGACGGATAATCATCGGTCCGGCCCCCTGCGGCGCGAACCGAAAGTCCTCCGAATGCCCATTCATTCTTCCGTCCTCGAACTCATCGGCCAGACCCCGATCGTCAAGGCCCAGCGCCTGGACACCGGCGTCTGCGAGCTCTACCTGAAGCTCGAAAGCGCCAACCCGGGTGGATCGATCAAGGATCGCATCGGCCTGTCGATGATCGAGGCGGCGGAGCAGCGCGGCGACCTGAAGCCGGGTGCGACCCTGGTCGAGGGTACCGCCGGCAACACCGGGCTGGGCCTGGCCCTGGTCGCGCAGCAGAAGGGTTACAAGCTGATCCTGGTCGTTCCCGACAAGATGAGCCGCGAGAAGATCTTCAACCTGAAGGCGATGGGCGCCGAAGTACGCTTGACCCGCTCGGACGTGGCCAAGGGCCATCCGGAGTACTACCAGGACCTGGCCAAGACCATCGCCGAGCAGACCCCGGGCGCCTACTTCATCAACCAGTTCGGCAACCCGGACAACCCGGCCGCGCATGAATTCGGTACCGGCCCGGAAATCCTGGAGCAGATGGGCGGCGACCTCGACGCCATCGTGTTCGGCTGTGGCAGCTCCGGCACCATGACCGGCCTGTCGCGCGCCTTCGCCAAGCTGTCGCCGAAGACCGAGCTGGTGCTGGCCGATCCGGTCGGCTCGATCCTGGCCGAGTACATCAACGACGGCAATCTGAACGACAAGTCGGGCAGCTGGCTGGTGGAGGGCATCGGCGAGGACTTCCTGCCGTCGATCTCCGACTTCAGCCGCGTGAAGAAGGTCTATGCCATCAGCGATGCCGAGAGCTTCCACACCGCGCGCGAACTGCTGGGCAAGGAAGGCATCCTGGGCGGTTCGTCCACCGGCACGCTGCTGGCCGCCGGCCTGAAGTACTGCAAGGAGCAGACCACGCCGAAGAAGGTGCTGGTGCTGGTGCCGGATACCGGCAACAAGTACCTGTCGAAGATGTACAACGACTACTGGATGCTGGACAACGGCTTCCTGCAGCGCCCGCAGCACGGCGACCTGCGCGACCTGATCCTGCGCCCGTACGGCCAGCGCGACACTGTCGTGATCGGACCGAACGACCTGCTGACCACCGCTTACCAGCGCATGAAGCTGTACGACGTGTCGCAGCTGCCGGTGATGGACGGTGACCAGCTGGTCGGCATCGTCGACGAAAGCGACGTGCTGCTGCACGTCTATGGTGACGAAGCACGCTTCCGCGACACCGTTGCCACGGCGATGGTCAGCAAGCTGGACCGGCTGGACGTGAAGTCGCCGATCGAGGCGCTGCTGCCGGTGTTCGACCGCGGCCAGGTGGCGATCGTGATGGACGGCAATGCCTTCCTGGGCCTGATCACCCGTATCGACCTGCTGAACTATCTGCGCCGTCGCGTGCAGTAAGCCGCCGATCGCAGACGTTCGCTGCTGAATCCCGGTTTATCCGCGTCAAAGGTCGTTAAGGCCGCGCTGGTAGACTTCCGCACCTTCGACGGCGCCGAGCTTCGGCGCCCATCAGGAAAGAACATGTCCAACGCTACTTCCCAGGATCGCGCCCTCGCCCTGGCCACGCTGGCCATCCACGGCGGCCAGTCGCCCGACCCCAGCACCGGCGCGGTGATGCCGCCGATCTACGCCACCTCGACCTATGCGCAGTCCAGCCCGGGTGAGCACCAGGGTTTCGAGTACTCGCGTACCCACAACCCGACCCGCTTCGCCTACGAGCGCTGCGTGGCATCGCTGGAAGGTGGCACCCGCGGCTTCGCCTTCGCCTCGGGCATGGCGGCCAGCTCGACCGTGATCGAGCTGCTGGACGCTGGCAGCCACGTGGTGGCGATGGATGACATCTACGGCGGCAGCTTCCGCCTGTTCGAGCGCGTGCGCCGCCGCACCGCCGGACTGGATTTCAGCTTCGTCGACCTGACCGACCTGGCTGCGTTTGAAGCGTCCATCACGTCGAAGACGAAGATGGTGTGGATCGAGACCCCGACCAACCCGATGCTGAAGATCGTGGACATCGCCGCGGTCGCCGCCATCGCCAAGCGCCATGGCCTGATCGTGGTGGTCGACAACACCTTCGCCTCGCCGATGCTGCAGCGTCCGCTGGAACTGGGCGCGGACCTGGTGCTGCATTCGGCCACCAAGTACCTCAACGGCCACTCGGACATGGTCGGTGGCATGGTGGTGGTTGGCGACAACGCCGAACTGGCCGAGCAGATGGCCTTCCTGCAGAACTCGGTGGGTGGCGTGCAGGGCCCGTTCGACAGCTTCCTGGCCCTGCGTGGCCTGAAGACCCTGCCGCTGCGCATGAAGGCGCACTGCGCCAACGCGCTGGCGCTGGCCCAGTGGCTGGAAAAGCACCCGGCGGTGGAGAAGGTGATCTACCCGGGCCTGCCCTCGCACCCGCAGCATGAGCTGGCCGGCAAGCAGATGGCTGGTTACGGCGGCATCGTCTCGATCGTGCTGAAGGGCGGGTTCGAGGCGGCCAAGCGCTTCTGCGAGAAGACCGAGCTGTTCACCCTGGCCGAGTCGCTGGGCGGCGTGGAAAGCCTGGTCAACCACCCGGCGGTGATGACGCACGCGTCGATCCCGGTTGCGCGCCGTGAGCAGCTGGGCATCAGCGATGCGCTGGTGCGGCTGAGCGTGGGTGTTGAGGATCTGGGGGATCTGCAGGTGGATCTGGAGCGGGCGCTGGGTTGATGCAAGATATCTCCTTGACTATGCAGATCGGGTGCCGCTGATGAGTGGGCGTATTGGAAAGCTGCTGCATACGCTTGTGCTGGGTCCGTGGGCCCAGCTATGGCGGAACAAGACGTTCACCCTTTCGCTGGTAAGGCGCGAAATTGAAGGGCGTTACCGCGGGGCCTATGGCGGCCTGCTGTGGTACATCATCAATAACCTGATGTTGCTGACCATCTACAGCTTCGTGTTCGGGACGATCTTCAAGGCACGCTGGAACATCCCCGGTGCGGAGGGCAATTTCTCGGTGCCGCTGTTCCTGGGCATGATCATGTTCAACGTGTTTGCCGAGTGCATTTCGCGGGCGCCGATCTCGATCACTGGCAATGCGAACTATGTAAAGCGGGTGGTGTTCCCGCTGGAAGTGCTGCCGGTCGTCAACATGGGGGCCGCGCTGTTCAACTTCATGGTGGGTGTGGTGGTACTGGCGTGCCTGGCGTTCGTGCTCGGCGCACACATCCATTGGCAGATCGTCTGGCTTCCCGTCCTGCTGATTCCGGTAGTGCTGCTGGTACTGGGGCTGTCCTGGTTCCTGGCGGCCATTGGCGTGTATGTGCGTGACGTAACCCATATCGTCGGCTTCGTGGTCATCAGCACGATGTTCATGTCGCCGATCTTCTTCCCGGGCAGCGCTTTCCCGGAGAAGTTCAAGTCGTGGATGCTGGCCAATCCGATGACCTTCCCGATCGAGGCGGGCCGGGCAGCCGCGCTGCAAGGGCAGGCCCCCGACCTGTTGATCCTGGGCATCATGAGCCTGGTCGGGCTGGTCGTGGCGCATCTGGGGTACACGTTGTTCCAGGCCACCAGAAAGGGGTTTGCCGATGTCCTTTGACAGTGTCTTCGAGCACGATCCCGCGCACGAGATCAAGCGCATCATCCCGCCGGAAGAAGTGGTCATTGCCGCGCACGATCTGGGCAAGGCCTACGCGATGTACGCCAAGCCCTCGGATCGCCTGAAGGAAATGTTCATGCCGCCGCTCAGGCGCGTGCTGGGCATGAATGAGGTGGCTTATCACCGCGAGTTCTGGGCGCTGCGTGGCCTTTCCTTCGAGGTCGGCAAGGGCGAGACCGTCGGCATCATCGGCCGTAATGGTTCGGGCAAGTCGACCCTGCTCCAGCTCATCTGCGGCACCCTGCAGCCCACCGAGGGCTCGGTGCGGACCAAGGGGCGGGTTGCCGCGCTGCTGGAGCTGGGCGCGGGTTTCAATCCCGAGTTCACCGGGCGCGAGAACCTGTTGCTGAATGGGCAGGTGCTGGGCTTGACCCGGAGTGAGATCGATCAGCGATTCGACGAGATCGTCGGATTCGCCGACATCGGGGAGTTCCTTGACCAGCCGGTCAAGACGTACTCCAGTGGCATGTACGTCCGCCTGGGCTTCTCGGTTGCCATCCATACCAGCCCTGAACTGTTGATCATCGACGAAGCACTTGCCGTGGGTGATGCGAAGTTCAATGCCAAGTGCATGGCACGCATCAAGAAGCTCCGCGAGTCCGGTCTTTCGATTCTGTTCGTCTCCCACGATGTTGGCGCGGTGCGCTCGCTGTGTGATCGCAGCATCTGGCTGGACAAGGGGCGCCCGCGCATGTCCGGCTCGGTGTTCGCGGTCACCGCGCAGTACATGCAGAACCTGTTCGAGGAGGATTCGGCACGCCTGGAACACGAGCGCGAAGAGGCGGTGGCCAACGCGACCCAGGAAATCGCCGATGACAAGGCGCAGGAACAGCTGCGCGCGCGCAAGCCGGTCAACCACTGGGGCAGCCATGTCGGCTCCATCCTTGCGGTGGAAACCGAAGCGGTCGATGGCCAGCGTCGCAACATGTTCTTCACCGGCGAGAAGCTGTGCATCCGCATCAAGGCCAGGATTCCGCCATCGGCGAATCGGGAGTGCCTCAGCATGGCGTTCTCGCTAAAGGACATGGCCGGCAGCGATTTGGTGGTGGGTACCACATGGGATTCGCCGCGGCTGCGCCTCGATACGCAGGGCGATACCGTGGAAGTTGCATTCACGCTTGACTGCAACCTGCGCGAAGGTGACTACGTGCTGGTTGCAGCGCTGGAAGACCGTTCCTCCGACAGCATCCAGTACTTCGAGTACATCGAAGGTGCGCAGTATTTGAAGATATTCATGAAGGAGTTCCGCTACGGTACCTTCATTGTGCCCATCGAGAAGAAGGTGCTTTGATTTCATGAAGATCACGGGAAATCCGCTATGACAAGCATCGACATCAACGGGCAGGACTACTGGGAATCGCGTTTCCAGCAGGACTGGATCCAGAACGAAGGTCAGAAGCAGAGCCAGTTCTTCGGGATGGTTGCCTGCCGCCTGTTGCCGGCCTGGTTCGTGGATGACGTGAAGCACAACGGCCTGGGTCTGTGCGACTGGGGTTGTGCGATGGGTGACGGCACGCAGGTGATCAAGTCCGAGTTGGGACTTGATCAGGTGGCCGGCCTGGATTTCTCTGCGTCCGCCATCGAGCAGGCACGCCGCAACTATCCACAGATCGCATTCGCCACTGACGATCTCCTGGCGGAAGGGGTGGACCTCGGCTACGACGTGATCTTCTCCTCCAATACGCTCGAGCATTTCCACGAACCGTGGGACGCGGCAGCCAAGCTGACCGCTCATGCCCGCGAGTATTTCGTCATGCTGGTTCCGTTCCAGGAGTCGCTTGAAGAGCGCCACGAGGAACACTTCTACAGTTTCCACTGGCACAACCTGCAGCGCGATCTTCCCAATGGCTTCCGCCTGGTCCACGTGGGCGTCATCGATGTCGGGCTGCTGCCGGATCCGCAGTACAGTGGCAAACAGCTGCTGGCGATCTATGCATCCGAATCGGCGGCGCAGCGTGTCATGCCTGGGCTGGTGGAGCAGGGGCTGGATCTGCTGGGGTGCTATGGCCATGTGCATGATCGTCTTGCGTCTGTTGCGATAGAGCTGGAGGCCACCATCCGGCAGCGCAACGAACTGGGCGCGAAGCTGGATGATGCGCTGCGGCAAGGTGACGCGATCCGGGCGGATGTGGAGCGCCTCGCGGCCGAGCAGGCACGCCAGCTGAACCTCATCGCGGGCCTGGAGCAGGGGCGCAGTGAACTCCGCGATCGGGTGCTGGAGGTGGAGACGCAGCTGAGCAACGCACAGACCGCGGAGCATCAGGCCACATTGCGCGCGGAGGCGGGTGAACGCCGGCATTCCGAGGCTGAGCGCCGGCACACCGAGGCAGAGAAGGCGTTGCAGAACCTGCAGAAGGAGAACGAGGAGATTGCTCGTCGCCTAGAGCAGGTTTACGCCTCCCACTCCTGGCGCCTTACCGCACCCTTCCGTTCAATCCGTCGCCTTTTCTGACGCCGATAAGAAGTAAATCAAAGGAATTTCAGTAGATGGCCAAGAAGCGCCAATTGACCATAGTCTCGCCGTATCCCGCAAATGATCGTTACATGGACGGCTGGATGAGCCGTATCAAGACCATTGACGGCGTGTTCGAAGACTATCCGCGCACCTACATTGACTTCCAGGAATGGTACCCGGCTGCGCAGGAGCCGGAAGTGGTGTACGCGGACGAGCTGATCAAGGCGTATCGGGTCAATCCCCATTCCAAGGCCCATTCCGACTTCGTGGCACGCATCTTCGATGCGGCGGATTTCGTCTACATCCACACGATGCATCAGTGCGAGTACATGCTTCCGCACTTTGACGCGTCCAAGATGTACGTGGACATCCACGGCGTGGTTCCGGAGGAAGAACTGATGCTCGGTTCGCCCGAGCGTTCGCGGATCTTCGCAGAGGTCGAACGGCAGATCATCTCCAAGCTCAAGCATGCTTCGGTTGTGACGCTGGCCATGAAGGAGCACTTCCTGGCCAAGTACCCTGACGCTGCAAACGTCGATTTCATCCACGTTCCGGTCTTCGACTTCGGCTCGCTTGGCCAGTCGGTGCAGCGCGTGGCTGCGTCGCGCATCGCGCGGCGGCAGAACGGGCGGCCGACCGCTGTCTATGCCGGTGGTGCCCAGGTCTGGCAGCGGGTGGACGAGATGGCCGACATCATGGCCGCCGCACCGTTCTGCAATTACGAGATCTACTCCCACGATGTGGAAGCATTTGCCCCGAAGCTTTCCAGCCGCGGCATCCCGGTGGAGGTTTTCAAGGGCTACGCCAGTAAGGAAAAGCTGGAGCAGGTCTATCGGTACTCGAACTTTGGATTCGCCCTGCGTGAAGCCTGTACGGTGAATCGCGTGGCGTCGCCGACAAAGCTGTGTGACTACTTCGCGCATGGCGTGCTTCCTGTGGTTGATTTCCACCTGATCGGCGATTTCGACGCCTATGGTTACGCCTATGTCGATCATGCCGATTTCCGGGAGGGCTACATTCCCGACCTGCAGACGCAGGACTGGATGATCGACAGGAACCTTGGATGCCTGGAGACGATGTATTCAGATTTTAGGAAGGGAATCACGGCAGTCAAGGATCTGGTGGAAACGGTATGAATCCAATCATCGGCAACAATCAGGCAGCGCATCTGGTCGACATTTCCACAATGCTCGATGCCGTGCTCGGCTGGGCGTCCGACAAAGTGGGCGGCCCGGTTGAGGGCTACAGCACGGATCTGCTCGGCAGTGACCTGACCCGCCTGGCTGCGCATTCGGCACGCCGTATCGGTTGGGCCCCTTCCCGTGAGCCGGGTCGCCTGGATATCGCGCTGATCGACGGTACCGAGCCGGGGGCCTCGCAGGACAACGGCGCAACGCCTGCGGCCGAAAACCGCCTGCATGTGTTCTTTGCCTTCCCGGGCATGTCCGGCCACAAGTCGGACGAATTGCTGGCCGGCTACTCGCAGCTGTTCAAGGCCGAGATGGTTGCGGCGACCTGCCTGGAGGCACCTGAAGGTGCCGCGATGGTGCTGGCAGTGATCACCTCGTCGCGTGCGGTGTCGTCCGCGGAATCCTGGTGGGAGTTCGCAGACGCACTCAACACCTTCGGCTCGTTCAAGCTTTCCGACATGTCGCGCAAGCTGCAGTCGGCCTCGGCCGGCCTGAAGCACGCCGCCCTGCTGGCCGACGAAATGGTCAACGAAATCGCGACGCTGGCAGTCGAGCGTACCCGTGACCGGCATTCGCTGTGGCGCATCGCCCGCAATCTGCGCCAGGAAGTGCTGGAGCATCGATTCCGCAAGCTGGAACGACCGGTGGTTACGCCGCGCGAGGGTTACTTCCGCAGTGCTGCCGGCCGACTGCTCAAGAATGCAGGCATGATCCAGGCCAACGCGCATGCCGACAGCAGCGTGCTGCAGTCGCTGGCGGTAAGCGCGGTGCGCACCCGATGCGCATTGCTTGTTGCCGAGGACCATACCTTCGGTGGGCTTGAGCAATGGGTCTGTGATTTCGCACGGCACCTGCGTACCAAGAATTTCGTGCCTTACCTGATTGTGCTGGGATCGCCTTCACTCAACAGCCGCATCGCGCAGCAGTTCCCCGGCGAGCTGGTGTACCTGGATGGGCAATCGGCGCTGCTGGGCGAGACGGTCACGCGCGGGCGCTTCGAGTCGCTGGTGGTCAGCCATGCCTACGATGGCCTGCACACGATCGAACCCGGTTGCAAGGTCGTCGAGGTGCTGCACAACATCTATTTCTGGCAGCTGCAGGATCCGGCGCTCGAGCGCGAGCGTGCTCGCGTCGACGAGTACATTGCCGTTTCGAGCGAAGTGGCCGACTACGCGTGCGTGTACCAGAAGCTGGCGCGTTCGAAGGTGACAACGGTGCCGCACGGCCTGAACGTCGTTGACCTGTATCGTCCGCCGGCAGACTACCTGCGCAGGGCGCGCGGAAAGCGCGATGCGTTCAGGATTCTGTTCGTGGGCAATCTCTATCCGCAGAAGAACGTGATTTGCCTGCTGGAGGCATTTGCCAGGCTCAGGCAGGAGGCGCCGCAGGCGACGCTGCGCATCGCAGGTGCGCTGGCTGAATCGGGGAACGCTGCCAAGGTCGAGGAGACCATTCGCCGGCTGGACCTTGCCGGTTCGGTGGAACTGCTGGGCTCGCTCAAGCGCCGCGAACTGAGCCGTGAGTATTCCCATGCACATCTGTTCGTGCTCCCCTCCCTGTTCGAAGGCTATGGGTTGGTGAACCTGGAGGCAGCCCACTTCGGCCTACCGATGGTACTGTCCAATACCGGCTGCGCAGCCGAACTGTCTGCGGGAACACCGGCTTGCCGGGTTGCCCCCATCGCGGTCACGCACGACAAGCTCAGCCACAAGGAAGTCGCGGAACGCAGCCGCGCGCCGGCCGAGAAGGATGTGTCGGCCTTGTACGGTGAGTTGTCGCATGTCATGCGGAATTACCCAGAGCTGATGGAAGCGGGATTGGCGATGATCGAAGCGCCTCCCTTCAGCACGCTGCAGCAGTCGGGCGATGCGATGCTGGACGTCGTTACGCGGGCGTCCTGAGCAGGTTACGGGTTGGAGCAGGAACAGGACTGCGATCGCATGGGTAGCGTCGGTCAAACCATGACGAACGGTGGCATGCAGGCCATGCGCATCCTGATCTGCGCGCACGACTTCCAGCCCAACCCGTCACCCCAATCACTGCGGGTGACCCAGCTGGCCAGCGGACTGGCCAGTCTTGGGCATGATGTCCATGTCCTGACCCGGGCATGTGGTGCCGGCATGCGACGGATGGAGGACCCACCCGGTCTGCAGGTGCATCGGACCTCGCCGCAGGGCGTCGAGGCTCTGATTGATGTGACGTCGCGCGTACTGGGCCATCTGCGCCGTCTGCGGCGCCAGGACGCGGTTGCGGGAACGCGCCCGTCCCCACAGGTGGCTTCACAGGCCGCGCCGACGGCTGGGACGGCGGCGTTGAACCGGAAGGGGCGCGCGATCGCATGGCTGCGCTCGTTCCTGGATGCGCGGGTTTTCCCGGATGGCCGCTCGCGTTGGATCGGCGGTGCCCTGCGTCATGGCCGGCAACTGATCAGCCAGTGGTCGCCGCAGGTGATCATCGGATCACATGAGCCTGTGGCAGGGCTGTTGTTGGCTTCTGCGCTCTCGCGCGAGTCCGGCATTCCTTTCGTTGCCGAACTTGGTGATCCCGTGCTGACGTCCTATACCCCCGAACGCTGGAGGGCGGCGTCGCTCGAGCTTGAAAGGCGGGTTTGCCACGAGGCGGCCGCTATTGTCGTTACTTCCGAGGCCACCGCGGCCCTGATGCAGGAGCGGCATGGTCCCGGGATCGCGCCGCTCAGCGTGATTCCGCAGGGATTCGCCAGGGTGGAACCGCCGCTGCCCGAGGTTGTCAGGTCGGCCGGCGGGTTGCAGCTGGTCTACACGGGGCGCTTCTATCCGTTCCGCGACCCCATGCCGCTGGTCCGCGCGGTGCTGGCATCGCCCGGCTGCACGCTCACCATCGCTGGCCCTGGTCTGCCACCAGAACTGGCGAAAGCGTGCGCGGAGCATCCGCAGGTCCTGCGATTTGCCGGAAGCCTGGATCATTCCCAGGCCATCGAACTGCAGCGCAGTGCGGATGTCCTGGTCAACATCGGCAACGCAGGCATGACCCAGATCCCGGGCAAGCTGCTGGAATACCTGGGTTCGGGCCGGCCGGTACTGCATCTGCAGCCGGATGCCGCCGATCCGGCGGCCGCCATCATCGGCAGGGAGCGTTGCGGGTTTCTGGCCGCCAATGAGGTTGCTGCGATCAGCGCACTTCTGCACGAACTACTGCAGCGCAAGCAGCAAGGGCGGCTGGATGAAGGCCTGCGCCTGGGGCAGGATGCTTTCGCCGAGTATCGTTGGGATCGCCTGGCTGAGCGCCTGGCCGCGGTCTGTCGTGATGCGGCGATGGCGGGTCAGGCCGGCATCGCCTCGCCCTGGATCAAGGCAGCGATGCGTGCAGCGGCCTTGCCATCACCATACGGATTATGGGCATGTGCCATTGACTGGTAGGCGGCTTCGTCGTCGAGCAGGCGGGTGGCCTCAGCCACGATCCTGCCAGCATCGGTGCCAACCAGCAGTACGGTGCCTGCGCCCACCGCTTCAGGGCGCTCGGTGGTATCGCGCATTACCAGCACCGGCTTGCCCAGTGACGGGGCTTCTTCCTGCACGCCACCGGAGTCGGTGATGATCAACGTCGCCTGGGTCATCAGGTAGACGAACGGCAGGTAATCCTGCGGCTCGATCAGGACCACGCCCGGGGCATCGGCGAGGATCCGGTTGACCGGTCCCTGCACGTTGGGGTTGAGGTGGACCGGATAGACGATCTGCGTATCGCCGCGCGCGGCCAGGGCCTTCAGTGCTTCGCAGATGCTCTCGAAGCCGCTGCCGAAGTTTTCACGGCGATGGCCGGTCACCAGTACCAGCCGCTTGGAAGCATCAAGGAACGGGAAACGGGCCCGCATCGATTCAATCAGCGCGGTGTCGTGCTTCAGCTTGTCGGCGACGTTGAGCAGGGCATCAATCACGGTGTTGCCGGTGACGTGGATGTCATCGCTAGACGTACCTTCAGCCAGCAGGTTGTCGCGCGAGCGGGTGGTCGGCGCGAAGTGCAGGCGGGTCAGCGGCCCGGTCAGGCGGCGGTTGGCCTCTTCAGGCCACGGCGCGTAAATGTCACCGGTGCGCAGTCCTGCTTCCACATGGCCGACGGCCACGCGGTTGTAGAACGCGGCCAGCGCACTGGCCAGCGTGGTGCTGGTATCGCCATGCACCAGCACCAGGTCCGGCTTGTGCTCGGCGATGACGGCGGTCATGCCGGTCAGGATCTTGGCGAACAGGCCTGCCAGCGTCTGGCCAGGTTCCATCACATTGAGGTCGACATCCGGCGTGATACCGAACAGGTCCATGACCTGGTCGAGCATCTGTCGATGCTGCGCGGTAACCGCAACGATCGTCTCGATCTCAGGCCGGGCCTTCAGGGCTTCCACCACCGGGGCCATCTTGATGGCTTCCGGACGGGTGCCGAAGACAACCATTACCTTCTTGTAGGGAGTACTCACGATTGCCTGCTTGAATTCAAAGGGACTGTGCCGCTGGCCGGAGCCAGCGGCAGGTACACGTCAGAGCGCCGCTTCCAGCTCCGGCAGGATTGCAAACAGATCACCCACCAGACCGATATCGGCAATCTCGAAGATCGGCGCATCGCCGTCCTTGTTGATGGCCACGATGGTGCCGGCATCCTTGATGCCGGTCAGGTGCTGGATCGCGCCGCTGATACCCACGGCCACGTACAGTTCCGGCGCGATGATCTTACCGGTCTGGCCAACCTGCAGGTCGCTGGGCACATAGCCGGCATCAACCGCGGCACGCGAAGCGCCGACGGCGGCACCGAGCTTGTCGGCCAGCTGGAAGATAACCTTGAAGTTCTCTTCCGAACCGACACCACGACCACCGGAGACCACGCGCTTGGCGCTCTGCAGGTCCGGGCGGTCGCTGGCACCGGCGGCCAGGCCGATGAAGCGGGTATGGGTCGGCAGGGCAGCATCGACGCTGGCCGCTTCAATGGCGGCACTGCCGCCCTGGGCGGCTTCCGGCCACGACGCGGCGCGCACGGTGGCGACCACGATCTGGTCAGCCGGGGCTTCTACAGTGATGATTGCGTTGCCAGCGTAGATCGGGCGCTTGAAGGTGTGGCTGCCTTCGACGGTCATCAGGTCGGAGACCTGGTTGACGCCTAGCAGCGCGGCAACGCACGGCATCAGGTCCTTGCCGAAGGTGGTCGACGGTCCGAACACGTGGGTGTAGCCCTTGGCCAGCTGCGCGATCTGCGGCGCGAGCACCTGGGCGATGGCCTGCGCGTTGGCGGCATTGGCCACGGTCAGGACCTTGGCGACGCCAGCGATCTTCGCGGCCTCGGCGGCGACCGCAGCCGGATCGGCGGCCAGCACCACCACATCGATGCTGGCACCGCTGATGGCGACAGCGGCGCTGATGGTCTTGGCGGTGGCGGCGTTGAGCTTGCCGTCGTGGTGCTCGGCGATGACGAGAATCTTGCTCATTACAGCAACCCCTTCTGCTTGAGTGCAGCAACCAGTTCGGCCGCGTCCTTGACCATCACGCCCTTGCTGCGCTTGGACGGCGCGGCGTAGTGGGTGGTCTTGAAGGTATCGGCGGCTTCAACGCCGAGGTCGGCCAGCTGCAGCGTTTCCAGCGGCTTGGCCTTGGCCTTCATGATGTCCGGCAGCTTGATGAAGCGCGGTTCGTTCAGGCGCAGGTCGGTGGTGACCACGGCCGGCAGGTCCACTTCCAGCGTTTCCAGGCCGGCGTCGACTTCGCGGGTCACCGTGGCCTTGCCGCCGGCGATCTCGAGCTTGCTGGCGAAGGTCGCCTGCGGGCGGCCCCACAGCGTGGCCAGCATCTGGCCGGTCTGGTTGGCGTCGTCGTCGATGGCCTGCTTGCCGAGGATCACCAGGTCCGGCTGTTCCTTCTCGATCAGCTTGAGCAGGGTGCGTGCGGCGGTCAGCGGCTGGATGGCCTGGTCGGTGACGACGTGGATGGCGCGATTGGCGCCCATGGCCAGGCCGTTGCGCAGGTGCGCCTGGGCATCGGCGGGGGCAATGGTGGCAACCACGACTTCGCTGGCGATGCCCTTGTCGCGCAGGCGCAGGGCTTCTTCCAGGGCGATTTCATCGAAGGGGTTGGGGGACAGCTTGACGCCGTCGGTGACCACGCCGGAACCGTCCGGCTTGACCTGAATGCGGACGTTGTAGTCCACCACGCGCTTGTACGCGACGAGGATTTTCATCTGGTACGGGGTCCTTCACTAAACAGGGAGAACATCCGGTCCTGGAACAGCAACCGGTTCGGGGGTGGGACCCCGATTCTAGCTGGCTTGGGGTGACCATGCGAATGCGTATGGTGGCGCCCGCCCGGCAGGTGTTCGATTCGATCAGCGCCAAGGGTTCCATGTACCTGGCGCCGGGTCGTCCAGACCGCTGTTTATCTGCAGAGCTTGGAGAAGCCGATCCAGTCGCCGATCTGCTGCGGACCTTCACATGCCGTGTTGTCCATTCCAGAGACCTGATACTCGACATCCTTTATGCCGAGGACGTGCTGCGTGTGATAAAGGGTGGAGAAACCAAAGAACTGCGGAGCCGCGACAATGACGTGCTCGCCCTGCTGGTATTGCGCACTGATGGCCCGGTTGGCCTGCATTGCGGGACGAAGGGCGAAATCACTGGTGTACTGCGCCACGCCGGCAAAGACCAGGACGGCGTTAACCACCATCACCAGGCTGGCAAGCGAAGATGCAACGCGGACTCCCCTGATCGTAGATCCTGAACAGACGAGCAGTACAAGTATCAGGGCGAGGTACAGGAACGGGACATAGCGAGCCCACCAGGGCGCTGCATGCGCGATGGCCATGACCACCAGATACGCTACGGCGGCCAGCAGGTACCAGTGATTGATACACTGGCGGCGATTGCGCCGTTCCAGCACCAGTGCAAGAACAATTGCCACTGCGGCGATCATCAGGGCAAGTGAGAACAAGGGGCCGAATCCGGCGAATCGCGGATCCGGTGCACCCGATTGTTTGATCTCGTCCATGGCGAAGGTGCCTGGAATCTTCATGCCCGGGAACGTAGTGGCGTTTGACGTGTGGGCGAGCAGTGATTCTGCAAGTGTCCGGATCCGCGGCTTCTCAAGCACCGATGCCTCGGCCTGTCCACGCAGAACGATATCCGTACCCGTAACCGGGTAGCCGATATCCAGGTCCGAGGCGATGTGGTTGAGGTAGGGGTGGGACAGTGCAATGGCTCCCAGCAGGGACCAGGTCGCAATCTCTTTCAGGCCCGGTCGGCGTACCACCAGGAATGGAAGCGCAAGCATCGCTGCGTACAGGGCACCGGTGAACTTCACGCCGGCAAGAATGATCAGGCTGCACCAGACGATCACGTTGACGGCAGGACTTCGATCGCGATCAAGGATGCAAAGCGTTGTGAGCGCAATGACCGAATACGTGCAGCCATCCACATAGTTTGTGGGCAGCTGACCGACGATTGGCTGGCATGCCACCGCAAGCAGCGCGAGAACTTCCACCTGCCAGCGGTTCGGCAGGTACTGCCTGAAGACAGTGCGCGCATATACGAACAGGGCGATCGCAAGAAGCAGGTTCAATGCCTTGCCGGACTCCCATCCAAATCCGTAGTCCATCAAGGCTGCACTGAACAGCCAGGACAGGTTCGGGTAGTGGCTGACCCACATGGCGTTCGGATTGCCGTCCCATACGCTGGACGAATAGTAGATCTCGCTTCGCGTAGCGGCCCAGTCGGAAAACTCAGGGAAAAGCCACGGATTCCAGCCATCGTGCAGCGCGACAATGGCGACCTTGTGGTACATGTTGCCGTCCCATGTCGAGTCCGGCACGATGTTCAAAAGCAGTGCGGACAGGGAAAGGACCAGCAATGCCTTGACCGCAGGGGCGGCCCAGGCCAGACCAATGCGGGGTGCAAGAACAAGGACCGCCAGGATGGGCAGTATGTAGGTAGCTGCCTTTACGCCGCTGTAGGCGGCGAGCGCTTTCGAAACGGCCAGCAGGACAACCAGTCCAACAGCACAGGCGACGAACCTGCGCGCAGCCTGGCCGTCGGGCAGGAGGGCATCGGAAGAAGAGGGACGACTTTCCATGTGCATTGGATGTGGGTTGATTCAGTAGGTCAGCGAGACCGGGCAAGACAGGTCATGTCGAAGAATCCAGGGCCGGGGCCGAAGTATTTTCGGGATCAGCGGGACTTGCTGTAGTGCTCGTAGGC
This sequence comes from Stenotrophomonas sp. YJH_SMC_91, assembly GCF_059368495.1. Lineage (NCBI taxonomy): Bacteria > Pseudomonadati > Pseudomonadota > Gammaproteobacteria > Lysobacterales > Lysobacteraceae > Stenotrophomonas > Stenotrophomonas sp. YJH_SMC_91. The sequence goes on along the minus strand of NZ_JCAFRT010000003.1, from coordinate 273,752 downwards.
CGCCACCAGCATGTCTTCGTCATTCTTGGTCGGCGCCCACTGCAGCGTGGATTCGGTCGGTGCGATATCGACCACGTAGTTGATGTCGGCGATCTGGTACTGCTCGCGGTGCAGCAGCGGCTTGCCCAGCTTCTCCAACAGCGAGAGCGTCAGCTTGAGCGGACCGGCAGGCACCGGAATGACCATGGAATGCGAACCAATGCGCCGGATCGTGTTGCGCAGCAGCTCGCGCACCACCGGAGCCGGGCCCGAGCCCAGGCTCAGAGCGACGGCGGGCAGATCGTGCGCCACCGACAGCTGGATGGCGTTGACGACATCTTCCACGGCGATCATCTGGTAGCGGTTTCGGCCGCTGCCGATGGTCGGGATGGGGAGATTCAGGTCCATCAGCTTGAACAGCTTGGTCAGGATGCCGAATCGACCCGGGCCGACGATCATTCTCGGGCGAAGGATGGTGATCCTGAAACCGCGGCCACGGGCCTGTTCGCACAGCTGTTCGGACGCCGCCTTGCTGCGCCCGTAGGGCCCCAGCGGATTCTTGGCGTGATCCGGCGGGACCGGCAGCTTCTGCGGCAGGCCGTAGACCATGTCCGTGCTGGTATAGACCAGCCGTGGCGTCGCCAGCTGCGACATCCATTCGAGCACGTTGGCGGTGCCGCCAACATTGACTTCGGCGAACCACGCATCCTGGTTGTGGTGTGGCACGTCGTTGTGGAACTGGCGCGCCGCCAGGTGATAGACGATATCGCCCTCGGCCAGGGCCACCTGCTGCAGCGCACCGGGGACCACGATGTCGATGCAGTGATAGTCCACTCGTCCCGAGAACTCGGTGGGAAGGACGGCGATGTCGATGATCGTAACCTGCTGGTTCTGCGACAGCAGCGAACGCACCAGGTAGGTGCCGGTGAAACCACTGCCACCAATGACGATGTGACGGGCCATTGTTCAACCTCCCTTCGCGACGAGAACGACACCGACGCAGATCAGTGCGACCCCCGCGAGCTTCATGATGCTCACCGGTTCGCGGAACCAGAAATAGGCGGCAGCAACGACGATGACGTAGCCGACACTCAGGAACGGGTAAGCGAAACTCACCTGGACCTTGGACAGCACGTACATCCACAGCACGATGCTGACTGCATAGCAGGACAGGCCGGCGAACACCCAGGGATTGAAGATCACGCGCAGGCCGCTGGCGAGCAGCGGGAACATGCCATCAGACGTTACCAGCGCAACCTGGGGCATGCCCTGGCGCAAGAACAGCTGTGCACTGGCGTTCAGCGCGACGGAGAACAGGATCAAGGGAATGAAGGCGGTATACATGTGATTCCAGGGACTCTGGCAGGAAGGGGGCAGTCAGTGGCTACCACTGGAACGTCGCGCAGCCAACAATGACCAGCGCGAGCAGGGCGATGGCCTGGCTGACGCGGTCGCGCGCAGCGAAGACAATCGGATCGTCATGCATGTTGCCGCGGTGGGCGATGATCCAGGCACGGCTGATCCAGTACAGCAGGACCGGGCACAGCAGCCATAGTATTTTCGGCTGCTGGTAGAGGGCCAGGCTCTCCGGGCTGTTGATGTACAGCGCGAACACCAGCACGCCGATGTAGCCGGCGGCGGCACCGAAGGACTGGATCAGCGGCAGGTCGCCGACGGCATAGCCACGGCCGCTGGCCTTGGTCTTGCCGGCCGAGACCACAGCCTCCAGCTCGGTGTAGCGCTTGAGCAGGGCCAGGCTCAGGAAAATGAACATGGAGAATGCAAGCAGCCAGAACGACAGCTCCACGTCGATCGCTACAGCTCCCCCGATGATGCGCACCGTGTACAGGGCCGCGAGCACGACGACATCGATCATGACCATGCGCTTGAGCACGAACGAATAGGCCAGGGTCATGACGTAGTAGCCGAACAGCACCAGGGCGAAGGCCGGGCTGGTCCACAGGGCCAGCGCGAACCCGACCAGGGTCAGCAACGGCGCTGCCAGCAGGCCGTGCAGCAGCGGCAGGTTACCGGCGGCGAACGGGCGCTTGCGCTTGCGCGCATGCTGCCGGTCCGGGGCCAGGTCCAGCAGGTCATTGAGCAGGTACACACCCGATGCGCACAGTCCGAACGCAATGAATGCGGTGGCCGCATCCAGCACTGCGGGTAGATCAAAGAAGCGATGGGCGGTCAGCAGCGGAACCAGGACCAGCAGGTTCTTGGCCCACTGATAGATGCGCAGTGCCTTGATCCAGGTGCGGATGCCACCGCCACGGGCCGGCCAATGCGCATGCACGGCAGTCTGCCGGGCTGCGCTGGCGGCGAGCCCGGCGCTGGCGTTGACCACGTAGGCGCCTCCGGCGTGCTTCCAGACCTGCAGGTCCACGCTGGCATTGCCCATGTAATCGTACTGACCCGCACCGAAGCGCGCATTGAGCGCTTCCGCTTTGTGGTGACCGGCGAGGTTGCGCTGACCATCGCTGGCCATGACTTCGTCGAATATCCCCAGATGGGTGGCAATGGCGTTGACCAGGCTGCTGTCAGACGCCGAGCAGAGGACGCGGGGCCTCTGTTCGGTCGTTTTCAGCAACTCCAGCACCCGCTCGTCGTAGGGCAGGAATTCAACCGGCAGCCTGACCCGTGAGGCAATCTCATGTTTCAGCGCGGCCTTGCCACGCAGCAGCCATAGCGGCAGCAGGAAGACATACAGGGGATTGCTGGCCAGCAGGGTCAGCAGGGATTCGTACAGCAGATCCGATCGCAGCAGGGTGCCATCCAGGTCCACACAGAGTGCGCGATCAGTTCGTTGCATGCGTTTTCCGTCGATATCCTTGTGGTTGGAGATGCTGAATCCGAAGGGCAGCCTGAATTCCGGGCCAGAGTATAGCCACTGGCGTCCAATTGGGCATGGTGGTGCCTGCGGGTGGCCCGGCGGTCAAGAGGGGGGCCGGCAGCTGTTCCGGCGGGGCCACCTGGTCGTCGCCGGCTCGTCGCACTGTGCACAGTCATGCCGGATCGGGCATGAGGACGGTATCCTCAGTACTTTGATGTGCCATCCCGTCAGGGAGCACGTCCCCTGAACCTGGAGATTGGATGGTGCCTACCTGGCTCGTCACCGGCGGTGCCGGTTTCATCGGCGGCAATTTCGTCCTTGAGGCGGTTGCCCGAGGCGTGAAGATCGTCAACCTCGACATCCTGTCCTATGCCGGCAACCTGAAGACCCTGTCCAGCCTGGACGGTGATTCCAACCATGTGTTCGTGCAGGGCGACATCGGTGACCAGGCCCAGGTCGCCCGGCTGTTGGCCGAACACCAGCCGGAGGCGGTGCTGAACTTCGCGGCCGAGAGCCACGTGGATCGCTCGATCGATGGTCCGGGTGCCTTCATCCAGACCAATGTGGTCGGCACCTTGGGCCTTCTGGAGGCGGTGCGCGACCATTGGAAAGCGCTCCCGGCCGAGCAGGGCGCGGCGTTCCGCTTTCTGCACGTGTCCACTGACGAGGTGTACGGCACCCTCGGTGAGACCGGCAAGTTCAGCGAAACCTCGACCTATGCGCCGAATTCGCCGTACTCGGCGTCCAAGGCGGCTTCCGACCATCTGGTGCGGGCCTTCCACCACACCTACGGGCTGCCGGTGCTGACCACCCACTGTTCCAACAACTATGGCCCGTACCACTTCCCCGAGAAGCTGATCCCGCTGGTGATCGCCAGGGCGCTGGCCGGCGAGCCGCTGCCCGTGTACGGCGATGGCAGGCAGGTGCGCGACTGGCTGTTCGTGTCCGACCACTGCGAAGCGATCCGTACCGTGCTGGCCAAGGGCCAGATTGGCGAGACCTACAATGTCGGCGGCAACTCGGAAAAGCAGAACATCGAAGTGGTGCAGGCCATCTGCGCACTGCTGGACCAGCGCCGCCCGCGTGCGGACGGCCAGCCGCGCAGCAGCCAGATCACCCATGTGGCCGACCGCCCCGGACATGACCGCCGCTATGCGATCGATGCCTCCAAGCTGAAGAACGAACTGGGCTGGGAGCCGGCCTATACCTTCGAGCAGGGCATCAGCCGCACCGTGGACTGGTACCTGGACAACCAGGCGTGGGTCAACAGCGTGCTCGATGGCAGCTATCGCCTGCAGCGCATCGGTACCGCGGCCTGAGCGCAGGAGACGACATGACCCAGCGCAAGGGCATCATCCTCGCCGGTGGCTCCGGCACCCGGCTGTACCCTATCACCCAGGGTGTCAGCAAGCAGCTGCTGCCGGTGTACGACAAGCCGATGATCTACTACCCGCTCAGCGTGCTGATGCTGGCGGGCATCCGCGAGGTGCTGATCATCAACACCCCGCACGAACAGGCGCTGTTCCGGCAGCTGCTGGGCGACGGTTCGCAGTGGGGCATGGACATCCAGTACGCCGTGCAGCCCAGCCCCGATGGCCTGGCCCAAGCCTATCTGATCGGTCGCGATTTCGTTGCCGGCAAGCCGAGTTGCCTGGTGCTGGGGGACAACATCTTCCACGGCCATGGGCTGAGCGAAATGCTGCGCCGCGCCGACGCACGTGACCAGGGGGCCACGGTGTTTGGCTACTGGGTCAACGACCCCGAGCGCTATGGCGTGGCCGAGTTCGACGCCAGTGGCAAGGTGGTCGGGCTTGTCGAGAAGCCGCTCAACCCGCGCTCGAACTACGCGGTGACCGGCCTGTACTTCTACGATGCGCATGCCTGTGACTACGCCGCCGAGCTGAAGCCCTCGGCCCGCGGCGAGCTGGAGATCACCGATCTCAACCGCAGGTACCTGGAGCAGGGCCTGCTGCACCTCGAGCCACTGGGCCGCGGTTATGCCTGGCTCGATACCGGCACCCACCAGTCGCTGCTGGAAGCCTCCAATTTCATCGAGACCATCCAGACCCGCCAGGGCCTGCAGGTCTGCTGCCCGGAGGAAATCGCGTTCGGGCAGGGCTGGATCAATGCCGAACAGCTGGAAGCCCTGGCTGCACCACTGATCAAGAACGGCTACGGCCAGTACCTGCACAAGCTCGCCCTGCGTGGAGTTGTTCCGTGAAAGTGATTGAAACCAGGTTGCCCGGTTGCGTAGTGATCGAACCGGCCGTGTTCGGCGATGCTCGCGGTTACTTCTTCGAAATCTGGAACGCCGAGCGCTTCGCCGCGCTGGGCCTGCCGGATCGCTTCGTGCAGAGCAACGTCTCGACCTCGGCCAAGGGTGTCCTGCGCGGGCTGCATTACCAGTGGCCGCGCCCGCAGGGCAAGCTGGTCAGCGTGCTGGAAGGCGAGGTCTATGACGTGGCCGTCGACATCCGTCGCGGCTCGCCGACCTTCGGCCAGTGGGAAGCGGTGGTGCTGAGCGCGGAGAACAAGAAGCAGTTCTGGATTCCGGAAGGCTTCGCCCACGGCTTTGCCGTACTGTCCGAGCGCGCGGTGTTCAGCTATCTGTGCACCGAGGTCTACCTGAAGGACTTCGATGCCGGCGTGCGCTGGAACGATGCCGATATCGCCGTGGACTGGCCGCTCAGTGTGCCAACGTTGTCGGCCAAGGACGAGAATGCCCCCTTCCTGAAGGACATCGCCGAAGACCGCCTGCCGGTCTACGTGCCATGACCGTTCTGGTCTTCGGTGGCAACGGCCAGGTCGGCCAGGAGCTGCTGCGCGCGCTGGCGCCGCTGGGCAAGGTGGTCGCGACCACCCGCAGCGGCGCTCTGCCGGATGGCAGCGCCTGCGAAACCGCCGATTTCGGCCAGCCTGAAAGCCTGCCGGCCCTGCTGGACCGGCTGCAGCCGTCGATCGTGGTCAACGCCGCGGCCTACACGTCCGTCGATCGTGCCGAACAGGAGGTCGACGCGGCCTTTGCGGCCAATGCGCAGGCGCCGGGGATGATCGCGCGCTGGTGTGCCGCGCATGGCGTGCCATTCGTGCATTACTCCACCGACTACGTGTTCGATGGCCAAGGCAGCGCGCCCTACCGCGAGGACGAACCGACCGCACCGCTGGGTGTATATGGCACCAGCAAGCGCGATGGCGAGGAGGCCGTACGCGCGGCCGGTGGCCGCCACCTGATCTTCCGCACGGCCTGGGTCTATGCCTCGCATGGCGCGAACTTCCTGCGCACCATGCTGCGCGTGGGCGCCGAGCGCGATGTGTTGCGGGTGGTGGCCGACCAGGTCGGTACGCCCACGCCGGCCGCGCTGATTGCCGATGTGACCGCGCAGGCATTGCAGCACCCGGGCCGTCTGTCCGGCACCTGGCATCTGACCGCCAGTGGCCAGACCAGCTGGCACGGCTTTGCCGAGGCGATCTTCGCCGAAGCGTTGGCCACTGGCGCGCTGGTCAAGGTGCCGACCGTCGAGGCGATTTCCAGTTCCGAGTATCCGACCCCGGCCAAGCGCCCAGCCTGGTCGGTGCTGGACAACCGCAAACTGCAACAGGATTTCGGCATCGTGCTGCCGGCATGGCAGGACGGCCTGAAGCGGGTGATGGCAGAGATTGCCCGATAAGGGTAGCGCCGGGCCACGCCCGGCGGATGCTTGCAAGCCGCTGCGCTCGCCGGCCATGGGCCGGCGCTACCGTGGGGCGCAGGCGTTGATGCCTCAACTGCGCCCGTACGTATCCTCGAACCGCACGATGTCATCCTCGCCCAGGTAGCTGCCCGACTGCACTTCGATCAGTTCCAGTGGCAGCTTGCCGGGATTGCGCAGGCGATGCGTCACGCCCAGCGGGATGTAGGTGCTCTGGTTCTCGCTGAGCAGGATCACCTCGTTGCCGCGGGTCACCTCCGCGGTGCCGCTGACCACGATCCAGTGTTCGGCGCGGTGGTGATGCATCTGCAGGCTGAGCGTGCCGCCGGGCTTGACCGTGATCCGCTTGACCTGGAAGCGCTCACCGTTGTCGATCGAGTCGTAGGCGCCCCACGGGCGATACACCTTGCGGTGCCAGGTCGCCTCGCTGCGGCCTTCAGCCTTCAGCTTCGCCACTACCGTCTTGACCTCCTGCATGCGGTCGGCCTTGCCGATCAGCACGGCGTCGTCGGTCTCGACCACGATCACATCGTCCAGGCCGACCAGGGCCACCAGGCGCTGCGCATAGGCATAGGTATTGCGGCAGTCGATGGCGATCACATCGCCCTGGTGGGCATTGCCGTCGCCATCCTGCTGCGAGACATCGCGCAGCGCGGTCCACGAACCGACGTCGTTCCAGCCGGCATCCAGCGGGATCACGACTGCATCGGCAGTCTTTTCCATCACCGCGTAGTCGATCGAGTCCGACTGCACCGCCGTGAAGGCATCCCTGTCCAAGCGGGTGAAGTCGGCATCGCGGCGCGCCTGCTGCCAGGCCTGGCGGCTGCTGGCCAGCATCGCCGGCTGGAAGCACTCCAGTTCCTGCAGGTAGCGCGAGGCCTTGAACAGGAACATGCCGCTGTTCCAGTAGTACTGACCGCTGCTGACGTAGCCGGTGGCGGTCTCCAGGTCGGGCTTTTCGACGAAGCGTTCGACGGCACGCAGGCCCTGGCCGTCGGCAGCCTTGATATAGCCGTAGCCGGTTTCCGGGCCGGTCGGCACGATGCCGAACGTGACCAGCTTGCCGGCTTCAGCGGCACTGGCGGCGGCCTGCACCGCGTTGCGGAAGGCCGCCTCGTCGGTGATCACATGATCGGAGGGCAGCACCAGCAGCAGCGCGTCGGCACCGTCACGGGTGGCCTCCAGCGCGGCCACGGCGATAGCCGGTGCGGTATTGCGGCCCACCGGTTCAAGGATGATCGCGGCCGGTTCAGCGCCGACCTGCTGCAGCTGCTCGGCGGCGACGAAGCGGTGCTCTTCGTTGGCAATCACCAGCGGGCCACGCGCCGCCAGTGGGGCGACGCGTTGCCAGGTGGCCTGCAGCATCGTCAGCTCGCCGGCCAGTGGCAGGAACTGCTTCGGGTAGGCCTCGCGCGAAAGCGGCCATAGGCGTGTACCGGACCCACCGGACAGGATGACGGGCTGGATGCTGCTCATGCGGGCCTCGGTTACTGCTGGATCAGACGGGAAATTTCGTCGGTACGCGCCTGCATCAACGCAGCGTCACCGCGCGCTTCGACGTTCAAGCGCAGCAGCGGTTCGGTGTTGGAGCTGCGCAGGTTGAAGCGCCAGCTGCCGAAGTCGGCGCTGATGCCGTCGGTGTGGTCCAGCGTGGGCGACTGCGCCGCGAAGTGCTCCATCACGCGTGCAACGGCGGCCTTGGCATCGGCGACCTTGAAGTTGATCTCGCCACTGCACGGGTAGGCGGCCATGCGGTCTTCAACCCAGTCGGCCAGCGAACGACCGCTTTCGGAGATCAGCTGGGCGATCAGCAGCCACGGGATCATGCCGGAGTCGGCGTAGGCGAACTCGCGGAAGTAGTGGTGGGCGCTCATCTCGCCACCGTACACCGCGTCCTCGGCACGCATCTTTTCCTTGATGAAGGCGTGGCCGCTCTTGCACTGCACCGGCACGCCGCCCGCCTGCTCGACCATGTCCACAGTGTTCCAGACCAGGCGCGGGTCATGCACGATCCTGCCGCCCGGATTGCGGGCCAGGATCGCCTTGGCCAGCAGGCCGACCAGGTAATAGCCCTCGATGAAGCGGCCGGTGTGGTCGAAGAAGAAGCAACGGTCGAAGTCGCCATCCCAGGCGATGCCGAAGTCGGCGCCGTGTTCGCGCACCGCGTCGGCAGTGGCGGCGCGGTTCTCCGGCAGCAGCGGGTTGGGGATGCCGTTGGGGAAGCTGCCGTCCGGCTCGTGGCAGATGCGGATGAATTCGAACGGCAGGTGCGGTGCCAACAGGTCAACGATGGCACCGGCGCCGCCATTGCCCGCATTGACCACCAGCTTCAGCGGCTTGAGCTTGCCGGCATCGACATAGCCCAGCAGGTGCTGGATGTAGGCGCTTTTGTCGTGCCGGGCAGCCAGGCCTGCGCGCGGCGGCTGGGCCTCGGAGGTATCGGTGGCCACTGCATCGGAAATCGCGAACAGGCCGGTGTCGGAACTGATCGGCCGTGCTTTCTCCTTGACCAGCTTCATGCCGTTGTAATCCATCGGGTTGTGGCTGGCGGTGACCATCACGCCGCCGGCCGCCTCCAGGTGGTCGGTCTGGAAATAGACCTCCTCGGTGCCGCACAGGCCGATGTCGATCACTTCACGGCCGGTGCCGCGCAGGCCGGCCGCCAGTGCGTCCTGCAGCGCCGGGCTGGTCAGGCGCACGTCATGGCCCAGCACCACCGGGCCCGGTGCGAGCTGGGCGGCCAGTGCAACACCAATGCGGCGGGCCAGGTCTTCGTTCAGTTCCTCGGGCACGCGGCCACGGATGTCATAGGCCTTGAAGGCGGGCAGGGGCATCGAACCAGTCCATCCGGATAGAGAAACCCGATTATAGCGGGAGGGTCTGCAAACGGCCGGTGAGCCACGGGCGCCCGGGCAGTAGCGTTGGCAGGGGAGTGGGGCCGGCCGATTCCCCGTCGATGGGCCATGGCCAGCAGGCAGTTCGCATACAATTGCGCGCTGACGACCGAGGACATGGCCCGAGTGGCCATCGCCGATTGGCCTGCTGTTCCAGAAGGATCGAGGTTTGCTTTGAAATTCACTCACGATCAGAAACGCGTGCTGGTGACCGGTGGCGCGGGCTTCCTCGGGTCGCATCTGTGCGATCGGCTCATCGCGGGCGGCCATGACGTCCTCTGCGTGGACAACTTCTACACCGGCAGCAAGGCGAACGTGGATGGGCTGCTGGGCCACCCACGGTTCGAGCTCATGCGCCATGACGTGACGTTCCCGCTCTATGTGGAAGTGGACCGGATCTTCAACCTGGCCTGCCCGGCGTCACCGATCCACTACCAGCAGGACCCGGTGCAGACCACCAAGACCAGCGTGCATGGGGCGATCAATATGCTCGGCCTGGCCAAGCGCCTGCGTGCGCGCATCCTGCAGGCCAGCACCAGCGAGGTGTACGGCGATCCGGAAATCCACCCGCAGGTGGAAGGCTACTGGGGCCGGGTCAACCCGATCGGCATCCGCAGCTGCTATGACGAGGGCAAGCGTTGCGCCGAAACGCTGTTCTTCGACTACTGGCGCCAGCATCAGCTGGAGATCAAGGTCATGCGCATCTTCAACACGTATGGTCCGCGCATGCATCCCAATGACGGCCGGGTGGTCAGCAACTTCATCGTGCAGGCGCTGAAGGGCGAGCCGATCACCATCTATGGCGATGGCAGCCAGACGCGCAGCTTCTGCTATGTCGATGACCTGATCGAGGGCATGTTGCGGCTGATGGACTCGCCGGCTGATCTCACCGGTCCGATCAATATCGGCAATCCGTCCGAGTACACGATGCTGGAACTGGCCGAGACCGTGCTCCGTCTGGTCGGCGGCGCGTCGAAGATCGAGTACCGTCCGCTCCCCTCGGATGATCCACGCCAACGCCAGCCGGATATCAGCCTGGCCAAAGCGGATCTGGGCTGGGAGCCCAAGGTCGGCCTGGAGGACGGCCTGAAGGAGACCATCGCCTACTTCCGCCATCGCTTGCAGGCCTGAGGTGGCGACGATGCGAAAGATCGTGGTGATGCCGGTCTACGAGGACCTGGAAGCCTCCTCGAAGTTGTTCGTAGAGCTCGCCCGCACCCAGGGTCCGGACACCTATGTGGTGGCCGTGGACGACGGCTCGGTGCGGCAACCATTGCCGATCAGCGCCATTGAGGCTTCGGGGCTGGAGGGCGTGGTGATCCGCCTGCGTCGCAATGTCGGGCATCAGCGTGCGATCGCCATCGGCCTGGGCTATGTGGCCGAGCACTTCGATGGCAATGATATTGTCGTGGTGATGGATTCCGATGGCGAGGATACGCCGGAGAGCATCACCGAGCTGGTGGCGGGCCTGGATTCGGCCGATGTCGACGTGGTGGTGGCCAGCCGTCGCAGCCGGGTCGAATCGCTGAAGTTCAAGTCGTTCTACATCGTCTACAAGCTGCTGTTCTCGCTGCTCAGCGGACGCCAGATCAGCTTCGGCAACTTCATGGCGGCGAAGATGCCGGCGGTGCGCCGGTTGGCATCGATGCAGGAGCTGTGGATCCACGTTGCAGCCTGCGTACTGGGCTCGAAGCTGCGCGTGCAGACCTGTGCGCTGGATCGTGGTCCGCGCTATGCCGGTCGCAGCAAGATGAACTTCGTCGGCCTGGCCCTGCACGGATTCCGTGCACTGATGGTGTTTGCCGAGGATGTGCTGGTACGCGTGGGCATCGCCTGCACCATGGTGGCGGCACTGTCGATCATCGGCGGGATCGTTGCCACCGGGCTGAAGATGCTGGGCTTTGCATCGCAGGGCTGGTTCTCGCTGGCATTCGGCATCCTGGTGCTGGTGTTCCTGCAGACCGCGGCACTGACGCTGATCATCCTGATGTTGTCGGGGATGATGCGCGGCGGTGGCGTCATGAGCGTGGGCAGCTATCGCGAATTCATCGACGAGGTCCTGCATGCCTGCCGCCGCAGTGGCTAAGGGTGCGCTGGGCGGACAGGCCGTCCGCTACGTGATCAATGGCCTGGTCGCCACCGCAGTGCACTATGGAGTGCTGCACTTCAACATCGAGGTGCTGCACGTCCCGCTGGCCGCGATGGCCAATGCGATTGCAGCGGTCTTCGGCATCACTGTGTCGTTCCTCGGCAGCCGCTACTTCGTTTTCCATGGCAGGCAGGGCAGCCTGGCGCGGCAGGGCTCGCTGTTCCTGCTGATCTACGCCGCGATCGCCGTCCTGCATGCGCTGGTGATGTACGTCTGGGCCGATCGATGGGGCCTGGACTACCGCGCAGGGTTCGTGCTGGCGACCGGAATGCAGATGGCCGTCAGCTTCGTCGCCAACAAGTTCCTGGTGTTCAAATGAACAAATATCTGCGTGCCGCGCTGGCAACCCTTGCATTCATTGCCGTCCTGCTGCTGGTCTACTACGTCCACATGCGCCAGTTCCGCGTGAACGTGGTGCTGTATGCCAGCATCCTCGACGCGGTGATCGCAGTGGTGGTGGTGTTTGCGGGCCTGTATGCGTTGAAGTGGTTCAGGGATTTCAGCCGCCTCGAGCTGATCCAGCTGGCCGCCATCTGGTTGCTGGGAGGCTATGTGTTCGCGATCTCGGTCCCGACCGTCATCGACCGCTCGCTGTCCTTCTACATCCTGGAGAAACTGCAACAGCGTGGCGGTGGGATACGCGAAGACGCGTTCCGCCAGGTGTTCACTGAAGAGTACGTCCGCGAGCATCACCTGGTGGAAGTGCGCCTGACCGAGCAGCTGCAGTCCGGAACCGTGCAGATCCATGATGGTTGTGTGCGGTTGACCGCGCGCGGCGAGCGCCTCGCATCGTTCGGCCGCTTCTACCGGCAGAACCTGCTGCCGACCCACCGCCTGCTGATGGGGCAGTACACCGATGCGCTCACTGATCCTTTCCGCGACAGCCGGATGCCGTCCGACTATCGTTGCCAATAGCCCGGGTGCTGCTGGCGCATTGGTTTTTCCGTTGGTTCCTTGAAATGTTTCATGGATGACATGACCTCCACCTCTCCCCCCCTGCGCACTTCGCGCCGGGACCTGGCGATTGCCGGGTTCCTGTTGCTGCTGTTGGCCGCTTCCCTCGTATCGGTCGCCAAGCGATCGGACTATCAGACGTCGTTGCTGCGCCAGGCCTTCGTTGAGGACGCGGGATTTGACGCATCCGTACCACGTGAGGTGGTGGATGCACGCGATCTGGTACGCGCGCAGCCGATCGCTCCCTCGCTGCTTTCGCTCGGGCAGGGGCTGAAGGACGATCCCTTGATCCAGCAACGCATGTGGGAGGCGCTGTATCCGGTCCGGTTCAGCGATACCGATACCCCGCAGCGCCTGCTGAGGGCCGGTGATCCGCTGGTTGACCAGTGTCATGTCCAAGGGAGGAAGGCAGATGTCGTTCTTGTCGACTGCCGCTGAATCAGGGCGCCGTGCGGCGCTGGCCATGCTGGTCTCCATTCTTCTCTGCTATGGCCTGGCCGCCATAGGCCTGACGGGCTGGCCGGTGCAGGTGGCATTCTGCGCGGTCGTGCTCAGCGCGCTGCTCGCCCTGTCGGCCGTGCGTGACCTGCGTACCGCGCCTCTGGTCCTGGCCGTTCTGGTGCTGGTGTTGATCGCACTGGGAAGCCCCAGCGATGGCTGGGACCCGCGTTCGATCTGGCTCTTCCATGCCAAGCGGATCTACCTGGAGGGCACGTTGTACGCCCAGCTGGATGATTACGCGCCGTGGAGCCACAACGACTATCCCGCGCTGGTTCCGTTGTTGATGGCCTGCGCAGCAGGTTTGGCCGGGCACTGGAACGAACTGCTGCCCAAGGCGGTGGCACCGCTGCTGCTGCTGCCGGCACTGCTGCTGATCGCCCCGAGTTTCCGATGGCGCTGGTGCGGGGTGCTGTTCGCAGTGCTGCTGCTGCGCCTGGGGCGCGACATGCTGATCAACGGCTACATGGATCCTCTGGTGGCGGTCTACGCCGTCGCTGCCGTGGCGACAGCGGTGCGCTACCGCATGTCCGGGAAGCATGGTGGTAGTCGCGAGCTGGTCGCATTCACCCTGCTGGTGGCAGTGCTGTCGATGTTGAAGAACGAGGGCGCCGTGCTTGCGGTTCTGTTGACGGCCGTGGTGCTGGGCGAAGGCGCGCTGCGTGAGCGTCGCCTGGGCTGGCGCATCCTCCTGGCCGCGGTTGTGGCCCTGCTGCCACTGCTGGCATGGAAGCTGGCCGTCGGGCAGGCAGGGGTTGGCAATGACCTGGCGGGAAGCGACATGAAGGCGCAGCTATTGGCGCGGCTTGGCAGCGAGGGCGGTACCCTGCCGATCGTCGGGCGCCTGCTGCTGGATGTCTGGGTGCTGGTGCCGTTGCTGGTGCTGGCGGTGCTCTGGCGCCCGGTGCTGCGGGTTCCGGCGGCATCGGCTGCCATGCTGGCGGCGCTGGCGTACGCAGCGGTGCTCTTCCTGGTCTACCTGGGAACGCCGCATGACCTGGACTGGCACCTGCGCACCAGTGTCGATCGAGTCCGCATGCCGGTAACACTGCTGCTGGGGTTTGCGGTGCTGCTGGCGCTGGAACATCGCGTCGCGGTGAAGACGCTGCGCACCCGCTGAGTCGGAACGCGCCGTGGCGCCATGCTGCGGCGCATCCCAGCGGTATGCAGGTGTAGCGCTAGAATGCGCTCATTCTTCCCGTGTGGGGCTGTAGAAATGGAACACGTGACTTCCACCGGCAAGCGCGGCAAGCGCTTTGCCACGGCGGCGCAGGCGCTGGAGGGCGTCATCGCCGATGGCCAGACCCTGGCTGTCGGAGGCTTCGGCCTGTGCGGCATTCCCGAGGCACTGATCGCCGCGCTGCGCGACAGCGGGGCCAAGGGCTTGACCGTGATCTCCAACAACGCGGGGGTCGATGGCTTCGGCCTGGGCCAGCTGCTGGAGACGCGGCAGATCAGGAAGATGATTTCGTCCTACGTGGGTGAGAACAAGGAGTTCGAGCGGCAGTTCCTGGCCGGTGAACTGGAGCTGGAATTCAACCCGCAGGGCACCCTGGCCGAGCGCCTGCGCGCCGGTGGCGCCGGCATCCCGGCGTTCTTCACCGCCACCGGCTACGGCACGGTGGTGGCCGAAGGCAAGGAAACCCGCGAGTTCGACGGCAAGCACTACGTGATGGAAACCGCGCTGCGCGCCGACGTGGCGCTGGTCAAGGCGTGGAAGGCCGACGAGGCCGGCAACCTGGTGTTCCGCAAGACCGCGCGCAACTTCAACCCTGCCTGTGCGATGGCCGGCAAGGTCTGCATCGTGGAAGTGGAGGAGGTGGTGCCGGTCGGCGCCATCGATCCGGACCAGGTGCACCTGCCGGGCATCTACGTGCACCGCATCGTGCACAACGCGCATCCTGAAAAACGCATCGAACAGCGCACCATCCGCGCGGAGGGCAACTGACATGGCGTGGACCCGTGACGAGATGGCAGCGCGCGCTGCCCAGGAACTGACCGACGGTGCCTACGTGAACCTGGGCATCGGCCTGCCGACCCTGGTCGCCAACCACATCCCCGAGGGCGTGGACGTGTGGCTGCAGTCGGAAAACGGCCTGCTGGGCATCGGCCCGTTCCCGACCGAAGCCGAAGTCGACGCGGACCTGATCAATGCCGGCAAGCAGACCGTCACCGCGCGTGCCGGTGCCAGCTATTTCGGCAGCCATGACAGCTTTGCGATGATCCGTGGCGGCCACGTCAACCTGGCCATCCTCGGCGCCATGCAGGTGACCGACAAGGGCGACCTGGCCAACTGGATGGTGCCCGGCAAGATGGTCAAGGGCATGGGCGGCGCGATGGACCTGGTGGCCGGCGTGCAGCGCGTGGTGGTGCTGATGGAGCACACCGCGAAGAACGGCGAGCACAAGATCCTGGCCGAATGCACACTGCCGCTGACCGGCGTCGGCGTGGTCGACCGCATCATCACCGACCTGGCTGTATTCGACGTCACCGATGCCGGTCTGGTGCTGGTGGAAGCGGCGCCGGGTGTCAGCGATGACGAACTGAAGGAAAAAACGGGCGTGGCGTTCGCGCGAGGTTGAATCGGCGTTCGCGCCGGAGTGATCAGTCGCGCAGGAGTGCTTCCAGACTCCTGCGCGCCGCATCGCTGGAGAAGTGCTCGCGGATGTTGTGGTAGCCCTGTTCGGAGATGTGGGACCACAACGCCTCATCCGAGTACAGGCGCAGGATGGCGTTGCTGAACGCCTCGGTATCTGCCGCGATCAGTGCATTCTGACCATCGACCAGGAACATGCCTTCGGCAGCAATGGGCGTGGCCACTACCGGAACACCGTGGCTCATGGCCTCATTGACCTTGCCTTTCACGCCTGCGCCGGAGAGGAGCGGGGCGAGCGCGATCCTGCAGCGCGACAGGAAGGGCTGCAGTGATGCTACGTGGCCGTGGACGATGACACCGTTGCCGGCATAGCGCGCCGCCACGTCTTCCGGAATCTCTCCGATCAGGTGCAGGACGATCTCCGGGCGCTGCGCACGGATGCGGGGATGGATCTCGCCGACCAGCCATTCCAGCGCTTCCTGGTTGGGTTGATGGGCATAGCCCCCCACGAAGTACAGGTCAGCGGTCTCCTCGAACCGGCGTGTGCCCCCCTGTACGTCATGGATGTTGGACAGCAGCCGGATGTCGCTGCCGGGCAGTTGCGCCTGCAGCATCTCCAGCTCGGTCTGGCTGACCACCAGCGTCGTGTCGCTGGCGTTGATCAGGGCGAACTCGCTTTGCCGCGTGCGTGCGGCCCGCCGCTGCAGGTCCGGGTCCTGGCGCAGGTCCGCAGCACGCTGCTCACGCACATGGTGCAGGTCCACGGTGTCGAAGATCACCTTGCCGACAGCGTAATCGCGGATCAGCCCGATGTGGGCTGCCGCCACATGGTGGCGGCTGAGCAAGGTCGCACGCAGCTGCTGGCCGTGCACGCGCAGCCACTGGTCGAGGCGTGGGCGGCCTGCGATGCCGATCAGGTCCACGCCCAGTGCGTTGAGGAAGGCGCCACTGTCGGCACTGATGACACCATTGTCCGGCATGAACACCGGTTGCCATCCCAGCTCGCGGATCGACTGGAGGATCTTGCACATCCGGACCGAGCCGGAATCGCGGGTCGGATCGGGCGCGCTGGCATCAAGCACCAGCACGTATCCAGCACGTGCAGGGGCGGTGCTGCGCGCCTCGCCGGAAGAGCGCACTGCTTGATCGGGCACCGATGCTGCGGCCGGTGGATGTGGGCGAAGCACGGCCCTGACCTTGCGCAGCGTGGCGGCCGGGCCAACCTGGCGCAGGTTGTGAATCACCGAGGCCAGCCGGCGGGACGCCTGGCGAAGTCGCCATTTGAGGCTGTACCAGGAGTGCTTCATCGTCATCATCGTCAGGCGGCGCGCAGGAATGCGGTCGACCATCATAGTCGCTGGCCGCGGAGGGGGTGTGCTAGCGTGCTGGTATGCATTTCCCACTGGACGACGCCGACATCCACTGGCATCGGGGCTGGCTGGCCGCGGACCAGGCGGACCTTATGCAGCAGCAACTGGAGCAACGTATCCCCTGGCAGGTGCATCGCATCCGAATGTTCGGCCGTATCGTCGATTCGCCCCGCCTGAGCTGCTGGATGGGGGATGCCGAGGCGCGCTATCGCTATTCGGGTACCGATTTCCTGCCTGAGCCGTGGCAGCCGGCCCTGCTGCCGCTTCGCGAACGGCTGCAGGCATTCTGTGGACATGCCTTCAACAGCGTACTGCTGAACCGCTATCGCAGCGGCGGCGATTACATGGGCTGGCACAGTGATGACGAACCCGAACTGGGCCCGGCGCCGGTGATCGCCTCGCTGAGCCTGGGCGCGCCGCGGCGCTTCCTGCTGCGGCGGCGCGACGATCCGGCGCGGAAGGCGGAGTATCTGCTCGGCCACGGAGACCTGCTGGTGATGGCGGGGCAGACCCAGCGCTTCTACCAGCACGCGCTGCCGAAGATGGCGCGCGTGCAGGGTGAGCGGATCAACCTGACGTTCCGCTGGATCACGCCCCGTTGATGACGATGGGGGCAGAGCCCTTTCGCAGCGCGAAAGGGATCCGACCCCGTCACGCATCGGGTTCTGGGGTCGGATCCCTTTCCCGTCGGGAAAGGGCTCTGACCCCCTCGGCCTATCAGCGCTTGGCCGCCGTAGTGTCGTTCTGCCCGCTGACCAGCGTCCAGCCCACCATGTCCTGCGCCAGCTGCTGCAGGCCACGTTCGAAGGCGGCGGTGACGGCCGGCACGTCGGTACTGCCGACCGGCTGTGCCTGGCGGAAGGTACGGTCGGCGACCACGCGCTGGTCGGCGACGTGGATCAGCTTGGCGTTGACCTCGATCACCACCGTCGGCGTGGCCTGGCCCTGGTAGTCCGACTCGAAGCGGCGCACGTCGGTGGACAGCTTGTAGTCGGCGCGGATGCCGGCGGTGCTGCGGGCGACGCCGTGGATGCGTCCGGAATCCTCAAAGCCGCGCAGCAGGGTGTCCTCGATCATGTCGGTGGCCGGCTGGGCCCAGCTGGCGCCCTTGTAGATCTCCAACTGCGACGGGGTCGGCCGCACGTTGATGCGCGGGCTGTCGACCATGCGTGCGGCGCTGGGCTTGGCCAGTACCAGCTGCCAGCTGGCCTGCGGCCACGCCGGATCGGCCTTCACCTGCACGGCGGGCGAGTACAGCGTCACTGCGGTTTTCTCGCTGCTGCCAAGGATGGAGCAGCCGCCCAGCAGGGTGACCAGCGAAGCGGCCAGCAGCAGGCGCGGAAGGGGCATCGGGCTCATTTGGGTTCGAACTCCTTCGGTGCGTCGCGGCCCAGCAGGTAGCGCGCGGGATTGTTCTCGAGGCGGTCGCTGACCCGGCGCAGGTCGCGGATCAGGCCGCGCAGTTCGGTCAGCGTCGGGCCCAGCTGGCCGAGGCCATCATTGGCGAAGCTGTTGATCGCGGCGCGGTTCTCGCCAAGGATCGAATCGGCGTTGCCGGCGGCCGAGTCGAGCTTGGCCAGGGTGCCGTCCAGCTTGTCGATGATGCCCGGCAGCTGCTGCACCAGGTTCCTGTCCAGGCGCTCGATGGTGCCGTTGGTGGTCTTCAGCGTGGTGTCCAGACTGCGGGCGGCATCGCGCGCGCTGAGCAGCAGCGCCTGGGTACCCTGGTCACGGTCGGCCAGGCCGCCGCTGATCGTCTCCAGGTTGGCCAGCGTCGCGTTGATCGAGGCCACGTTGCGGTCGCTGAGGATCTGGTCCATGCGCTCGACGATGCGGTTGGCGACGTCGGTGATGTTCTGCAGCGCCGACGGCGTGGTCGGGATGATCGGCGCCGGGTCCTTGTTGACCGTGGTCAGCGCCGGCGACTGCGGCGTGCCGCCGCTGAGCTGGATGATCGACGGGCCGGTCAGGCTGGTGATCGCCAGCTTGGCACGGGTATCGGTCTTGACCGGGGTGGTCGAGTTCAGGCGGATGCGTGCGACCACCTGGCGCGGGTCGTCCGGCACCAGGTTCAGTTCGATGATCGAACCGACCGCGATGCCGTTGTACTGCACCGGGCTGCCCACCGACAGGCCGGTCACCGCCTCGCGGAACACCACGCGGTATTCCTGCCAGGTGCGGTCGGAGGAGTACTTGGCCGCCCACAGGCCGAAGGCCAGCAGGGCCAGGCCGGTGATCAGGGTGAACGCGCCGATCAGCACGTAGTTGGCTTTGGTTTCCATGGCTCAGGCACTCTCGATCTGTTCGCCGCGCGCGGCACGCGCACGCGGTCCGTGGAAGTATTCCTGGATCCACGGATGATCCAGTTTCTCGATGTCCGGCAGTGGCGCGTTGGCCACCACTTTGCGGTCGGCGATCACCGCCACCCGGTCGCAGATGGCGTACAGCGTGTCCAGGTCGTGGGTGATCAGGAACACGGTCAGCCCCAGCGCCTCCTGCAGGGTCTTGATCAGGCGGTCGAACGCGGCCGCACCGATCGGGTCGAGGCCTGCGGTCGGTTCATCCAGGAACAGCAGCGGCGGGTCCAGCGCCAGCGCGCGGGCCAGGCCGGCGCGCTTGCGCATGCCACCGGACAACTGCGATGGCAGCTTGTTGATCGCATCGGCGGGCAGGCCGGCCAGCTTCACCTTCAGCAGCGCCAGCTCGTAGTGCCAGCGCTCGGGCAATTCGCGGTGGTGTTCCTTCAAGGGCACCTGCACGTTCTCGCCCACGGTCAGTGAAGAGAACAGGGCGCCGTCCTGGAACAGCACGCCGGTATTGCGTTCGATGTGCAGGCGGCTCTCGGCGTCGTCGGCACGCGCATCGCGGCCCAGCACTTCGATCTGGCCGGCGTCGGGTGTGCGCAGGCCCAGGATCGAGCGCATCAGCACCGACTTGCCGGTGCCCGAGCCACCCACCACGCCCAGGATCTCGCCACGGCGCACGTCCAGGTCCAGGTCTTCATGCACGGTCTGGCTGCCGAAGCGGTTGACCAGCCCACGCACGCGGATGGCCAGGTCGTGGCCGTCGCCGTCCTGCATGGGTATTTCTTCGGGAGTCGGATGCGTGCTCATGTCACCAGTCCATGTGCATGAACCACAACGCCGCGAAGGCGTCGATGATGATCACCAGCGAGATCGTCTGCACCACGCTGGAGGTGGTGCGTTCGCCGACCGACTGCGCCGTGCCTTCCACCTTCAGCCCTTCCAGGCAGCCGATCAGGCCGATCACCAGCGCGAACACCGGCGCCTTCGACAGGCCGACCAGCATGTGCCGCACTTCCATCGTCTCGTGCATGCGCGCGATGTACATCTGCGGCGGGATGTCGAGGTCGAACGCGCCGACAGTGATGCCGCCGGCCAGGCCCGCGATCATCGCGATGAAGGTCAGCAGGGGCAGGGTGACCAGCAGCGCCAGCAGGCGTGGCAGCACCAGCAGGTCGATCGGATCCAGGCCCAGCGTGCGCATCGCGTCGATTTCCTCGCGCGCCTTCATCGCGCCGATCTGCGCGGTGAACGCACTGGCGGTGCGGCCGGCCAGCACGATCGCGGTCAGCAGTACCGCGAACTCGCGCAGGAAGGCGATGTTGACCAGCTCGACCACGTAGATCTCGGCGCCGAAGTCGCGCAGGATGGTCGAGCCGAGGAAGGCGATCACCGCGCCGACCAGGTACGACAGCAGCGCCACCAGCGGTACTGCGTCCAGCCCGACCTGCTCCATCTGGTGGACGGTGGCGGTCAGGCGGAAACGGCGGGGCTCCTTGACCAGGCGTGCTGCCTTGACCAGGTTCTCGCCGAGGAAACTGCACAGCGCCTTGATGTTGTGGCCAGTGGCATGGACGCTGACACCGAGCCGTTCCAGCGCCGCCAGCACGCCGAAATCGCGCTTGGGCCGGGGCCGGTCGTCGGCCACTTCCTCGATGGTGCAGACCAGCGCCTGGTGGTCCGGCCGGAACTGCAACGCGTCCTCGCCAAGGTCGGCGCGATGCGCTACGCGCAGTACCTGCAGCACGCCGGCCGAATCCATCTTCTCGATGCCGGTGGCGTCGATGCCGGTCAGCGTGTCGGGAACGCCGCGCAGGACTTCGGCCGCGGCCAGCGCGGTCTTCAAGGTCCAGGTGCCGGACAGGCGGATCAGGCCCGGGTCATGGGCATCCTGTTCGAGCTGGGGGGCGTGGTTCGGGGTCACTTGGGCCATTCGGGTCGCAGCATAACCGTTCTGTCTGGGGCATCGCGTCGAACCCGGATGAATTTATCCAGTGCGGCCCGGCAGTAGGTAATACTACGGCGCATGTCCGCAGACGCTCACACGATCCCCACGCCCCAGGCCACCTACGCGCAGCGCGTGGCCTTTGTTTCCGAGATCGCCGGACGCCTGCACAGCTACGGCACCACGGCCCAGCGCCTGGAAACGGCAGTGGTGGCACTGGCCCGCCAGCTCGATCTGGATTGTGAACCGTGGTCGAATCCCACCGGTATCATCCTCAGTTTCAGCGACCCGGCACAGGCGATCGGCTCCAGCGACATCACCCGCGTGATCCGCCTGGCACCCGGCGAGAACGACCTGCACAAGCTCAGCGTCGCCGACCATATCGCCGAGGAAGTGTCCAACGGGCGGATGAGCATTGCCCAGGGCCACACCGCGCTGCGCCAGTTGGACAAGGATCCGGGCCGGCGCGGCAAGCTGCGCACCATTCTTTCATTCACCCTGGGCGCGGCCGGCGTGGCCGGCATGTGGAAGCTGCCGTGGCTGGACATCGCCACCGCCGGTGTCATCGGCCTGATGATCGGCCTGCTCGGCATGGTCACCGACCGTCGCCCGGCCACCCGTGAAGCGGCCGAGGCGCTGGCGGCGCTGCTGGCCGGCATGGTCGCAACCCTGGTCGCGTCCTTTGTTGGCGCACTCAACCTCAACACGGTGATCATCGCCTCGCTGGTGGTGCTGCTGCCGGGCATGTCGCTGACCAATGCGGTCAATGAACTCGCCAGCCAGCATTGGGTCTCCGGTACCGCGCGCTTCGCCGGCGCGTTGACCACCATCATGAAGCTCAGCGTGGGCGCGATGATCGCGGTGACCCTGGCCGATGTACTCGGCCTGGACCCGGTGATCCGCGCCACGCGGCCGCAGGGGCCGTGGGTGGAGTGGGGTTCGCTGCTGACCGCGGCATTCGCCTTCGCGATGCTGTTCAAGGCCAACCGGCGCGATTACCCGTGGGTGATCGCAGCCTCGGTGGCGGGTTACGCGATCTCCAAGTTCGGCGGGCACGCCTGGGGCGCGCCGGCCGGCATCTTCCTGTCAGCGATGTTGCTGACCGCCGGTGGCAATCTGTTCGGCCGCCTCGTTGGCCGCCCAGGAGCGATCATCCGCCTGCCCGGCATCATCATGATGGTGCCCGGCAGCACCAGCCTGCGCGGCGTGCTGACCCTGGTCCAGCAGCAGGACGTTGGCGCGGGCCAAAGCGTGTTCCTCACCGTGCTCAACGTGGTGATGGCGCTGGTGGCCGGCCTGCTGTTCGGCAACCTGCTGATGCCGGCGCGCAAAACCCTGTAGGTGTGGACCGTTGGCCCGCACACCGAAGAATGAAAAACGCCGGCTTCCGCCGGCGTTTTTCATTGCATCCCGATCCGGCCTCAGGCCTTCTTGATCAGGAAATCTTCCGGCTTCTTGTTGCCCTTGGCGGTCAGCTCGGCCATCCAGCGCGGCTGCTTGCCACGACCGGTCCAGGTTTCCTTGGGGTTGGCCGGGTTGCGGTACTTCGGGGCAACCTTGCCCAGCTTGCGGCCGGCGGTCTTGGACGGTGCCTTGGCTGCCGGGGCGGCTTTGCGCGCGCGCGGTGCCGGGGCGCCGCCGAACAGTTCTTCGATGGTGTAACCCTCGGTCTTGGCCAGCTTGGTCAGCTGGGCCCGGACCTTGGTGATTGGCCGGCGCTTGGCGACGATGGTCTGCTGCTTCTTGGCGGTACGGATCAGGGCGCCCAGCTCGCGTGCCGACAGGCCGGTCAGGTCAATGCTCATTTACGGTTACTCCGGAAACTAAAATGTGGACGGGACGAGCCAGTCCATGGCGTCGCGGGACAGAATAAAGATGAATTAATCACAGCACAAATGCAGGCGGGTCATGGCCTGGCAGCATCCCGGCTGCATTGCGTCGATTTTGACCGGATTATGTCCGCTGCAATATTGCTCAACTGGGCGACAGGCAAAAAAAGACCGGGGCATGCCCCGGTCTTCTCCTGATCAGCCCTGCAGTCGCTGCAGCAGGGTGGCCTTGTCCAGGCTTTCCGCTTCGCTGGCGCGGCGCGAGCGGTACTCGTAGGTACCGGCGGCCAGGCCGCGCTCGCTCACCACCACGCGGTGCGGGATGCCGATCAGTTCCATGTCGGCGAACATCGCGCCCGGGCGCAGGCCGCGGTCGTCGAGTGCCGCGTCCAGGCCGGCGTCGCGGAGTTCCTGCAGCAGGCTGGCAGCAGCATCGGCCACGGCGGCGTCGCCCTTCGGGTTGATCACGCACACCACCACCTGCCACGGCGCCATCGCGTCCGGCCAGATGATGCCGGCATCGTCATGGTTCTGTTCGATCGCGGCAGCCACCACGCGCGAGATACCGATGCCGTAGCAGCCCATCGCCATCACCGCCGCCTTGCCGTTCTCGTCCAGCACGGTGGCATCCAGCGCTTCGGCATATTTGCGGCCGAGCTGGAACACGTGGCCGACTTCGATGCCACGGGCGATCTTCAGTTCGCCACCGTCCAGCGCGCGGTCACCGGCACGCACGTTGCGGATGTCGGCCACTTCCGGTTCCGGCAGGTCGCGGCCCCAGTTGACCCCGGCCAGGTGGAAACCGGCTTCGTTGGCGCCGACGACGAAGTCGGACATCGCGGCCACTTCGCGGTCGGCGACCACGCGGATGGCCTTGGCCGGGGCGACCGGGCCGAGGAAGCCCGGCACGCTGCCCAGGTACTCGGCGATTTCCGCCTCGCTGGCGAAGCGCTGTTCGTCCAGGCCGGCGACCTTGGCCAGCTTGATCTCGTTGACCTCATGGTCGCCGCGCACCAGCACCAGCACGAACTGCTGTGCTTCGCCCTCACCGGCGATCAGCGCCACCGACTTCACCGTGCGCTGCAGCGCGATGCCGAGCAGCGCCGCGACGTCCTCGCAGGTTTTCTGGGTAGGGGTGTCGACCTTGCGCATGGCTTCACTGGCAGCCGCACGCGGTGCCGGATCGGCGGCGATCGCCGCTTCCATGTTCGCGGCGTAGTCCGAACCGGTGGAGAACACCAGCGCGTCCTCGCCGGAATCGGCGATCACGTGGAATTCCTGCGAGGCATCGCCACCGATCGCACCGGAGTCGGCCTGCACCATGCGGAAGTCCAGGCCGAGGCGGGTGAAGATGCGGCTGTAGGCCGACTTCATGTTCTCGTATTCGCGCACCAGGCACTCATCGTGCAGGTGGAACGAATAGGCATCCTTCATCAGGAATTCGCGCGAACGCATCACGCCGAAGCGCGGGCGGATCTCGTCGCGGAACTTGGTCTGCACCTGGTAGAAATTCACCGGCAGCTGCTTGTAGCTGGACAGCTCGCTGCGCGCGAAGTCGCAGGCGGCTTCTTCGGCGGTCGGGCTGTAGCAGAACACCTGGTCCTTGCGGTCCTTGATCTTCAGCAGCTGCGGGCCGAACTTCTGCCAGCGGCCGGTCTGCTCCCACAGTTCCTTCGGCTGGATGGTCGGGATCTGGAATTCCACGGCACCGGCGCGGTCCATTTCCTCGCGCACGATGCGTTCAACCTTGCGCAGCACGCGCAGGCCCAGCGGCGACCAGGTGTACAGGCCCGATGCCAGCTTGCGGATCATGCCCGCGCGCAGCATCAGCCGGTGGCTGGTGAGCTCGGCGTCGCTGGGGGTTTCCTTGGTGGTGTGCAGGTGGAACTGGGAGAGGCGCATCGTCGGCTTCGGATAACGGCAGAGACGCCTATTCTGCCAGCCCGGCCGGGGAGAGGGGTATCGGCAGGGCTGCGCCCTGCACCCGCAGTAGTGCCGGCCGCTGGCCGGCAACCTCAGAAGCAACTGCCGAAGCAACAGCGGGCTTCCCGTGGGATGGCGGGGTGGGTCCGGTTGCGGGAGACGCCGTAAACCCATCCCTGGGGGCTTGGCCGCGGCATCCATGCCGCGGACACTCCCGCAACCGGACCCACCCCGCCTTCGACAGTTTCCTGCGAGCTGTCGGAATGGCTCCTGGGGTCAGATCCGTTTTCCGCAGGAAAACGGATCTGACCCCGGATTCAATTCGAGATCTGACAGATTTCATCCACGCATGGCGTGGATCTACCACCGTCACCAGGAACCTGTCGGGGGTGGGGCGGTGTGGGTTGGCAGGACCGTTGGCGCCATGGATGGCGCCATCGAGCCCCCAGGGGTGAGGGCGCTTTGCTTGCGAAGCACTGCTTCGCAAGCGCCCGAACGCACAGCCGCCAGCGGCTGGGCCGGACCCCGGAAGGGGGGGGTACGGCGTGTCCTGCCAGCCCACACCGCCCCGCCAAACCAGTAGAAAACCAGAGCCGCTTTGGCATTTGACGTTGCCGTTGCTTGAAGCAGGTGCAGGGCTGCAAGCCCTGCCGATACCCTCACTCCGCCGGGCAGTACGCCTTGATGGCCGCTTCAGCCAATCCTTTCTGCGCGCTGCGCTGTTCCGCGGTCAACGCGGTATCGGCCTTCCCGTCGCCATTGGTGTCCTGCATCACCTGGCTGGAGCCTTCCAGCAGGGCCAGGTTGGCACGGGCGGTGCTGCACTGCTCCGGCACCGGCGCGGCCGGGGTCTCGGCGCTGGCCGCGGCCTGCGGGGTGCGGGCCTGCTCGCGGGTCTCGAACTTCTTGCCCGCCGGCGGGGTCTCCGAATACTGGGTCACGCCATGGGCGTCCTTCCATTTATAGACCGGGCCGGCCACGGCGTTGGCACTGGCCAACAGCAGCAGGCATCCAAGGCAGGACAGGGCACGCATGGCAAACTCCGCGGAATGGGCGTAGAACGCCGATTGCAGCATTGGCGCCGAGCACTGGCAAGTCGATTAAACTGGATTCCATGGACCCGATCACACCGCCGCCGCGTTCGCGCACGATTTACCTGCTGCCCAACCTGTTCACCACTGCCGGCCTGTTCGCCGGCTTCTACGCGATCATCGCCGCGGCCAACGGGGATTTCGTCAATGCCAGCATCGCCGTGTTCGTGGCGGCGGTGATGGATGGCCTGGACGGGCGCGTGGCGCGCCTGACCGGTACCAGCAGCGAGTTCGGCGTCCAGTACGACTCGCTGGCCGACCTGGTCAGCTTCGGCATGGCCCCGGCGCTGGTGATGTACCACTGGTCGCTGTCGTGGCTGAAGTTCGATGACCCGCTGCTCGGCCGCGTCGGCTGGGCCGTGGCCTTCCTGTATGCCGCCTGCGCGGCGCTGCGCCTGGCCCGCTTCAACACCCAGGTCGCGGTGGTCGACAAACGCTGGTTCGTCGGCCTGGCCAGCCCGGCCGCGGCCGGGCTGATGATGTCCTTCGTCTGGGCCTTCGCCGATGGCAACCTGGGCTGGGACGGCAACCAGCTGCGCTACGTGGCGCTGGCGGTGACGATCGTCGCGGCGCTGTTGATGGTCAGCCGTATCCGCTTCTGGAGCTTCAAGGGTGGCGGCGCCAAGGGCACCCGTTCCGACCGCGTGCCGTTCCTGGTGCTGGCCCTGGTGCCGGTGGCGATCGCCATCGCGGTGATCGACCTGCCGCGCGTGCTGTTCGCGGTCGGCATCCTGTACGCCTTGTCCGGCCCGGTGATGTGGGCCGCGCAGCGCCTGCGCAAGAAGCCCGAGGCCGCGTGAGCCAGGAACTGCCCGTGCTGTGGTCACCGGCCCAGCAGGCCTGGCTGCAGGCCATGGGCTATACCGTCTATCACGACGGCCAGTTGGCTGCGGAGCTGGATGCCGCGCTGCAGTTGAGCGTGGCCGAAGCCGATGCGGTTGCCGCGCCAGCGGTGGAGCAGGTGCGGGCACCAATCGCCCCCGCGCGCGAGCCTCCGGCTGAAGCCACACCGGGTTCCCGCCAGGAACGCCCGGTGCCGCCGCGTCGCGAGACCCCGGTCAGCGCACCGGACACCGCGCCCGCCGCTGGCCGCCCGCTGCCGGGTGGCAATGCGCGGCAGCCGGTGGTGCGGCTCCCGGATCGCCTGCAGATCGCACTGCTGCGTGCCTCCGGCTGTAATCCCAACGACCCCGCCACGCAGGCGCTGATGGACAGCTGGCCGCTGGACCAGCTGCGTCAGGACCCGGCCGCCAAGCGCGCGTTGTGGCCGCAGTTGCGCGCCCTGCGCAAGCGGGGCGCACCATGAGTGCGGTCAGCCAGCCCGGCCCGGTCAGCCTGCGCGCATTGCGCGAGAGCGACCTCAATGCGGTGATGGCGATTGAAGTGCGTGGGTATCCGTTCCCATGGACCCGCGGCATCTTCGTTGATTGCCTGCGTGCCGGTTATCCCGGCCTGGCGATGGAGCGCGATGGCCAGCTGATCGGCTACGGCGTGCTCAGTATTGCCGCCGATGAGGCACATGTATTGAACATCTGCATCGATCCGCTGGCGCAGTCGCGTGGGCTGGGTCGCCAACTGCTGCGCGCACTGGTGCAGCTGGCAGGCAACCGCGGTGCGCAGCGTGTGTTCCTGGAAGTGCGTCCGTCCAACACGCCGGCGCTGGCGCTGTACCACAGCGAAGGCTTCAACGAGATCGGCCGCCGCCCGCGCTACTATCCGGCCGCACAGGGCCGCGAAGACGCGGTGGTGATGGCGATCGAACTGGTCGACGGCGACCTGCAGACGATGCCGCCGCTGTAACGGAGAAGGGTTGCCGGCCAGCGGCCGGCACTACCGGTGGATCTCCGCTGTCATCGACACGTCACCTGCCGTGCTAGGTGCCAACCTTGGTTGGCACGCTTTTCTCACGCCAGCCGCAGTGCCAACACACCGCCGACGATCAGCGCCGCCGCCAGCCAGCGCGCACGCGGAATCCGCTCGCGCAGCACGAACACCGAGATCAGCAACGCGAACAGGATCGAGGATTCACGCAGCGCCGAGACCATCGCCACCGGCGCCTGGGTCATGGCCCACAATGCCATCGCGTAGGACGCCGTGGTGCCGACGCCACCGGCCAGTCCCAGCGGCCAGTGCTGGCGCGCATAGTCCAGCACTGCGCCGCCGCGGGTGTACAACGCCCACAGGGGTAGTGGGATGCCTGACAGCAGGAACAGCCATAGCGTATAGCTGAGCGCACCACCGGACTGGCGCGCGCCCTGCGCATCGACCAGGGTGTAGGTGGCGATCATCGCCGCGGTCAGCAGCGGCAGCCGCAGCTGGCCGCCACGTGCGCCCAGTGCCATGCACAGGATGCCGCTGCTCACCAGGACCACGCCCAGCCACGCCGCCGGGGGCAGTTGCTCGCCCAGCAGGGTGCCGGCCAGCGCAACCAGGATCGGCGCGCTGCCACGCATCAGCGGATAGGCCAGGCTCATGTCGACCTGCTGGTAGCAGCGTGCCACCAGTCCGTAGTAGGTCACCTGCAGCAGCACGGATGCAGCCAGCCAGGGCCAGCTGTGCGCGGCCGGGAACGGCAGGAAGGGCAGGGCGGCCGCCGACAGCAGCGCGGCGCTGCCGGTGACCAGCACGGTGCCGAGGAACTTGTCCGGCCCGCGTTTGACGATCGCATTCCAGCTGGCATGCAGGGCCGCAGCCGCGAGGACCAGCAGGAAGATGGAAAGAGGCATCGGGCGATGATGCCATGCCGGGGAAATGTTCCGGGTTTGGTGGGTGCCAACCTTGGTTGGCACGTCGCTCAGTGCGGACCAAGGTCCGCACCCACCAGAGCGAGGCAGGGCAGGTGCCAACCCTGGTTGGCACGCACCAGAGCGCGGCGCTTACAGCTTCGCGCGCTGCTCGCGCAGGCCGGCCAGCTGGGTGTTCCAGTCGGCCAGTCGCACGCGCTCCTGCTCGACCACGGCCGGCGGCACCTTGTCGGTGAACTTGGCCAGCTTGGTCTCGCTCTTTTCCTTCTCCGCTTCGACGCGGGCGATTTCCTTGTCCAGGCGCACGCGCTCGGCATCGAGATCGACCAGGCCTTCCAGCGGCACCAGCAGCTTGAGCTCGCCCACGATCGCGGCGGCGGCCGGCGGTGCGCTTTCGCCTTCGGCCAGCCACTGGATGCTGTCCAGCTTCAGCAGGAACGACAGCGAGGCGCTGAAGCGTTCGATGCGCACGCGGTCCTGCTCCAGCCCGGCCTGCAGGCGCAGCGGCACCAGCTTGGACGGCGCGACGTTCAGCTCACTTCGCACGCGGCGCACGGCACTGATCACCGCCTTCAGCCATTCCACGTCGGCCTCGGCCTGGGCGAAATCGCCTTCGAACTCGGCGGCGGTCGGGTACGGGCGCAGCGACAGCGTGGTTTCGGCCAGGCCCAGGCGCGGGGCCAGCTGCTGCCACAGCTGTTCGGTGATGAACGGCGTGAGCGGGTGCAGCAGGCGCAGCAGCGCTTCCAGCACGTACAGCAGGGTGTGGCGGGTGCTTTCGGCGTCGGCGGCGTCTGCACCGTTCAGTGCCGGCTTGCTCAGTTCCAGGAACCAGTCGCAGAACGCGTTCCAGGCGAACTCGTACAGGCACTGCGCCAGCAGGTCGAAGCGGTAGGCGGCGAAATGGCCCTGCGCTTCGGCGGTGGTGGCGGCCAGGCGCGCGAGGATCCAGCGCTCGGCATCGGTACGCGGCCTGGGAACGCCGGTGAACGCCGCGCCCTCGGTGTTCATCAGCGCGAAGCGGCTGGCATTCCACAGCTTGTTGCAGAAGTTCTTGTAGCCCTCGGCGCGGTTCATGTCGAACTTGATGTCGCGGCCGTGGGTGGCCAGCGCGGCGATGGTGAAGCGCAGCGCATCGGCACCGTGGGCGGCGATGCCGTCCGGGAATTCCTTGCGGGTGGCCTTCTCGATCTTCTCCACCATCTTCGGCTGCATCAGGCCGCCGGTGCGCTTGGCGACCAGGTCGTCGATGGTGATGCCGTCGATGATGTCCAGCGGGTCGAGCACGTTGCCCTTGCTCTTGGACATCTTCTGGCCCTGGCCGTCGCGGATCAGGCCGGTGAAGTAGACGTCCTTGAACGGGATTTTCCCGACCAGGTTGTCGGTGGCCATGATCATGCGCGCCACCCAGAAGAAGATGATGTCGAAGCCGGTGATCAGCACCGACGACGGCAGGTAGCGATCAAAGCCGCGCTCGGCCATGGCCTGCTCGTTGGGCCAGCCCAGGGTGGAGAACGGCCACAGCTGCGAGGAGAACCAGGTCTCCAGCACGTCGCTTTCCTGGTTCAGCACCACCTCGCTGCCCAGGTTGTGCTTCGCCCGCACTTCCTCTTCGCTGCGACCGACGTAGCAGCTGCCGGTGGCTTCGTCGAACCACGCCGGAATGCGGTGGCCCCACCACAGCTGGCGGCTGATGCACCAGTCCTGGATGTTGTTCATCCAGTGGCGGTAGGTGTTGATCCAGTTCGGCGGCACGAAGGAAATGCTTCCGTCCTCGACCAGTTCCAGGCCGCGCTTGGCCAGGTCGTCCATCTTCACGAACCACTGGTCGGTCAGGTACGGCTCGATCACCTGGCCGGTGCGGTCACCGCGCGGCACCTGCAGCTTGTGCGCCTTGGTCTCGACCAGGATGCCCAGGTCTTCCAGTTCGGCCAGCACGGCCTTGCGCGCGGCGTAGCGGTCCAGACCCTGGAAACGCTCCGGCGCGTTTTCGTTCAGCGCTGCCACCGGGGTGAACAGGTTGATCATCGGCAGGCTGTGGCGCACGCCCACTTCGTAGTCGTTGAAATCATGCGCTGGGGTGACCTTGACCACGCCGGTGCCGAACGCGCGGTCCACGTAGTCGTCGGCGATCACCGGCACGCGGCGGCCGGTCAGCGGCAGCACCACGCTCTTGCCGATCAGGTGCGCGTAGCGCTCGTCTTCCGGGTGCACCATCACCGCGGTATCGCCCAGCAGGGTTTCCGGGCGGGTGGTGGCGACCACCAGGTAGTCGCGGGTTTCGCGCAGGGTTTCCACGCCGTCGGCATCGCGCTCGACGTGTTCGTAGCTCAGGCCCTCATCCAGCGTGTAGGCGATCGACCACAGGAAGCCGTCTTCCTCGGCGCTCTCCACTTCCAGGTCGGAAATGGCGGTCTTCAGCACCGGGTCCCAGTTGACCAGGCGCTGGCCGCGGTAGATCAGGCCCTGCTCGTACCAGCGCACGAAGGCTTCGTTGACCGCCGCCGACGGCTGCGGGTCCATGGTGAAGGTGCTGCGCGACCAGTCGGCGGAGGTGCCGAGGCGGCGCATCTGGCGCTCGATGGTATCGCCGGACTGCTGCTTCCACTCCCAGACCTTGCCGATGAAGCCTTCGCGGCCCAGCGAATCACGGGTCTCACCCTTGCCTTCCAGCGCCAGGTTGCGGCTGACCACCATTTCGGTGGCGATGCCGGCGTGGTCGGTACCGACTTGCCACAGCGTGTCGTAGCCGCGCATGCGGTGGTAGCGCACCAGCGCGTCCATCAGGGTCTGCTGGAACGCATGGCCCATGTGCAGCGTGCCGGTCACGTTCGGCGGCGGCAGCAGGATGGTGTACGGCTCGCCCTTGCCGGACGGCTTGAAGTGGCCGGCCTTCTCCCAGGCCTCGTAGAGGTCGGTCTCGAAGGACTTCGGGTCGTAGCTGGAGGCGAGTTGGGTCATGCGGGGGAACCAGGAGGTAATCGTTGAAGGATCAGGGCGCGGCGGCGGCCCACCAAGGGGGCCGGGGCGCGCTTACATGTCGTGCTTGTTCAGCTCGTAACCGGCGGCCTTGTACTGGCGCCAGCGTTCGCGCAGCGGTTCGCGCGCTTCCGGATCGGCCGGGACCACTTCCAGCACGCGTTCGCACTGGCCCAGCCAGGGTTCATCGCGCAGGTTGATCACCAGCGGGCGTGCCGGCGCGTCGGTGCCGGGTACGGCGATCAGCACCAGGGCCTCTTCCTCGTCCATGTCTTCGCCGGCGATCTGGTGCGGGATGTAGGCATCGTTGTCGAACGCCCACAGCAGCTCGTCCAGCTCCTCGGCCTGGGCCTGGTCGCGGGCCAGCACCAGGGTGAACAACCCGGCGTCGTTGGCCTTGCGCGCCAGTTCGCAGACCAGGCGCAGCGGCTCGGTCAGGAAGCGGGGCTTGGCGATCAGGTAGAAGTCGGCGCGGGGCATGGCAGGATCCGGGTCAGGCAGGGGCCCGGCGGTGCCGGGCGAGGCCCTGGCCAGCGGGGGCCGGCCAGGGTCGGGTACGGCATCAGGCGCGGGCGGCCTGGTCCAGCAGCCACTGGCTCAGCAGGCCGACCGGGCGGCCGGTGGCCATGCCACGCTTGCCTTCATCGCTGGCCACGCCGGCGATGTCCAGATGGGCCCAGCGCTGGCCTTCGGTGAAGCGCGACAGGAAGCAGCCCGCGGTGATCGCGCCGGCCCAGCGGCCGCCGATGTTGTAGACGTCGGCGAAGGTCGAATCCAGCATCGGCTGGTACTCGTCCCACAACGGCAGGCGCCAGGCGCGGTCGAACACATGCTCGCCGGCGGCCAGCAGTTCATTGGCCAGGTCGTCGTGCTTGCTCATCAGGCCGG
This sequence comes from Stenotrophomonas sp. YJH_SMC_91, assembly GCF_059368495.1. NCBI lineage: Bacteria > Pseudomonadati > Pseudomonadota > Gammaproteobacteria > Lysobacterales > Lysobacteraceae > Stenotrophomonas > Stenotrophomonas sp. YJH_SMC_91. The sequence goes on along the minus strand of NZ_JCAFRT010000003.1, from coordinate 241,088 downwards.
CGGTCTGGTGGCCCAGGGCGACCATGCAGGCACCGGTCAGGGTCGCGACGTCGACCAGCGCGGCCGGCTCGAAGCGCTGCGCATAGGTCAGCGCATCGCACAGGATCAGGCGGCCTTCGGCGTCGGTGTTGCCCACTTCGATGGTCTTGCCCGACATCGAGGTGATCACGTCGGACGGGCGGTAGGCGTTGCCGTCGATGGCGTTTTCCACCGCCGGCACCACCACCACCAGGTTCAGCGGCAGCTTGGCCTTGACCGCGGCGACGAAGGTGCCGATGACGTTGGCGCCACCGCACATGTCGTACTTCATCTCTTCGATGCCGCCCTGGGTCTTCAGGTTGACGCCACCGGTATCGAAGGTGATGCCCTTGCCGACCAGCACGTACGGCTTGGCGTCGCCGCCGCCGGTCCACTTCAGCACCACCAGACGCGGGCGGTTGGCCGAACCACGGGCCACGGCCAGCAGCGAGCCCATGCCCAGCGCTTCCATCTGGTGCTCATCGAGAATCTCGGCCTCGGCACCGTCATGCTCACCGGCAAACTTCACGCCCACCTCGGCCAGGTAGGCCGGGGTGCAGTAGTTCGGCGGCAGGTTGCCCAGCTCGCGGGCGAACTCGACACCGGCAGCGATGGCCTGGCCCTGGGCCAGGGCCTGGGCGTCGTCACCGGCGATGGCCAGCTGGGCCAGGCCGGCGTCGTCGGCCTTCTTCTTGCCCAGAGTGGCGGTGTAGCGGTAGGCAGCGTGATCGGCGGCGATCACTGCCTGGCGGATCGCCCAGGCCGCGTCGCGGTCCTTGATGGCCACTTCGGACAGGGTGAACAGTGCGCTGCGGGTAGCGCCCGCTTTCAGCGCGCGCACGGCGTCGCCAACGGCCTTCAGGTACTGCGGCACACCGAAGCGGGCGGCGTCACCGAGACCGACCACCAGCACGCGCGGGGCGGACACGCCCGGCAGGTCGTGCAGCAGGGTGGTGGCGCCGGTCTTGCCGGACAGGTCGCCGCGCTGGGCCAGCGAGGCCAGGCGGCCGCCGCTGGCGGCGTCCAGGGCCTGTGCGGCGGGGGTCAGGGTATGGTCGGCATACGCGCCGACCACCAGGCAATCAACGGCGGCGGCGGCCGGAGCAACGTGGTTCAGGGTGAATTCGAGGGCCATTGAGCAGATTCCATTGGCGAGTCCGTACAATCGCAGGCCGTTTACGCCCAGACAGTAGACTGGGCGGCACCGCGAACGAACCCCAGAGTTTAAACCACCGCCCCATGCTGAAGCTCGACCGATACCTGCTGGGCGATTTCGTCCAGAGTTTCCTGGCTACCCTGATCGTCCTGCTGGTGGTCAGCGTGGGCGGCGTGCTGGTGGACATCCTCGGCAACATCGCCGACGGGCGCCTGCCGGCGAAGCTGCTGTTCTCCCAGCTGGGCCTGCAGTTCATCGCCTACCTGCCACTGATCCTGCCGCTGGCGTTGATGCTGGGCCTGCTGCTGGCGGTGGCCCGTCTCTACCGCGACTCGGAAATGGCCGTCATCACTGCCATTGGCGTGGGCCCCAAACGCCTGCTGCGGCCGCTGCTGATGCTGGTGGTGCCGGTGGTGGCGCTGGTCGGCGCCTGCTCCTTGTGGCTGGGCCCGTGGGCCGGCCGGGTAGCCGAGCAGATGATCATCGAGGCCAATCGAAGCGTTCTGATGGCGGGCCTGGAGCCGGGCCGCTTCACCCAGCTGCCCAACGGTGGCGTGGTCTACCTGTCCTCGATCTCGCCCGATGGTACCCAGCTGGGCCGGGTCTTCCTGCAGCGGCAGAAGGACGATCGCCTGGAAGTCGTGTCCGCCGCAGGGGGGCGCATGTTCTTCGAAGGCGCCCGCCAGCGCTTCCTGGAGCTGGATGATGGCCACCAGGTGGAAGGACCGGTGGCCGGGGGGCTGGATTACCGCCTGGCCACCTTCGCCCGCAACGATGTGGCCCTGCCCGACGGTGCGCAGACCCGTACCGGCGATGATCCGGAGCTGATGCCGACCACGCAGCTGTTCGGCGATGACCGGCCCGAGGCGCAGGCACAGCTGCATCGCCGCCTTGCCCCGCCGTTGATCGCACTGGCGTTTGCGCTGCTGACCGTGCCGCTGGGCCGCAGCTCGCCGCGCCAGCAGCGCTACGGGCGGATGATGCTGGCGCTGATGGCCTACATGGTGGGCACCAACCTGATGTTCATCGGCAGTGGCTGGATCGCCAACGGCAAGATTCCGCCTGCGCTTGGCCTGTGGTGGCTGACCCTGCCGCTGCTGGCGCTGGCGATCTGGATGTATGCACGTGATGGCCGCCTGGGCCGCCCGAAGGGAGCCCGCGCATGAGACTGCGTCCGATGCGTTTCGACCTGTATCTCGGCCAGTCGGTGTTCACCACGGTGCTGCTGACCTGGGCCGTACTGGTGGGCCTGGACGTGGTGATGGCGTTTTCCGGCGAGTTCAAGGACATCGGCAAGAACGGCTACACCCTGGGGCATGCGGCCGCCTGGGTGCTGTATACGGTGCCACGCCGTGCCTACACCATGTTCCCCACGGCTGCGGTGATCGGTGCACTGATGGGCCTGGGCCAGCTGGCCGCGACCTCCGAGCTGACCGCGCTGCGTGCGCTGGGCCTGTCGCGCAAGCGCCTGAGCGTATCGGTGGCCATCGCCCTGTCGTTGCTTACCGCAGTGATGGTGCTCAGCGCCGAGACGCTAGGCCCCTGGGGCCAGGACCGTGCCGATGCGCTGAAGTCCAGTGCCAAATGGGGGCGGGACATCTCCACCACCCGCTATTCCGGTTTGTGGGCGCGCGAGGGCGATACCTTCCTCAGCGCCGCCGGTGGCGAAGAGCAGCTGGTGGGCGACAAGGGCACGCGGCTGATCCTGCGTGACGTGCGCCTGTATCGCATCGCCGAGGATGGTCGGATCGCCTCGCTGACCCATGCGGACACGGCCGAGCATGACCGTGACGGCTGGGTGCTGACCGGCGTGCGCCGCGATACCTTCGGTGAACGTTCGGCCACGCGCGAGGAAGTGGCGCGCGAGCCGTGGAACTCCAAGCTGGACGCTGGCGCGCTGGCCACCGGCATCGCCAAGCCGCGCAACCTCAGCGTGGCCGAACTGCGCACCAGCATCGAATACCGCGAGCGCAACGGTCTGGATGCGCGCGACTACGAGGATGTGTACTGGAGCCGCTGGTTCTACCCGGTGAACGTGCTGGCGCTGTGCCTGGCGGCGGTGCCGTTCGCGTTCGGCTCGCTGCGCAGTGGTGGCATGGGCAAGCGCCTGTTCCTCGGCATCCTGTTCGCGCTGGGCTTCTGGCTGCTGCAGCTGTTCTTCGGCCGCATGGCCGGCGCGTTGAAGTTCGATTACCGCATTGCCTATGCGTTGCCGCCGATCGTGATGCTGGCGATATCGGGACTGCTGTTCCGGCGCAAGTCGGGTTGATTCCCAGGGAGCCGGGCAAGGCCCGGCTGTTTCCGTTTCACTTCAAGGACGAACATGAGCTTCCAACGCTTTCTGCCGTACATCGCGGCCGTGCTGCTTTCTGCCGGCTGCAGCCGGTCCACCGTCGACTTCGAGATCGACAACCCGACGGATGCACCGCTGACCTTGTCGGTCGACCAGCAGGTGCATACCCTGCCGCCGCACACCTCCATGCCCCTGGTCCTGGAGCCGGGCCAGTACCGACTGCAGAGCGAGAAGATCGGCAGCGTACGCATGGTTGTCTACGCCGATGGGATCGGTGGGTTGATCAACCCGGCCATGGCCGAGTACGTGATCGTCACCGAGCAGTACATCACCAGCAAGACCAACTCCGGTGGCCTGGCGTCGAAGATCGAACTGAACGACGTGGAGATCGAGGGCCCCTACGTGAAGGCGACCGGTTTGTTCATTCCGCGCCGTTGGGACGTTGGGCTGATGGGGGAGCTGCCCGATACGGTGGTGTCCAACAGCCCGGAAACCTCGTCCGACTACCGGACCAAGCTCTACAACGTGCCCGGCTTCTTCAAGTACCTGGACGCCGGGGAAGACCTGAAGGCGGCCTTCGGGCCGGGCGGCTACCAGGTGCCGGCGGCAACGGTGGCATTCACCCCGGCCCAACTGCCGGCGCTCCCGGCGGCCTATGAGGCTCAGGGCAAACCGATGCGCGACCTCTATGCGCGCTATCTGGCGGCCACCGACGCGGGGGAGCAGAGGCGCCTGAAGAAGGCCAGCCTGAAGCTGTGGCAGGACTTCGTGAAGACCCGTGCGCAGTTGAGCGGACAGTCGCCGGTGGCCGATGATGTGCAGGCCAATGCGTTTGCGTCCGCCTTCTTCGACCTCTGGACGCAGCCGGCGGTGATCCTGCAGGACCCGGCGCCAGCCAGCTGATCGCTGCGTTGATCGTGTAGAGCCGAGCCCATGCTCGGCTCTCGAGTGCATCGCGAAACTGCCGAGGATGGCTCGACGCTACTGGATGCGCATCAGCGCTTGGGCATGCGCACCACGCGGGTGCCGCTGGCGCGGTCGTGCCAGGTCAGGCGGTCGCGGTCGACCCAGGCCCACCAGAATCCCAGTCCACCCAGCAGCAGGGACAGCGTGCCCACGGTGAAACGCATCCACAGCTGGCTGCGCCGCAGCGGCGCGCCATCGCTGGCGCGCAGTTTCAGCCGCCACGGCCGCATGCCCAGCGTCTGCCCACCACGGCGCCAGCTGGCCGTGGCATACCACCCCGTGACCAGCCAGCACACCGCCCACAGCAGCCACTGCCAGGCGCTGAACGGTGCGATGTTCTCGCGCTGGGCGTGGCCGCTGAAGGTGTAGGCAAGGGTGAACAGGGTGCCGGCCAACATCCACAGCGCCAGCACCGGCAGCGCGTCGTAGACCATCGCCAGCACGCGCCACAGCAGCAATGCACGCGGGCGGGGCAGCTCGGTAGTGGCCGCAGGGGCCGTATCAATGGCGGGGCGGGACATGCGCCGAGCATACGCAATGCTGGCCGCATCCGCAGTGGCCCTCGTATCCTGCACGCATGGCCCTTGTTTCCACCCCCGCCGAACGCCGCCAGCTGGTCCAGCAACTGCCCGAACTGCGCGCCGACGACAGTATGCGCATCCAGCGCTTCCTCGATGCGATCTGGGCCGAGAACGGTCTGGCCCGCGCCACCCTCGACAGCTACCGGCGCGACCTGGAAGGGCTGGCGCGCTGGATGGATGGGCGCGATGGTGGCCTGGCCGGCATCGAGCGCCCGGGGTTGTTCGACTACCTGGCCTGGCGCACCCGTCATGGCTGGTCGCCGCGCAGCAATGCGCGGTTGCTGTCGGCGCTGCGGGCGTTCTTCGCCGATGGCGTGCGCCGTGGCGAACGCGGCGAGGACCCCAGCGCGCTGCTGGATCCGCCCAAGCTGCCACGATTGCTGCCCAAGGCGCTGGCCGAAAGCCAGATCGACGCGCTGTTGGCAGCGCCGGATATCGACAGCCCGCTGGGCCTGCGCGACCGCGCCATGCTGGAGTTGATGTACGCCGCCGGCCTGCGCGTGAGCGAGCTGGTGCTGCTGCCGGCCACCGCGGTCAACCTGCGCCAGGGCGTGCTGCGGGTCACCGGCAAGGGCAGCAAGGAACGGCTGGTGCCGCTGGGTGAGGAATCGCAGCACTGGCTGGAGCGCTATCTACAGGCATCGCGCCCGCTGCTGGTCGGCAAGGGCAAGGTGCAGGCGCTGGCCGATGGGCAGACCCCATTGTTTGTCGAGCCGACGCTGCATGCGCTGACCCGGCAGGCGTTCTGGCACCTGGTCAAGCGCCACGCGCAGGTGGCCGGCATCGACCCGGCGCGGATCAGCCCGCACGGCCTGCGCCACAGCTTCGCCACCCATCTGCTCAACCGCGGTGCCGACCTGCGCGCGCTGCAGATGCTGCTTGGCCACAGCTCGTTGTCGACCACCCAGATCTACACCCTGGTGGCGCGCGAGCACCTGCAGAAACTGCACGCCCGGCATCATCCGCGCGGCTGAGCCGTGTCCTGAACCCCGGCCCCGGGCGGTGCGCGGCGTCGCGGCCCCGTGCCGGTGGCTGTGTCAGAATCCGGGGTCTTCTTCTGTCGCGGACTGCTCCATGCTCCGATTTGCCATCGCCGCCGTGTTCGGTGCGCTCAGCCTGACTGCCTGCGCCCAGCCGGCCCCGCCAGCCGCCAAGGCGCCTGCCGCTGCTGCCAAGCCCGGCCCGGCCGCCAACGCGCCTGCCGACCAGGCCGTGCGCGCCGCGTTGACTGCCCTGAACCCCGGTTTCAAGGTGGACTACATCGGTGCCGCGCCGTTCCCCGGCTTCCGCGAGGTGGTCGTTTCCGGCCAGCTGCTGTACGTGTCCGACGACGGTCGCTACCTGTTCCAGTCGCAGCCCTACGACACCCGTGCCAAGGGCCCGGCCAACAGCGAAGGCCTGCTCGGCTACCGTCGCGATCTGCTGGCCAAGGCCAACCATGGCGACCGCATCGTGTTCGCCGCGCCGAATGCCAAGTACACCATCAGCGTGTTCACCGACATCGAGTGCGGCTACTGCCGCAAGCTGCACCAGGACATCGCCGAGCTCAACCGCAACGGTATCTCGGTGGAGTATCTGGCATTCCCGCGCATGGGCCTCGGCAGCAAGGACTACACCGACATGATCTCGGTCTGGTGTGCGGCCGATCGCCGCCAGGCACTGACCAACGCCAAGCGCGGTGGCAGCGTGCCGGCAAAGAACTGCACGAACCCGGTGGCGATGCAGTACGCACTGGGCCAGCAGCTGGGCGTGAACGGCACGCCGGCGATCTTCGCGCCGGACGGCACCCAGCTGGGGGGCTACCTGCCGCCGGCGCAGCTGCGCGCGGCGCTGGAAAAGCTGTCGGCCAAGCGCTGATCGCCGCCGACCTCTACAGGTGGGAGGCCGGGGATGCGTGCCGCATCCCCGGCTTTTTTCTTACTTCAGGCCATCACTGACCGCCTTGGTCAGCGTGCCCTGTGCATCGTCACCACTGAACTCCCAGACGAACGCGCCGCCCAGGCCCTGGGTCTTCACGTAACCCATCTTGCGGGTGATGTTGGCCGGGGTGTCGAAGCTCCACAGCGTGCTGCCGTTGTAGATCCAGGTGGCACCGGCGGTGTTGTCGGTGTAGCCCGGCCACGCCAGGTTCTTCAGCACCTTCCAGTCCTCGATGCCGGCTTCATACGTGCCCGGGGCAGCGCCGGTCGCGGTCTGGTACAGGCCGTTGTTGGCGTTGGCCACACCGGTCCAGCCACGCCCGTAGTAGCCGATGCCCAGGTTGAGCTTGGCGGCAGGCACGCCACGGCTGATGAAGGCCTCGATGGCGTCGTTGCTGTTGTACAGCTTCTGGTCGCCGGTGGACGGATCATTCGGCGAATCAAACAGCGCCGACTGGTGATTGGTCTTCGCATCCCACGCGCCGTGGAAGTCGTAGGTCATCACGTTGATGTAGTCCAGGTACGGGTGGTACGCGGCCGGGTCGGTGACGCGGATCTTGTCGATGCCGGCACCCACCGCCACCGTCAGCAGCAGGCCCGGACGCACTGCATCGAGCTGGCGGCGGAACTCGGCCATCAGCGCGGTGAAGTTGGCGTTGTCTTCCGGCTTGCCGCATTCGATGCCGCACGCCACCGGGTATTCCCAGTCGATGTCGATGCCGTCGAACACGCCCAGCGCGGCACCGGCACCACCGGCACCGTCGGTTACCGGCAGGTTGCCCTTGATGTAGGCATCGATGCACGAGGCGACGAAGGCCTGGCGGTTTTCCGGGCGCGCCGCGCTGGAGAAGCCACGCGACCAGGTCCAGCCACCCAGCGAGATCAGCACCTTCATGCCGGGGTACTTGGCCTTGAGCTGCTTGAGCTGGTTCCAGTTGCCGCGCAGCGGCTGGTCCCAGGTATCGGCGCTGCCGCTGACACTCTCGGCGGCACTGAAGGCCTTGGTGTAGTCGGCGAAGGCATCACCACCGGCACCGCTGTTCGGATCCGACGGCTGGGTGACGCCCACTTCGCAGCGGTTGTTGCGCACGTTGCCGAAGGCGTAGTTGATGTGGGTCAGGCGCGCGGCCGAACCGCTGCTGTCGATGTTCTTGACCCGGTAGTTGCGGCCGTAGATGCCCCACTGGGTGAAGTAGCCGATGACCCGCTTGCCGGTGGTGCCGCCGTCGCCGGCCAGCGTGGTGGCGCTGATCTCTGTGCCCTGCGCGGACGCGTTGCCGGCGTTGTCGCGGGCACGCACACGGTAGCGGTAGGTGGTCGATGCAGTCAGGCCGCCATCGACGTAGCTGGCACTGGATGGTGAACCGACCAGGCTGCCATTGCGGTACACGTCATAGCCAGCCACGCCGCTGCCACCGGTGTTGTCGGTGGACGGGCTCCAGCTGAGCGCGATGCTGTTGGCGGTACGTGTGCCGACCGCCAGTCCGCCCGGCACGCTCGGTGCGGTGGTATCGCCACCGGCGGCGTTGACGGTGATGGTGATGGTCGCGGTGCTGCTGGTGGCGTTGTTGTTGTCGGTGGCTACCGCGCGCAGGGTGTGGCTGCCGGCGCTGGCATTGGTCCAGCTGGCCGCATACGGCGCACTGGTGGCCACGCCCAGCGTGCTGCCATCGCGGAAGAACTCGACCTTGGCGACGCTGCCGTCCGGATCACTGGCGGTAGCGGTCACGTTGACCGTGCTGCCGGCGCTGAAGGTGGCGCCGTTGGCCGGCGAGGTCAGGCTGACCACCGGCGGCTGGTTGGCGCCGCTGCCATCGCAGGCACCGAGGTTGGTGTAATAGGGCGCACCGGCCGGATGGTCCGGCGGCGCGTTCCAGATGTCCTGGTTCGCCCGATAGAGGACGCCTCCTTTCTGCAGGGTATCGCCGGCCCGGTAGATCTTGGCCTGGTCCCACTGGGCCACGCCGGCACAGCTGGCGGCCTGCGCCAGGCCTGGCAGGGCAGCGGCACCGGCGGCCACGGCAAGCAGCCAGGCCAGGCGGCGGGGACGACAGTTTCGGGTCGCACGTTCGGCACTGCGCACAATCGGGTCGTACATGGGTAAGTCTCCGATCAAAGGGCGCGCGGGCCCCGATGGCGCCGCGCGTGACGCAGGTCCGGGCGTCGCCCGGGAAGGCGACGGGTGGGGCCGGACGGAGGTACCTGGGAGGCCGGGGAGAGAGTCCGGCGCCAGGTGGGGACAACGTTGTCATCAATCGCGTGGTCAATCCGTGAGCAAGCGCATGGTTCCGGGATTCGGATGGAGAGCGGCGCTGCGCGCGGTCGGCGGCCATCGGCGGAGCCCCCTCGTGGCTGGGGTGGGTCGCTGACAGCGGATTTCTGGTGGTTGGCCGGGCGGGTGGGCTGCGCAGGGGACGCTGCAAGTACGTCCATGTAAGCTCGGTCGCCGCATCCATGCGGCTCACGCCCCTGCGCAGCCCACCCGCCCGGCCACGGACAGGTTCCTGCGCGGTCAGCCACGAAAGACAGAACAAAAAATCAAAAGCAGAAGCCGGTCGCTGCGCTCTTAAATGCCTGACTTCCGACGTTCCCTTGTTGCCGGCCAGCGGCCGGCACTACCGGGGAGCATCCACGCATGGCGTGGATCTACCGCAGATCGCGGAAATCTGTCGGAGGCGGGGTGGGTCCGGTGGCGGGGGTGTCCGCGGCATGGATGCCGCGGCCAAGCCCCCAAGGACGGGTTTACGGCGTCCCCCGCCACCGGACCCACCCCGCCATCCCACGGGAACCCCGCTTTTGCTTTGGCCGTTGCTGTTGCTGTTGCTGTTGCTGTTGCCCTGGCCTCGGCGGGTGCCGGGCGCCGCCCGGCCAAAGCCCTTCCCCCGCTTCCGGTACAATGTCGGGCCCGTTTCCCAACTACGGTTCCCCGGACATGATGGTCCTCGAGGGCGCGCCCGCCCTGTCGCCGTTCCGCCGCGAACGTCTTGAATCCCGCCTGCAGTCCATCGCTCCCTCCCTGCGCATCAGCGGTGCCTGGCACGTCTACTTCGTGCAGCCCGAAGGCAGCGCCGCTCCCGACCTCGCCACCCTGTGCCGCATCCTCGAAGCGGCGCCGCAGGCAGAAGCCGTGGCCGACGGCGCGGTCAGCCGCATCGTGGTGCCGCGCCTGGGTACGCTGTCGCCGTGGTCGAGCAAGGCCACCGAACTGGTGCGCGGTGCCGGCCAGCCGGTAAGCCGGGTCGAGCGGGGCCTGCGTATCGACGTGCAGGGCTGGCCGGCCGATGCCGACGTGCAGCAGGCGCTGGTCAAGGCGCTGCACGACCCGATGACGCAGTCAGTGCTGGAGACCGTGCAGCAGGGCCAGGCGCTGTTCTCGGCACCCGCCCGTGGCGAACTGGAACGCGTGCCGGTGGACCAGCTGGAGGCCGCCAACGAGCGCCTCGGCCTGGCCATGGCCCAGGACGAGATCGATTACCTGCGCGAACGCTTCACCGCGCTGGGCCGCTCGCCGTCGGACGTCGAACTGATGATGTTCGCGCAGGCCAATTCCGAGCACTGCCGCCACAAGATCTTCAACGCCAGCTGGACCATCGACGGCCAGGAGCAGGACCGCTCGCTGTTCCGGATGATCAAGAACACCCACCAGCAGACCCCGCAGCACACGCTCAGCGCGTACAGCGACAACGCCGCGGTGATCGAAGGCCATCCGGCGTCGCGCTACCGCCCGGATCCGGCCAGCGGCGAGTACCGTCGTGAACCACAGGTGCCCAGCGCGTTCCAGATCAAGGTGGAGACCCACAACCATCCGACCGCCATCGCACCGTTCCCGGGCGCCTCGACCGGCGCCGGTGGTGAAATCCGCGACGAAGGCGCGACCGGCCGCGGCGGCAAGCCGAAGGCTGGCCTGACCGGTTTCTCGGTCTCGCACCTGCGCATTCCCGAGCTGCCGCAGCCGTGGGAAGCGCCGCGTGCGCTGAACCCGCGCATGGCGCCCGCGCTGGAAATCATGACCGATGGTCCGCTCGGCGGCGCCGCGTTCAACAACGAGTTCGGCCGCCCGAACCTGCTTGGCTACTTCCGCAGCTTCGAGCTGCCTGAAGGTGCCGACCTGGTGCGTGCCTACGACAAGCCGATCATGCTGGCCGGCGGCCTCGGCGCCATCGACCGTACCCAGGTCGACAAGATCCAGCTGCAGCCCGGTGATGCGGTCATCGTGCTCGGTGGCCCGGCGATGCTGATCGGCCTGGGTGGCGGTGCCGCCAGTTCGGTGGCCTCCGGCGAAAGCGCCGAGGACCTGGATTTCGCCAGCGTGCAGCGCGACAACCCGGAAATGGAACGCCGCTGCCAGGAGGTCATCGACCGCTGCGTGGCGATGGGCAGCAACAACCCGATCAAGTTCTTCCACGACGTCGGTGCCGGTGGCCTGTCCAATGCCATCCCCGAGCTGCTGCACGACTCCAAGGTCGGTGGCGTGATCGATCTGGGCAAGGTGCCCACCGATGATCCGTCGCTGTCGCCGATGCAGCTGTGGTGCAACGAATCGCAGGAACGCTACGTGCTCGGCGTCGCCCAGGAGCGCCTGGCCGAGTTCGCCGCGCTGTGCGCCCGCGAGCGCTGCCCGTTCGCTGCGGTCGGCGTGGCCACCGCCGAGGAACACCTGGTGGTGGCCTATGGCGCCGTGCCGGGCCACACCCCGGCCGATGCGCCGATCGACCTGCCGATGGACGTGCTGTTCGGCAAGCCGCCGAAGATGCACCGCGATACCGCACACCCGCCGGCACCGCGCTGGCCGGCGCTGAAGACCGCGGGCCTGGACCTGCAGGAAGCGGGCCTGCGCGTGCTTGCGCACCCGACGGTGGCCTCGAAGAACTTCCTGGTCACCATCGGTGACCGCAGCGTCGGTGGTCTGACCGCACGCGAACAGATGGTTGGCCCGTGGCAGCTGCCGGTGGCCGATGTGGCCATCACCGTGGCCGACTTCGACGGCGTGGCCGGCGAGGCGATGTCGATCGGCGAGCGCACCCCGCTGGCCCTGCTCGATGCGGCGGCTTCGGCACGCATGGCCGTGGGCGAAGCGTTGACCAACCTGTGCGCGGCCCCGGTCGATGCGCTGGATGAGATCAAACTGTCGGCGAACTGGATGGCCGCGGCCGGCCACCCGGGCGAAGACGCGCTGCTGTACGACGCGGTGAAGGCCGTGGGCATGGAACTGTGCCCGCAGCTGGACATCAGCATTCCGGTGGGCAAGGACTCGCTGTCGATGCAGGCGCAGTGGCACGACCAGGGCCAAGCGCACAAGAGCGTGTCGCCGGTGTCGCTGGTGATCTCTGCGTTCGCACCGGTCGCCGATGTGCGCCAGCAGCTGACCCCGCTGCTCGACCGCGACGTGGAAAGCGAGCTGTGGCTGATCGGCCTTGGCGCCGGCAAGCAGCGCCTGGGCGGTTCCATCCTGGCCCAGGTGCATGCCGACCACGGTGACCTGCCGGCGTTCGCCGGCGCTGCCCCGGATCTGGACGACCCGCAGCGCCTGCGTGGCTTCTTCGAGCTGATCCGCGATGCGCGCCAGGCCGGCCTGCTGCTGGCCTACCACGACCGCAGCGATGGCGGTGCCTTCGCCGCGCTGTGCGAAATGGCCTTCACGTCGCGCCTGGGGCTGGACATCACCCTCGATGCCTGGGGCGACGATCCATTCCGCAGCCTGTTCAACGAAGAGCTGGGCGCGGTGGTGCAGATCGCACGCGAAGACCGCGCAGCGTTCGCCGACCTGGTCGAGCGCCATGCACTGACCGAGTGCGCGCAGCGCATCGCCAAGCCGACCACCGCACCGGTGGTGCGCGTGTCGCTGGCTGGCGAGAACCTGGCTGAATGGCGCTGGGAGTCGCTGTTCGACGCATGGTGGTCGGTCACCCACGCGATGCAGAAGCGCCGCGACAACCCGGCCAACGCCGACGCCGAGCGTGAGATCGCCCGTGCCTTCAACGCACCGGGCCTGAAGCCCAAGCTCAGCTTCGACATCAATGAAGACGTGGCCGCCCCGTTCATCAGCACCGGTGCGCGTCCGCGCGTGGCCGTGCTGCGCGAGCAGGGCGTCAACGGCCAGATCGAAATGGCGAACATCTTCGAACGTGCCGGCTTCCGGCCCTTCGATGTGCACATGAGCGACCTGATCGAAGGCCGCGTCGCCCTGCAGGACTTCACCGGCCTGGTCGCCTGCGGCGGCTTCAGTTACGGCGACGTGCTTGGCGCTGGCCGTGGCTGGGCCACCTCGATCCTGGAGCGCAGCGCGCTGCGTGATGCCTTCGCCGCGTTCTTCGCGCGCGAGGACAGCTTCGCCCTGGGCGTGTGCAACGGCTGCCAGATGATGAGCCAGCTGAAGGACATCATTCCCGGTGCCGAACACTGGCCGCAGTTCCGCCGCAATGCCAGCGAGCAGTTCGAAGCCCGTACCGCGCTGCTGGAAGTGGTGGAATCTCCGTCGATCCTGCTGCGTGGCATGGCCGGTTCGCGCCTGCAGGTAGCAGTGGCGCATGGCGAAGGCCAGGCGGTGTTCGACAACGCGGTCGACCAGGCCGCGGCCCGTGTTTCGCTGCGCTATATCGATGGCCACGGCAACGTGGCCAGCCAGTACCCGCTGAATCCGAACGGTTCGCCGGACGGCATCACCGGCCTGACCAGCAGCGACGGCCGCGTGACCATCATGATGCCGCACCCGGAACGCACCCCGCGCGCGCTCAACATGAGCTGGGCCCCGGCCGAGTGGCAGGGTGATTCGCCGTGGATGCGCATGTTCCGCAACGCGCGGGTGTGGTGCGGCTGATCGCACCACACCGCGCAGGCTTCAATGCCGTTGCGTATGGAAAAACCCGCCGTTGATCGGCGGGTTTTTTCTTTGCGCGTGTGAAAATCCTGATGCACCCGCGAGTTACATGGATTTTCAGGCGACAGGGTTGCGTCACGCGCCGCTAACAAAATCCTTTCATAAACAGGGAAAAGAGTGAACTGCTTCACGGCAATAGGATTTGTCGTGTCAAAGTCTTGACGATCTGCAAAGTTGCCGTTAACACTTGAACCCCGTTTCAGAATCATTCATTTCGCAGTAACCGGTTGGCGCACGCGCTCGGTTTTCTGTCGCTGCGCGCCGTTCGGCAATACCCCGCAGTAAATCACGCGAATAAACGCCCCCAGGGGACGTTGGGCCGGAAAGCCCAGCGGTGGCGTTGCTTTGCCCAAAACCAGTCCAATCAGGAGCCGTACCGATGAATCGGATTTATCGCAAGGTCTGGAACAAAGCATTGGGTCAGTTGGTGGTGGCCTCGGAACTGGCTTCCTCCGACAGCAGCAGCGGTGGGGTCGTCGACCAGCGCCGCGATGCGACACAGGCCACGCCCGCACTGCTGGCGGTGGCACTGGGCCTGGTATTGGGATTGGGCATGAGTGGCTCTGCCACCGCACAGTCGGTGCAGATCGGCGGTAGCGCCACCTGCGTGGCATTCAGCGGCAAGCTGCTCGAAAAGTGCCTGATCGAAGGCTCGGCCACGGCCAAGGGCAGCAATGCGGTGGCGATCGGCAGCAACAGCAGTGCCAGTGCGGCCAACAGCGTGGCGCTGGGCGCCGGCTCCAAAGCCACGCGTGCCAACACCGTCTCCGTCGGCGATGCCGGCAAGGAACGGCAGGTCACCAATGTCGCCGCAGGCACGCAGGCGACCGACGCAGTGAACAAGGCGCAGCTGGACGCGCAGGCGCGCGCCACGCAGGCCGCGCTGGCCGACGTAGCCGCCGACGGCAACCGGTACTTCAAGGCCGACGGCGCAGGCGATGACAGCGACGCGGCGAAGATCGAGGGTGAAGGCGCACTGTCCGCCGGTGCCGGTGCGCAGTCGCTGGCCAACGCCACCACTGCCATCGGTACCCAGGCCATTGCCGCAGGCATCGGCGCCAGCGCATTCGGCCAGGGCGCGCTGGCGATCGGCGATGCCAGCGTGGTGGTCGGGCAAAGCGCAGCAGCCTTCGGCCTTGGCGATACCGCCGTCGGTGCCAGCGCGTACGCCGCCAGCGAAAACGGTGCAGCAACGGCACTGGGTGCACTGTCCGAAGCCACCGCCGATGGCGCGACCGCCGTCGGTGGCGGTGCCGTAGCGATGGGCCCCGGCAGTACCGCATTGGGCCGCGGCGCCACGGCTGCCAACGAAGCCTCGATTGCAGTAGGTGCGTTCAGCACGGCCGTCGGTGAATACAGCACCGCGCTGGGCTCCAATTCGGCCGCGGTCGCTACCGGCAGCGTGGCGTTGGGCGCCGGTTCGCTGGCTGACCGTGTCGATACCGTGTCCGTCGGTGCCGCCGGATATGGCCTGACCCGCCAGATCACCAGCGTTGCCGCCGGCACCGAAGATACCGATGCGGTCAACGTTGGCCAGTTGAAGGATGTTGCCGCAGTGGCCGATGCCACCGCCAAGCGCTTCCAGGCCACCGGCAGCAGCAACAGCGATGCCGGTGCGCTGGCTGAAGGTGACGACGCGCTGGCCGCAGGCGAGGCCGCCAATGCCATCGGCACTGGCACCACGGCGGTCGGTGCCGGTGCCACT
This sequence comes from Stenotrophomonas sp. YJH_SMC_91, assembly GCF_059368495.1. Taxonomy (NCBI): domain Bacteria; kingdom Pseudomonadati; phylum Pseudomonadota; class Gammaproteobacteria; order Lysobacterales; family Lysobacteraceae; genus Stenotrophomonas; species Stenotrophomonas sp. YJH_SMC_91. Next base: position 225,573 of record NZ_JCAFRT010000003.1, on the reverse strand, counting down.
GCCGTTGCGCAGAACGCGACTGCGGTGGGCAACAACGCGCTGGCCTCGGGCCAGAACAGCGCGGCATTCGGCAACAACGCGCAGGCCAACGGACCGGGCAGCGTGGCCGTCGGTGGCGCTGCGGTGGATGCCAACGGCAACCCGCTGATCACCAGTGGTGGCGTGCCGGTGGTCACCGGCGCCACCAGTGCCGGCGTGGGTGGCACGGCCGTCGGCGCCAGCGCCGATGCCAGCGGTTTTGCCGCGTCGTCCTATGGCGTGGGGGCCTATGCGTCCGGCGCGCAGGCGTCGGCGTTCGGTGCGGTCTCCAATGCCATCGGTGATTACTCCACGGCATTGGGTACGCAGAGCAATGCCACGGGCACCAGCAGCGTCGCCATTGGTGGCCCGGCCGACCTGATTCCCGGCCTGGGCTTCTTCGTACAGACACAGGCCAGTGGTGAAGCCGCGACCGCGGTGGGTGCCGGCGCCATCGCCAGCGGCGACCGTGCCGTGGCCAACGGCAGCCTCAGCGAAGCCTCCGGCGCCGAAGCCACCGCGGTGGGCTACTTCGCCTATGCGCCGGGCGAGAACGCCAGCGCGCTTGGCGCGCAGACCTGGGCCAGTGGTGCGCAGAGCACCGCAGTGGGCTATTACGCTACGGCACGCGGCGCCAACAGCGTCGCGCTGGGCGCGAACTCCGAAGCGGTGCGTGCCAACAGCGTGGCCGTCGGCAGTGCCGGCAACGAGCGGCAGATCACCAGCGTTGCAGCCGGCAGTGAAGCCACTGATGCGGTGAACAAGGCGCAGCTGGATGCGGTGGCCAGCACCGCCGACAGCACCGCGCGCTTCTTCCAGGCCCAGCCTGAAGCTGGCAGTGATGCCGGTGCGCTGGCGGAAGGCGAGGGTGCCATCGCGGCCGGTTCGTCGAGCAATGCGATCGGTACCGGCGCGGTTGCACATGGCGCGGCCGCGTCGGCCATCGGCGATGACAGCGTGGCGGTGGGCCGCAACAGCACGGCCACCGGCAATGGCGGTGTCGCCATCGGTGGCCTGGGCCAGGCCTACGACGAGTTCAACCAACCCATCATCGGTGCAGATGGCAAGGCGCAGCAGGTGGGTACCACGGCCGTGGCCGATGCCACGGCGGTCGGCAGCGCTGCGCAGGCCAGCGGTGCAGCCAGCAGCGCCTTCGGCAATGCGGCCAAGGCCAGTGGTGACAACAGCTTCGCCGCCGGCGGCAAGTCGCGCGCCACCGGCGCGTATGCGGTGGCGGTGGGTGACAGTGCGTTTGCCAGCAGCGATGACAGTACCGCGGTGGGCGGCTACAGCTGGGCCACCGCCAGCGGCGCCAGCGCCTTTGGTTCCGGTGCGTGGGCGACCGCCACCAATGCCTCGGCGTTCGGCAACGCGGCGTGGGCCAGCGGCGCTGGCGCCACGTCGATCGGTTACAACAGTTGGGCCAACGGAACCAGCGCCACCGCAGTCGGCCGTGGTGCCTTCGGCTATGGCGACAACAGCGTGGCGCTGGGCTTCCAGGCGCTGGGCAACAGCGTCAACAGCATCGCCATCGGCACCAACACGGTGGCCGGCGGCGAAAGTGCGATCGCGCTGGGTGCGGGCAGCAATGCCAGTGCCAGCAACGCCGTCGCACTCGGCGCGGGCTCGGTCGCCAACCGCGCACGCACGGTGTCGGTGGGCAGCAGCGGCAACGAGCGCCAGGTCACCAACGTCGCCGCCGGTACCCAGGCCACCGATGCGGTGAACAAGGCACAGCTGGATGCGGTGGCAAGTACCGCAGCAACCACCAGCCGCTTCTTCCAGGCCAGCGGCAACGGCGACGATGTGGCGGGTGCGCTGGTGGAGGGCGACAACGCACTGGCCGCAGGTGATGCAGCCAACGCCATCGGCAATGGTGCCACCGCGCTTGGCAGCGGTGCCAATGCGCTGGCCGGCAACGCGCAGGCGATCGGCTTCAACGCGCTGGCGACCGCCGCCAATGCCAGTGCCGTAGGCGCCAATGCACAGGCCACCGGCGAATACGCCACCGCGCAGGGTGCGGAAAGCGAAGCCAGCGGTGAGCAGAGTGCAGCGTTCGGCGCGGCCAGCATCGCCAGCGGCGCGGGCAGCACCGCCAGCGGTGCCTTGTCCGAAGCCTCCGGCGAAGAAGCCGTAGCCGTGGGCTACTTCAGCAACGCCAGTGGCAGTGGTGCCACCGCGGTCGGCAGCGAGAGCGTGGCCAGCGGCACGGCTGCGGCAGCGTTCGGTATCGGTGCCGAAGCCACCGGTGGTTACAGCACCGCCATCGGCGGCTACGCACAGGCCTCGGCCTTCAATGCCACCGCCTTCGGCAACTTCGCCAACGCCTCGGGTTCCAACAGCGTGGCCCTGGGCGGTGATTCGCAAGCGTCCGGCGCCTACAGCACCGCCACCGGCCAGGGCAGCCTGGCCACCGGCACCAACAGCGTCGCCGTCGGCGGCTCGCTGTTCGGCGTGCTGGCGACCGAAGCCTCGGGCAACTACTCCACGGCGGTGGGCGGTGGCGCCTGGTCGGGGGGCATCAACAGCACCGCGCTGGGCAATGCGGCGGAATCGCGCGCGGCCAACAGCGTGGCGCTCGGTGCGGATTCGATTGCGGACCGCGACAACACCGTATCGGTGGGCGGCGGCGGCAACACCCGCCAGATCACCAACGTGGCCGATGGCACGCAGGGCAACGATGCGGTCAACAAGAACCAGCTCGATGCCGTAGCCGCCGCTGCGGAGAAGACCAGCAGGCAGTTCCAGGCCAGTGGCAATGCCGATGGTGAAACCGGCGCGCTGGTGGAGGGTGACAATGCGCTGGCAGCAGGTGATGCGGCCAACGCGATCGGCAACGGTGCCACTGCGCTTGGCAGTGGTGCCAATGCGCTGGCGGCCAACGCCACCGCCGTCGGCATCGATGCGCTGGCGACCGGCACCAACGCGGCGGCACTGGGCAACACCGCACAGGCCACCGGCGAGGACAGCCTGGCCCTGGGCAGCGGTGCCAGCGCCAGCGAAGTGGGGACAAGCGCGGCGGGCGCGCGTGCACAGGCAAGCGGTGTCTACAGCACCGCCAACGGTACCGAATCCAACGCCAGTGGCGCACAGTCCCTTGCCAGCGGCTTCCGCAGCGCGGCCTCCGCCGATGGCACCACAGCGGTGGGTGGCTATGCCGAAGCAACCGGTCGCCTTGGCACCGCACTCGGCTACGGCTCGGCTGCCAGCGGTGCCAACACCACGGCGGTGGGCTTCGGGGCCGCGGCGGCGGGCACCGGCGCGGTTGCGGTGGGTCAGTCGAGTGAAGCCAGCGGTGCGGAAAGCGTGGCGATCGGCGGCAGCACCTTCTTCGGCCTGATTCCGTCGCGCGCCAGTGGCACCGGTGCGGCAGCATTCGGTGCCGGTGCATGGGCCACCGAGGATTACGCTACCGCCATCGGCTGGAATGCCTGGTCGGCAGGCAGCAACGCCACGGCGCTCGGTGCCAATGCCACCGCCAATGGCAGCAACAGCGTTGCGCTCGGTGCCGGTTCCAAGGCTGACCGCGACAACACGGTGGCCGTTGGCAAGGCCGGCAGCGAACGCCAGGTCACCCACGTTGCAGCCGGTACCGAAGCCACCGATGCGGTGAACAAGGGCCAGCTCGACGCCGTTGCCAGTGTCGCCGACAAGACCAGCCGGCAGTTCCAGGCCAGCGGCAATGCCGATGGCGAGGCCGGTGCACTGGTCGATGGCGAAAATGCGCTGGCGGCCGGCAATGCGGCCAATGCGATCGGCAACGGTGCGACCGCGCTGGGCAGCGGCGCCAACGCCATGGCCACCAACGCCACGGCGGTTGGCTTCGATGCACTGGCCACCGGCAACAACGCTGCCGCACTGGGCAATGCTGCGCAGGCCAGTGGTGTCGACAGCGTTGCGCTGGGCAGCGGCGCCAGCGCCAGTGAAACCGGCGCCAGCGCCACTGGCGCCGGGGCCCAGGCCAAGGGCCCCTACAGCACGGCCAACGGTGCGCAGGCCACGGCTACCGGCACGCAGTCGCAGGCCAGTGGTTTCCGCGCCAGTGCCTCGGCCGATGGCGCTTCGGCGCTGGGCAGCTATGCCGAAGCCAGCGGCCGCCTGGGTACCGCGGTCGGTTACGGCAGCAAGGCCACCGGTTTGAATGCCACGGCGGTGGGTGTCAGTGCCAACGCTTCGGCTGCCGGCAGTGTCGCACTGGGTGGAGGCTCGGTGGCCGATCGTGCCAATACCGTGTCCGTCGGCAGTGCCGTCAACAACCGGCAGGTCACCAATGTCGCCAACGGTACCGAAATCAATGACGCAGTGAATCGCGGGCAGCTGGACGCCGTTGCGTTCACCGCCAACACCACCAACCGATATTTCCGCGCCAATGGCACGGGAACCGCGAACGCCATCGGTACCGATTCGGTAGCGATGGGCTCGGTGGCCAATGCGGCGGGCGCACGCAGCATCGCGCTGGGTGCCAATGCCACGGTGTCTGCCTCCGGCGCACTGGCCGTTGGCGCCGGTGCGGGTGCGGTCGGCGTCAACTCGGTTGCAATCGGTGCTGGAGCGCGTGCGCTGGATGCCAATGTTGTGTCGGTGGGCAGTGGCAACCCCACCGATGGCCCGGCCACCCGCCGCATCGTCAACGTGGCTGATGGCCGCATCGCTGCCGGCAGCAGTGACGCGGTGACCGGTTCCCAGCTCAATGTCACCAATCAGCGCGTGGGCGCAGTGGAAACCCGCGTCGGCGATTTCGATTCACGCATCGCCACGGTGGAGACCACGGCGGCCAGTGCGGTCGGCTACGACGACGCCAGTCGTGACCGCCTGACCCTGTCCGGCTTCCAGGGCACCACCATCGACAATGTCGGTGCCGGCAGCATCGCCGCCGGCAGCCGCCAGGCGATCAATGGCGGCCAGCTGTTCCAATCGCTCAGCGATGCCGCCAGCTTCCTCGGCGGCGGTGCCAGCGTCGGCATGCAGGGCGTATTCGTGGCACCGAACTATGTGATCCAGGGCGCCACCTACAGCAACGTCGGCGATGCATTGGGTGCGCTGGACCGCAAGGTCAGTGAGATTGACCGCCGTACTGCAGGTGGCACGCGTGCAGGTGCTGCCAGCCTGCGCGCAATGAGTGCCTCCTTGGATGAAAGCGCACTGGCCAGCGTTGCCGAAGCACCGGCGGCGGCCGATGCAGCACCGGCCAGCAGCGCACGCGTGCAGGGCACGCCGACCGCTGCGGCGGCGGGCGCGGGCATCCCGGTGGGCACCCCGGCATCGGGCCTCAACGCGGTCGCCATGGGCGACGGCGCAGTGGCCAGCGGCGCCTCGTCCACCGCAATCGGCCAAGGTGCCAATGCCACCGCTGCGAACGCGGTGGCGCTGGGCCAGGGCTCGGTTGCTGATCGTGCCAACACGGTGTCGGTGGGCAGCGAAGGCAACGAACGCCAAGTCACCAACGTGGCGGCCGGTACCGCCGCCACCGATGCGGTCAACAAGGGCCAGCTCGATCGTGGCATGGCTACCGCCAACAGCTATACCGACAGCCGCGTCCAGGCCGTCGCCGACAGCTTCGATGTGTTCAAGGGCGAGATCGACGGACGCCTGCGCCACATGGATCGCCGCATCGACCGCCAGGGCGCGATGAGCGCGGCGATGCTCAACATGGCCACCAGTGCTGCCGGCATCCGTACCCAGAACCGGGTCGGCGTCGGCATCGGCTTCCAGGGCGGTGAATCGGCACTGTCGCTGGGTTACCAGCGTGCGATCAGCGATCGCGCCACGGTGACGTTCGGCGGCGCCTTCAGCAGCGACGACAGCTCGGTCGGCGTCGGTGCCGGCTTCGGCTGGTAAGCCACTCCATCGCGCCGGCGGCCACCCACGCCGGCGCAGCACCTGCAACGAGGGCCTGGGGGGAGGTCACGGCAATCCCGGCTGGGCCGGCCGGGAGTCGTCAAGGAATGATGGCCGCAGTGTTGGTTCGATCCATGACCCAGAAGAGGAATTCGACGTGATCAAGAAGCAGAACCTTCGCATCAATGTGTTGGCAGCCGCCGTGCTGTCGCTGACCGGTGTTGGCCTGGCACAGGCCGCCGACCTGAAAGCAAATGCGCCGTTGTCCGGCCCGAAGACGCAGCAGGTGGATGGCATCATCGTGAAGTACCGCGCTGGCAGCGCCGCAGCTGCCGATGCGAACGCCAAGCTGGCCGTGGTCAACTCGGCCATCGCCCGCGCCGTGCCGGCAGGTACCAACGCGGCTGCGCGCAGTGCCGCGCTGCGCCCGCAGGTGGCCCGCAAGCTGGGCATCGGTGCCGATCTGATCCGCCTGCAGGGAGGGATCGCGCGCGCCGAACTGGACAAGGTGCTGGGCGAACTGAAGGCTGACCCGACCGTCGAATATGCGGTGGCCGACGCCATCATGTATCCGATCGATGCCGCGTCGTCGCCGCGTGCGGACGCCGTCGCGAAGTCCGATGCGTCGCCCAGCTTCGTGCCCAACGATCCGTACTACCAGAGCCACAACTGGCACTTCCACAACCCGGTCGGTGGCGTGAACGCACCGGCCGCATGGGACGTCTCGCAGGGCGAGGGCATCGTGGTGGCCGTGCTCGATACCGGCATCCTGCCCGAGCACCCGGATTTCGCCGCCGGCACCCTGCTGGAGGGCTACGACTTCATCAGCCAGGCCAGCCGCTCGCGTCGTGCCGCCGATGGCCGCGTGCCGGGTGCACTCGACTACGGTGACTGGATGCCCACCGCCAATGCCTGCTACGACGGTTCGCCGGTACGCGACAGCAGCTGGCACGGTACCCATGTGACCGGCACCATCGCCGAGGCCACCAACAACGGCCTGCATACCGCCGGCCTGGCCTACAAGGCCAAGGTGTTGCCGGTGCGCGTGCTCGGCTACTGCGGTGGCACCCTGTCGGACATCACCGACGCCATCACCTGGGCCTCGGGCGGTACCGTGGCCGGCATCCCTGCCAACCAGAATCCGGCCGAGATCATCAACATGAGCCTGGGCGGCTCCGGCAGCTGCGATCCGGCCTACCAGGCGGCCATCACCGGTGCCACCAACCGCGGTACCCTGGTGGTGGTGGCAGCCGGCAACGACTCGATGAATGTCGCCAACGCCCGCCCGGCCAACTGCGATGGCGTGGTCTCGGTCGGCGCTACCGGCATCACAGGCGCCATGGCCTACTACTCCAACTTCGGTACCCGCATCGATCTGTCCGGCCCGGGCGGTGGCGTCACCGACGGCAATCCGAACGGCTATGTCTGGCAGGCGGTGTCCAGCAGCAAGACGTCGCCGCCGGCAGCCGGTTCCACCGAGGGTTACACCCTTGGCGGCAAGGCCGGCACGTCGATGGCGGCGCCACATGTGGCTGCCGTCGCCGCGCTGGTGCAGAGCGCGCTGATCGCCGCCAACCGCGACCCGCTCGCGCCGGCGGGCATGCGTACCCTGCTGAAGGAAACGGCACGTCCGTTCCCGGTCAGCATTCCGTCCGCCACCCCGATCGGTACCGGCATCGTCGATGCCAAGGCCGCGCTGGACAAGGCCCTGGAAGAGCCGTGCACCGAGAACTGCGGGCCGGTGGCGAAGCCGCTGACCAACAAGGTGGCCATCGGCGGGTTGAGTGGTGCCGCCGGCAGCAGCGTGCTTTACAGCTTCGAAGCCGCGGCAGGCAAGCAGCTCAGCGTCATCACCTATGGTGGCACCGGCAACGTGTCGGTCTACCTGGCCAAGGGCCGCGAGCCGAGTGCCACCGACAACGATGCGCGCTCGACCCGCCCGGGCACCTCGGAAACGGTGCGGGTGACGGCACCGACTGCCGGCACCTACTACATCAAGGTGGTGGGCGAGGCGGCTTACAGCGGTGTGAGCATTCTCGCCACGCAGTAAGCGCGCAGTGCGGTAGTTGAATGGCCGAAGCCCGTCACCCGCATGTGACGGGCTTCGTCTTTTTACGAAAGCGGGCGGCGGGGCGACGGAAATCACGACGTAACTGCTAAAGTCGAGCCGATTGACAGGAGAGTCACGTGAACGCCCTTGCTGCAACCGCTGCCGACGACGCCGAAGGCCGCATCCTGGATGCGTTGTTGGCGCGTGGCCGCCTCAAGGAGAGCGATCTTGCACGGGCACGGCCGCTGCACGCGGAGGCCGGCGGCAGCCTGCTTGGCCTGCTGGTGCGGCTGGGGCTGGTGTCCGAACGTGACCAGGCGCAGGCCAGCGCCGAGGTGCTGGGCCTGCCGCTGCTGGATGGCAAGCAGCTGCCGGATTCACCGCCCCAGGGTCTGGCCGAGGGCCTGCCGCTGTCCCTGCGTTTCCTCAAACAGTTCCATGTATGCCCGCTGGCGCTGGATGAACAGGGTGTACGGCTGTGGCTGGCCGATGCCCACGATCCCTATCCGCAGCAGGCTGTGCAGCTGGCACTTGGCGTACCGGTGACTCCGGTGCTGGGCATGCGTGCGGAGATCGATGATCTGGTCGAGCGCTGGTTCGGCCAGGGCCGCAGCGCGATGGGCGCGATTGTCGAAACCGCAGACGGCGAGGGCGGCGCGGTCGACGATATCGAGCACCTGCGCGACCTGGCCTCGGAAGCGCCGGTGATCCGCCTGGTCAACCTGGTGATCCAGCGTGCGGTGGAACTGCGCGCTTCGGATATCCATGTCGAGCCGTTCGAGAGCCGGTTGAAGGTGCGTTACCGTGTCGATGGCGTACTGGTGGAGGGCGAAAGCCCGCCGGCCAACCTCACCGCAGCGGTGATCAGCCGCATCAAGATCATGGCCCGCCTCAACATCGCCGAGCGCCGCCTGCCGCAGGATGGCCGCATCATGCTGCGCGTGCAGGGCAAGGAGCTGGACCTGCGCGTGAGCACGGTGCCGACCGCGCACGGCGAGAGCGTGGTGATGCGCCTGCTCGACCGCGAAACGGTGGTGTTCGATTTCCATCGTCTCGGCTTTACCGATGCGTTCCTGCCGCAGTTCCGCAAAGTGCTGGAACAACCGCACGGCATCCTGCTGGTCACAGGCCCGACCGGTTCGGGCAAGACCACCACGCTGTACACCGCGCTGAGCCAGCTCAACACCGCCGACGTCAAGATCATCACGGTGGAAGATCCGGTCGAGTACCAGATCGAGGGCATCAACCAGATCCAGGCCAAGCCGCAGATCGGCCTGGACTTCGCCAACGCACTGCGCAGCATCGTGCGCCAGGACCCGGACATCATCATGATCGGCGAAATGCGCGACCTGGAAACCGCGCGCATCGCGATCCAGTCGGCGCTGACCGGCCACCTGGTGCTGTCCACCCTGCACACCAACAATGCGGCCGGCGGCATCACCCGCCTGCTCGACATGGGCGTGGAGGACTATCTCCTCACGTCCACCATCAACGGCATCCTGGCCCAGCGCCTGGTGCGTCGGCTGGAGCCGACCCACGCCGAGCGCTATGAAGCCTCGCCGGAGGAGATCGAGCGTTTCGAGCTGCGCCGCCTGCAGCCGGAAGGGCCGATCCATCTATACCGCCCGAAGCCTTCGGCACTGGCGCCGACTGGTTACCTGGGCCGCACCACCATCATGGAATTCCTGGTGATGAACGACGCGCTGCGGCGTGCGGTGATGCGCCGCGATGGCATGGGCGAGATCGAACGCATCGCCCGTGAAGCCGGCATGCGCACCATGTACGAGGATGGCCTGGCCAAAGCACTCAGCGGCCAGACCACCATCGAGGAAGTGCTGCGCGTGACCGAGGAAAGCTGATGCGCGCAGGACGCCGGGGCTGACATGCCGAACTACCGCTACAAAGCGCTCAATTCGCACGGCGAGATATTCGACGGGCAGATGGAAGCCGCCAGCGAGGCCGAACTGGTCGCGCGCCTGCAGGATCAGGGCCATCTGCCGATGGAGACCCAGCTGGCCGATGGCGGCGTGGTCGGCGGCAGCAGCTGGCGCACGCTGCTGCGCCAGCGCCCGTTGCAGGGCGCGGCGCTGCTGCAGTTCACCCAGCAGCTGGCGACCCTGCTTGGTGCCGGCCAGCCGCTGGACCGTGCACTGTCGATCCTGCTCGGGCTTCCGGAAGACGAACGCTCGCGGCGTGCGATCACCGACATCCGCGACGTGGTGCGCGGCGGTGCGCCGCTGTCGACCGCGCTGGAGCGCCAGCACGGCCTGTTCTCGCGCCTGTACGTGAACATGGTGCGTGCCGGCGAGGCGGGTGGCAGCCTGCACGAGACCCTGCAGCGGCTGGCCGACTACCTCGAACGCAGCCGCGCGCTGCAGGGCAAGGTGATCAACGCACTGGTCTATCCGGCCATCCTGCTGGTGGTGGTGGGCGGTGCGCTGCTGTTCCTGCTCGGTTACGTGGTGCCACAGTTCGCGCAGATGTACGAAAGCCTGGACGTGGCGCTGCCGTGGTTCACCAATGCGGTGCTGCAGCTGGGCCTGTTCGTGCGCGACTGGTGGGTGCTGCTGCTGGTAGTGCCCGCACTGCTGGCATTGTTCTTCGAACGCAAGGTACGGCAACCGGCGTTCCGGCTGGCGCTGGATGGATGGCTGCTGCAGCGTCGCGGCATCGGCCGCCTGCTGGGCGAACTGGAAACCGCGCGGCTGGCGCGCACGCTGGGCACCCTGCTGCGCAATGGCGTGCCGCTGCTCGGGGCGCTGGGCATCGCACGCAACGTGCTGGGCAACCGCGCGCTGGCCGCTGATGTGGAAGCGGCCGCCGACGAAGTGAAGAACGGTGCCGGCCTGTCGCTGGCACTGTCACGCGGCAAGCGTTTCCCACGCCTGGCCCTGCAGATGATCCAGGTCGGCGAGGAATCCGGTGCCCTCGATACCATGCTGCTGAAAGCTGCCGACACGTTTGAACAGGACAGCGCCCGTCGCATCGACCGCCTGTTGGCCGCGATGGTGCCGGCGATCACCCTGGTGCTGGCCTCGGTGGTCGGTGCGGTGATCGTCGCCGTGCTGGTGCCGTTGTACGACCTGACCAATGCCATCGGCTGATGATGGCTCCCTACGCAACCCCGACACTCCGCAACTGAAAGGACCGACCATGATTGCTTCCCGTCGACCGATCCGCCTTTCCTTCACTGCCGCGCGCAACCAGTCGGGCATGAGCCTGCTGGAGATCATCATCGTCATCGTGCTGATCGGCGCGGTGCTGACCCTGGTCGCCAGCCGCGTGCTGGGCGGTGCCGATCGTGGCAAGGCGAACATCGCCAAGGCCCAGGTGCAGACCGTTGCCTCCAAGGTCGACAACTACCAGATCGATACCGGCAAGCTGCCTGGCTCGCTCAACGATCTGGTGACCGCACCAGCAGGTGTCGGTGGCTGGCTGGGCCCGTACGCCAAGCCGGCCGACCTGAATGACCCGTGGGGCCACGCGTTGGAGTACCGCGCGCCGGGCGAAGGCCAGCCGTATGAACTGATCAGCCTGGGCAAGGACGGCAAGTCCGGCGGCAGCAGCGTCGACGCTGACATCCGCTACCAGCCGTAACCAGGCATGATGCATTTCCTGCCGCGCCGGCTGCCTCGCCCGCGCCTGCACGGCAGGCGCGCAGCGGGCCTGTCGCTGCTGGAAATGCTGCTGGTGATCGCGCTGATCGCCGCGATCGGCCTGATCACCGCCGCGGGTCTGTCGCGCGGCTTTGCAGGCATGCAGCTGCGCAGCGCCGGCAAGGACATCGCCAATCAGCTGCGCATGGTGCGCGCCCAGGCCATCGCGCGCGGTGAGCCGCAGCGCTTCGTGATCGAGCCGGCGCGTCGCCGTTGGCAGGGGGCCAACCAGCGGCAGGGCGATGTGCCGACGCAGCTGCAGGTGCAGTTCGAAGGCGCCGCGCAGCTGGCCACCGCGCCGGGGCAGGGCGTGATCGAGTTCCATCCCGACGGTGGTTCCAGTGGTGGCCGCATCCGCCTGCAACGTGAGGGCGCCGAATGGCGCATCGATGTCGGCTGGCTGACCGGCGAGGTCCGCTCCGGCCCGTGGCAGGCGCCATGAAACGGCAGGCGCGTGGTTTTACGTTGCTGGAAGTGATCATCGCCTTCGCCTTGCTGGGCCTGGCGCTGACGCTGCTTCTGGGCAGCCTGTCAGGTGGCGCGAAACAGGTCCGAGAGGCCGAGCTGCGCACGCGTGCGGTGCTGCATGCGCAATCGCTGCTGGCCGAAGCCGGTGTCGCCGCGCCATTGCAGGTGGGCAGCCAGCAGGGCGACTGGGAACAGGGCCGATACCATTGGGAGCTGCAGGTACAGCCATGGGTCGAGCCGCGTGCCGCCAGCGCGGTACAGGCACAGGCGCAATCGCCGGGGGCTCCCTGGCTGGCCGAGCTGCAGCTTCAGGTGCGCTGGGGCGAAGGCGAACGCGAACAACTGCGCTGGCGCAGCCTGCGCCTGCTGCCGCCGGACCTGGAGAGCGCGCGATGAAGCGACGCGCCGCAGGCTTTACCTTGGTGGAAGTGATGTTGGCCACGGTGCTGTTGGCCGGTGGCCTGGCGTTGGCCTTTGCCAGCGTGCGCTCGGCGATGGCGGTGAGCCAGCGTGGCGAGCAGATTGCCGCCGAGAGCGAACGCATGCGTGCGGTCGAGGCTCTGCTGCGGCGGCAGCTGGCCGGTGCGCTGCGCACGCCGCTGGAAGTGCCCGATCCCACCCGCGAACCGATCTTCTTCCAGGGCGAAGAGCAACGCATGCTGTTCGCGGCCGATCTACCGGGCTATCTGGGCCGTGGCGGTGCCTACCTGCACGCACTGCAGGTGGATGGCCGCAGCGGCCAGCAACGCCTCCTGCTCGACTTGGTGCTGCTGCAGGAGGGCGAGCGCATCGCCGAAACTCCGCCGCGCCCACCGGAGGTGCTGGTGGAGAACCTCAAGTCGGTGCAACTGCGCTATCGCGGCATCGATGCCAGCACCGGGCAGGTGACTGATTGGATGCCGCGCTGGGATGATACCCGGCGCCTGCCGATGCTGGTGGAGATCCAGATCGTGCCCGCCAAGGGCGCTCCCTGGCCTGCACTGGTGGTCGCTCCGCGCGCGGGCGGCAGTGGAGGAGCGCGATGAGCCGGGCGCACGGCGCGGCGCTGGTACTGGTCCTGTGGCTGATCGCCCTGATGACGGCGCTGGTGGGCGCGTTCGCGTTGAGCGCGCGGGTCGAGCATCTGCAGCAGCGGGTGCTGGATGATGATGCGCGTGGCCAGGAGCGTGCACGGGCGGGACTTGAGTACGCGCTGACGCGCCTGTCCGCCGATCCGCAGCGGGCGCCCTGGCGCGCCGATGGCCGTGTCTATCGTTGGCAGTTCGATGACGCCAGCATCGAGATCAAGGTGCTGGACGAGAACGGCAAGATCAACCTGAACCTGGCCGACGTGGCTCTGCTGAGCGCCTTCCTCAAGGCGCTGGGTGAAGACGAAGCGCAGGCCCGCCAGCTGGCCGGCGCGATCGTCGACTGGCGCGACGAAGACAGCCTGCTGCAGCCCGGCGGCGGTGCCGAAGCGCCCGACTATGCCGCAGCAGGCCTGCCCTATGGCCCCCGCAACAAGCGTTTCGAGACGCTGGGCGAGCTGCAGCGGGTACTCGGCATGCGCGGCCCGCTGTACCAGGCCATGCTGCCGCACCTGACCCTGTACAGCCGCCAGGCGCGCCCGGATCCCCAGTTTGCCAGCGCGCCGGTGCTGACCGCACTGGGCCTGGATGCGGATACCGTGCTGGCGCAGCGCGCACAGCAGGAGCGTGACGCAGATACCGCTGGCGGTGCGACAACGCTTGCCAGCAGCAGCGGCACCTATAGTATCGAGTCTCGTGCAACCGACGGCAGTGGACGCCGGTCGGTGTTGCAGGCAGTGGTACGCAATGGCTCGGGCGGGGTTCCCGGGCGGTCCTACACAGTGCTTCGCTGGGAGCAGGGAATGACAGCAAGATGACGGCATGGCAGGACAGTGTGCGGCAGGTACAGGGCCGGATCGGCCCTGGCGCCGGCCGTTTCCTGCGCTGGTGGCGGCAATCGCTGCTGGCCTGGGTGCCGGCACGTTGGCAGTGGGCACTGGGCTGGGCACAGGCGCGCCTGCTGCTGCAGCGCGAAGGCGACCACCTTCAGGTCTGGCGTGAGGCGGGGGAGCGCCGCGAACCGGTCGTACGGCTGCCGTGGCCGCTGTCCCCGGCCGAACTGGATCGCGTGCTGGAAGCCCGCCTGCGCAGCTTGCCGCGGGTGTGGCTGCTGCCGGCAAGCGATGTGCTGCGCCGGCAGCTGCGCCTGCCGGCGGCGGCGGCTGACCGCCTGCGTGCGGTGGTCGGTTTCGAGATCGACCGGCAGACGCCTTTTGAATCCAGCCAGGTCAGCTATGACGTGCGTGAACGTGGCGCGGCGGGCGAGGGCCAGCTGCAGGTCGAACTGGTGGCCTGGCCGTTGCGGCAGCTCGAGGCCTGGCGCAGCAACGTGGGCCAATGGGCCGATGCACTGTCCGGTGTCGATGCCATTGATGCGCAGGGCAACATCCTGCAGGTGAACCTGCTGCCGCCCGCGCAGCGTCAGCTGCAGGCCGACCCGATGCGGCGCTGGAACCTTCTGCTGGCCGTGGCCGCGGTGGTGATGCTGGTGCTGTCTGGCCTGCAGGTGCTGGACAATCGCCGCGCGGCGGCCGACGAACTGCGTGCCCAGGTGGAGCGCAGCGCGCGCAGTGCGCGTGGCGTAGCCAGCGAACGTGCCCAGCTGCAGGCGCTGATCGACGGTGCCGCGTTCCTTGAAAAGCAGCGCGGCCAGCGCGCGGGTACGGTGGAGATCTGGAACGAACTGACCCGGCGCCTGCCGGAGGGAACGTACCTGGAAAAACTGGCCATCGAGAACAACAACCTGCAGCTGATCGGCCTGAGCCGCGAGGCCTCGCAGCTGGTGCAGCTGCTGCAGGATGCGCCGCAGTGGCGCAAGGTCAACTTGACCGGCGTACTGCAGGCCGATGGCGCCGCCAGTGGCCGCGACCGCTTCACCATGACCGCTGAACTGCAGCCGTTGCCGGCGGCAGCCCCGAACCGGGAGGCGGCCGATGCCGATGCCAAGCGCACGCCGTGACCGCTGGCTGGCACTGGCACTGTTGCTGGCAGTGCTGGGCCTGGCCTACCTGCTGCTGGTGCACCCCTGGTTCACCCAGCCGCTGCGCGAAATCGATGCTGATGTCGCCGCCCTGCGCGAGCGCGAGCAGCGCGTGCAGGCGCAGCTGCAGCAGCAGCCGCAGATCGAACAGCGCCTGCGTGCCACCCGCGAGGCACTGCAGCAGCGGCCGGGCTTCCTGCGCGAGGCCACCGCCGAGGCTGCAGCCGCTGCGCTCGGCGCGAAGCTGCAGGATGCGGTGGCGATGGCCAGCCCGGGCAACCGCAGCTGCACCATCAGCAACCGCACGCCGCTCACCGACAACCGCCGCGACGCCGAGTTCGTGCGCGTCGCCATGCAGGTGCGCCTGCGCTGTGGCGTGGCCGAACTGGCCACGGTGCTGCACAGCCTGGAGACCGGCAGCCCGCGCCTGTTCGTCGACAACCTCAACCTGATCGCGCAGCGCTTCCAGCAGTCGCCGAATGAATCCGGGCTCGGCCTGGATGTGTCATTCGAACTGGCTGGTTACCTGCTGCCGGGGGCTGCTGCCGATGGCAGTGCGCCGACGCCTGCCGCCGAACCGGTGTCCGCGCCGCAGCCGCCTTCAGCGCCACCCGCCCCCGCACCGGCGGCGCCGGTCGAGGGACAGGAGGTCGCTGATGAAACTTGAGCAGATCAGCCTGCGCACCGGCTTCCTGCTGGCCCTGGCCGGTTGGGCTGCGGCGGTCTGGCTGGCCACCGGCTTCGGTCTGGGCAGCCAGTTGCCAGGTGCGGATGGCGATGCCGATGCGGTGCCTTCGCTGCCGGTGCTGCCGCCGTTGGCCGCAGAACGCATGCCCAGCGCCGACAGCTACAGCGCGATCGGCGAGCGACCGCTTTTCGCCGAGGACCGCAGGCCGAAGCCCTACCTGCTCGGTGGCAGCGAGCCGGCCGCCAGCGCCGCGCTGCGCCTGACCGGCGTGCTGCTGACCGGCGACTTCGGCATGGCCACCTTCACCACCGAACAGAACCGTTCGCTGCGGCTGCGCCTCAACGGCGAAGCGGTGGACGGCTGGCAACTTGTGGGGCTTGCGCCGCGCCAGGCCACGGTGATCGGCCCAAGTGGCAGCCAGGTGCTGGAACTGGCCGTGTTCAATGGCCAGGGCGGCGAGCCGCCCACCGTACTGCGGGGTGCCAATGGCGCGCCGCCGGCGGGTGCGGTCGTTGTGCCACCGCCGGCGGGCGCTCCGCCGATGCCATCCCCACCTCCGGCTGCTGCAACCGCAACCGCGCAGCCGCAGCCCGCCAGCAGCGTGCCATCAGCCGCCGCCGCGGCACCTCCTGCCAACACCAATGGCCCCAGCGAAGCGCAGATGCAGGCCATCCGCGAACGCATCCAGGCCCGTCGCCGCCAGCTGCAGCAACAACAGCAGCAACAACCGTCGCCGCCCCCGGGCGATGGCACCAACCGATAGAGTGAATGCATGAGCCTGCGTTTTCTTCCCTGGTCCTTTGCCCTCGCGCTGCTGGTCGGCTGCAGCACCGTGTCCGCGCCGCATGTGCAGCGCAAGGGCAATCTGTCGCCCACTGCCGAGGCCGGCCAGGCAGCTGATGTCGCAGCAGATGCTGCCCGTGACGCCCAGGGCGCTCCGCAGGCGGTGATCCGCCGTGGCACCGGCACCATGATCAACCGCGAAGCAGCACGTGCACCGGCACCGGCGCTGCATGGCGCCAGCACCGGTGAAGCAACCTTCAATTTCGAAGGCGAGTCGGTGCACGCGGTGGTCAAGGCCATCCTCGGTGACATGCTGGGCCAGAACTACGTGATCGCACCGGGCGTGCAGGGCACGGTCACCCTGGCCACGCCCAAGCCGGTGTCGCCGGCGCAGGCGTTGAACCTGCTGGAGATGGTGCTGGGCTGGAACAACGCCCGCATGGTCTACAGCGGTGGCCGCTACAACATCGTCGCTGCCGACCAGGCGCTGGCCGGTACGGTTGCGCCGAGCACGGCGCCTGCAGCCAGTGCGCGTGGCTTCGAGGTACGGGTGATCCCGCTGCAGTTCATCTCCGCCACCGAGATGAAGAAGGTGCTGGAGCCCTATGCGCGGCCCAATGCGATCGTCAACGTCGACAGCGGCCGCAACGTGATCACCCTGGGCGGTACCCGCGCCGAGCTGGAAAACTACATGCGCACCGTCGAGATCTTCGACGTCGACTGGCTGTCGGGCATGTCGGTGGGCGTGTTCCCGATCCAGTCGGGCAAGGCCGAGCAGGTCGCTGCCGACCTGGAGAAGGTGTTCGGCGAGGAGAGCAAGACCCCCAGCGCCGGCATGTTCCGTTTCCTGCCGCTGGAAAACGCCAACGCCGTGCTGGTGATCACCCCGCAGGTGCGTTACCTGGACCAGATCCAGCAGTGGCTGGACCGTATCGATACCGCCGGTGGCAGCGCCCGCCTGTTCTCCTACGAGCTGCGCTACATCAAGGCGCGCGACCTGGCCGAGCGGCTGAGTGAAGCCTTCGCCAGCAGCGGCAACCGCGGCGGCTCCAGCCCGGCATCGCTGGCACCCGGCGCGATTCCATCGCAGCTGGGCAGCGACGGCGAGCGCGGCATGGACAGCAACAACAGCAGCAGTTTCGGTTCGACCCCGGGCAGCGGTTCCAGCGGTTCCGGCAACGGCAGCATGAACCTGCCGCAGCGCCAGTCCGGCAACGTCAGCGTCAGCCTGGAAGTGGAAGGCGATCGCGTGGGCGTCTCGGCGGTGGAGGAGACCAATACCCTGCTGGTGCGTTCGAGCCCGCAGGCCTGGCGCTCGATCCGCGAGGTGATCGAGAAGCTGGACGTGATGCCGCTGCAGGTGCACATCGAAGCCCAGGTGGCCGAGGTATCGCTGGATGGTGACCTGAAGTACGGCGTGAACTGGTTCTTCGACAATGCCGTGGCCGGGCGTGCCCTGACGGGAGCATTGGGCGGCGTGACCCTGCCGGCAGCAGCGGGTGGCTCCTGGAGCAGCTTCGCCGGTGCCGCAACCGGTGGCGAAGGCCTGGGCTGGGCATTCACCGGCCACAATGGTGCGGCGGTGGTGAGCGCGCTGGACAAGGTCACCGATGTACGCCTGCTGCAGACCCCCTCGGTGTTCGTGCGCAACAACGCCGAGGCCACGCTCAACGTGGGCGACAAGGTGCCGATCAACACCACCACGGTCAACACCGGTATCGGCACCGGCACCTACAGTTCGGTGCAGTACATCGACACCGGCGTGATCCTGAAGGTGCGCCCGCGCGTAACCCGCGATGGCACGGTGTTCCTCGATATCGTGCAGGAAGTGAGCAGCGCCTCGAACGTGCCCGACAACTGCAATCCGACCGAGCGCAACTGCAACCCGCGGATTTCCACCAAGAAGCTGTCGACCGAAGCGGCGGTGCAGAGCGGCGACACCATCATGCTGGCCGGCCTGATCACCGATTCGGCCACCGATGGCAGCAGCGGCATTCCCGGCCTGAGCCGGATTCCGGTGGTCGGCGCGCTGTTCGGGCAGAAGAGCCGCACCAGCCGCCGTTCGGAGGTGATCGTGCTGCTGACCCCGAGCATCGTGCGTAACGGGCAGGAAGCGCGGAATCTGACCGACGAGTACAGCCAGCGCTTCCGCGCGATGGAGCCGCTGAACCAGCCGCGCGCAAAGAAGTAAGGGGTTTGCGGCCGGGCTGCGCCCGGCACCCGCAGAGGCCGGAGCCGGAGCAAGAGCCAGAGCAACGGCAACAGCGGGTTTACTGAGGGGTGGCGGGGCACTGTGGGTTTGCGGGGACGCCGTAAATACGTCCATGTAGGCTTGGTCGCCGCATCCATGCGGCTCACACCCCGCAAACCCACAGTGCCCCGCCTTCGACAGTTTCCTGCTGCTGTTGGTAGGTGTCGACCTTGGTCGACACGATCCACGCCATGCGTGGATGCTTTTCGATTCCAATTCGAAATATTCGATTCTGATGGAGATTCATCCACGCATGGCGTGGATCTACTGCAGATCGCGGAGATCTGTCGAAGGCGGGGTGGGTCCGGTTGCGGGGGTGTCCGCGGCATGGATGCCGCGGCCAAGCCTACAGGGACGTATTCACGGCGTCCCCCGCAACCGGACCCACCCCGCCATCCCACGGATAGCCGGCTTCTGCTGTTGCTTCGGCTTCGGCCTCTGCGGGTGCCGGGTGCAACCCGGCCGATACCCTCCCGGTGCTAGGCTGTGGCTAACGACAACCACGGAGGCGGGATGGGGGCGATCGTGTTGTTGCCGCTGTGCGTGGACGATGCCGCGCTCGACCGCTGCCTGGCCGCACTGGATGCCGGCACCGCGCCGGGCACCGCGGTCTGGTTGGCGGACGATGCGCAGACCGGGCCGCGCGCGCAGGCGGTGGTGGAACACTGGTTGGCGCATACGCCACTGCAGGCCGAGTACACCCGCCGCGCGCGGCCGCTGGGCGAGGTGGCCCACCTGGACGAGATGTTGCGCGCCTGCGATGGCATGGACGTGGCGGTGCTGGCACCGGACAGCGTGCCCGCGCCAGGCTGGCTGCAGCAGCTGCAGGACACCTTCGCCCGCGATGCCGCCATCGCCACCGCAACCCCGTGGTGCAATGCCGGCGAAACCGCTGCGTGGCCACGGCTGGGCGAAATCAATCCCGAACCCCATGATCCGGCCCTGCTGGCGCATACCTGTGCCACATTGCCAACCCTGCACCCCGAGCTGCCGTCCGCAGTCACCCATGCGGTGCTGGTGCGGGGCAACGCGCGTCGACGTGCCGGGGGCCTGGACGTGGACAGCTACGCCGGCTGGAACGCGGCGCTGGTGGACCTGAGCCTACGCATGGCCGGCCTGGGATGGCGCAACGTGCTGTGCGAGACCGCCTTCGTCAGCCGGGCGGGGGAGGCGGTCAGCCGTGACGGCGATCTTGAAGCGCTGGCTGCGCGCTGGCCGGGCTGGGTGCCTCGGTTGGCGGACTTCCTGATGCACGACCCGCTGCACGGGCTGCGTGCCGACCTGCAGCAGCGCATGCGGCAGGCGATAATGCCGAAGGAACAGGGCGACCTGTTCGTTCCTTCCGCGCCGGAGCCACCCGTTTGAATGTTGCCATCGCCGCCATCGTCGTCACCTACCAGAGCGGCAGCACCATCGATGCCTGTCTCTCCCGTCTGTGCCAGGCGCGGGACGTGGCCGAAATCCGGGTGATCGACAACGGCTCGATGGATGGCACGCTGGATATCGTGCAGCGCCATGCCAGCCACGACCCGCGCGTGCGTTTTGTCGGCAATCCGGACAATCCCGGCTTTGCCGCCGCAAACAATCAGGGGGTGGCCGATTCGCACAGCCCGTGGCTGGCCTTCATCAACCCGGACCTGATGGTCGAGCCCGATACTCTGGCCGAGCTGCGCAGCCGTGCCGAACGGTTGGGGGATTGCCTGCTGGGTGTCGAACAGCTGGACGAGCATGGCCATGCCGACGAGGCCGTGCGCCGTCGTGATCCGGATTTCCTGTTGATGCTGCGTTCGCCCGGCAAAGGCTCGAAGCTGTCGGTCCCGCGCGATCCGCAGCAGGCGCTGCAGCGGGTGCCGGCGTTGTCTGGCGCGCTGCTGCTGATGCCGCGTGCGCTGTTCGACCGCATCGGTGGCTGGGACGCCGGCTATCGCCTGCACGCCGAAGACCTGGACTTGTGCCGGCGCGCACGTGAGGCTGGCGCGGTGGTGGCGATCGCCAACGACCTGCAGGTCACCCATGTGCGCGGTGTCTCCAGCCGCTCACGGCCGTTCTTCGTGGAATGGCACAAGCACCGGGGCCTGTGGCGCTATTTCCAGAAGTTCGAGGCCAGTCAGCGTTCGCTGCCGGTGCGCGTGGCGGTGTGGGGCGCGATCTGGGCGCACGCCCTGATGCTGGTGCCGCGCCTGGTGCGCAGGTCGTTGTAGAGCCGAGCCCACGCTCGGCTGCATGGATAGGGTCATCCACGCATGGTGTGGATCCACTGGCCGCGCCCCCGGTTCACCCTGCTGGGCGCATAATCCGCCCCATGCCTATCATCCAGTCCCTGCTCGACACCGACCTGTACAAGTTCACCATGATGCAGGCGGTGCTCCACCAGCACCCCGGTGCCCAGGTGCAGTACCGGTTCAAGTGCCGCACGCCCGGCATCGACCTGGCCCATTACATCGACCAGATCGACGAAGAGATCGATCACCTGTGCAGCCTGCGTTTCAGCGACGCGGAGCTGGATTACATGCGTGGCCTGCGCTTCGTGAAGCCCGACTTCGCCGATTTCCTCGGCCTGTTCCACCTCGACCGCAAGTACATCCAGCTGCGCGCGTCGAAGACCGTGCCCGGCGAGATCGAACTGGACATCACCGGCCCGTGGCTGCACACCATCCTGTTCGAAGTGCCGCTGCTGGCGATCATCAACGAAGTCTGGTTCCGCAACACCACCACGCCTGACTTCGCCGAAGGCGAGCGCCGCCTGCAGGCCAAGGCCGCGCTGCTGCGCGATACCCCCGGTTTCGAACAGTGCCGCATCGCCGACTACGGCAGCCGTCGCCGCTACTCGCGCGACTGGCACGCGCGCCTGCTGCCGCTGCTGCGCGATGCACTGGGCCCGCAGCTGGTCGGCACCAGCAACGTGCACTTCGCCCGCCTGTATGGCATGACCCCGCACGGCACCATGGCCCATGAGTATCTGCAGGCCTTCCAGGCGCTGGGCCCACGCCTGCGTGACTCGCAGGTGGCGGCGCTGGAATCGTGGGCACGCGAGTATCGCGGCGACCTCGGCATCGCGCTGTCCGACGTGGTCGGCCTGGATGCGTTCCTGCGCGACTTCGATATGTACTTCTGCAAGCTGTTCGACGGTGTCCGCCACGATTCGGGCGATCCGTTCGACTGGGGCGACCGCATGCTGGCGCACTTCCAGCAGCGCCGCGTCGATCCGCGCAGCAAGGTGCTGGTGTTCAGCGATGGGCTCGACATCGCCAAGGTCATGCGCCTGTACGACTACTTCCGTGGTCGCTGCCAGGTCGCGTTCGGCGTCGGCACCCACCTGACCAATGATCTGGGTCCGACGCCGCTGAACATCGTGATCAAGATGGTCCGCTGCAACGGCCAGCCGGTGGCCAAGCTCAGCGATTCGCCGGGCAAGAGCATGTGCGACGACCCCGGCTACCTGGCCTACCTGCGCCAGGTCTTCGAGCTGCCGCCGGCGTAAACACGTCGGCTTACAGGTAGTCGACCACCACCAGGTAGGCACCCTGCAGCGGCTGCTGCTTCGAAGCCTGCACGCTGTAGCGCTCGGAGAAGGCGATATCGCCGGCGCGCATCGCGCTGGCCGACACCGACAGCTTCTGCCCCTGGCGCTTGCCGTCGCGCAGCGTCGCGGCCTGGCCATCGGCCAGCGCCGTCACGGCCACCGTCGAGCCCTTGGCCGACGGCGGGCAGGCCGCCAGGCTCAGCTCGCCCTGGGACAGGTTGGTCGTGCAGCCCGGCTCGGCGATACGGCCGCTGAAACGAATGCTGCCGCTGCTGGCCTGGGCCAGCGCACTGACGGACATCAGGGCCACGCACAGCAGAAGGGAGGTTCTCATGACACGTTCTCTGGTTCGGTGTGTCCTAGTTAGCGACAGGTTCGATCCGTCTTTAATAGGACGATTCCGAATCTGCTAGGGCCATCACCAACAAAGAGTGATGCGCATCAAATAAGGTGATTTCCACCTTAAAAAGGCTTGTTTCCGCGCATGCCGAACGCGCCACCAGGTGCGTCATGCAGGGTCGTTTGTGGCCTGATCCGGCTACCGTCAAATCCCTTGCGCTCCCCCAACCTCGATTTCGCCTAACACGTCACATTTGGGGCGTCAATGAATTGGCGTTCAGAAAAATAATGAGACTTTCATCACAGTTGTGCCTATACTTGCGTCACGGATTCAGGGGAAGGTATGTCCGAGTCCGGCCACAGGTGAGACGCAAGGATGGGTCTTGATAGCCCGGCAGTGCTCCTTGCTTCCTCCTCTACTTCTCATCTCTTCAGTAGGGTTAGGTAAAAGCGAATGCACAAGATCAACCTCATTGCCGCTCTGATGCTGGCCGCCGCTCCGCTGGCCGCCAACGCCGCCGACGGCACCATCACCTTCAACGGCAAGGTGACCGACAAGACCTGCACCATCTCGACCCCGGGCGGCAAGGACTTCGCCGTCAACCTGCCGACCGTGTCCAAGAACACCCTGGCCACCGCCGGTGCCGTTGCCGGTCGTACCCCGTTCGCCATCAACCTGACCAAGTGCAGCGCCGGCAACGTCGCGACCTACTTCGAGCCGGGTTCGACCGTCGACTTCAACACCGGCCGCCTGCTGAACCAGGCCTCGGCCAACGCTGCCACCAACGTGCAGCTGCAGCTGCTGGGCTCGAACAACCAGGTCCTGCCGATCAAGGCTGCTGGCGCTGGCCTGGCCCAGACCAACTCGCAGTGGGTCACCGTCGGCACCGACGGCTCGGCCGACCTGAACTACTACGCTGAGTACTACGCCACTGCCGCCGCCACCCCGGGCGACGTCACCAGCAGCGTCAAGTACACGATCATCTACAACTGATCGTAGCCGTACCCGCACTGGCCGGCGTACGCGCCGGCCAGTGCATCGCGGCCCCTGGCCACATACCTCGAGCGTAGTACTTCCGATGAAAGCATTCTTTCCCCGGGCGCTGCTGCTGGCAGCGTTCACGCTGCCCTTCTGCCAGAACGCTCTGGCCGGCGTGGTGGTCAATGGCACGCGAGTGATCTATCCGGCGCAGGCGCGCGAAGTCACCGTGCAGGTCGACAACGTGGGCGATTCGCCGGCGCTGGTGCAGGCCTGGATCGACAGCGGCGACGCCAACCAGACCGCCGATACCAGCGATGCCCCGTTCGTACTGACGCCGCCGATCGCGCGTGTCGAGCCGGGCCGCAGCCAGGCGCTGCGACTGATCTTCTCCGGCGCGCAGCTGCCGACCGACCGCGAGTCGGTGTTCTGGCTCAATGTGCTGGATGTGCCGCCGTCCCCGGACAACGCTGACAGCGGCGAACAGAATTACCTGCAGGTCGCGTTTCGTTCGCGCCTGAAGCTTTTCTACCGGCCGCAGGGCCTGAAGGGCGTCGCCAACGATGCACCGGCAGCGCTGCGCTGGACCCGCAATGGCGACCGCCTGCGGGTGGAAAACCCGAGCCCCTTCCACGTCACTCTGGCCGAAGTACATGCCGTGACCGGCAGCAGTGAAAAGGCCGTCGAGGACAAGGGCGCGATGGTCGCGCCAAAGCAGAGCCTGGAGTTCGCCGCACCGGCGGGCACCGACCAGGTCCGCTTCATCACCATCAACGACTACGGCGGCCGGGTGGAACACACCATCCGCCTCGGCAGCACCGGGGGCTGAACGCGCCGCGCCGGCCCCTGGCCTGCGCATCCCGCCACCGCCGCTGTGCGGCGAATTGAAGGAATGTCAGTGTGATCGGAAACAGATTGACATTGTCGATCCATCAGGCGCTTTGCCTGTTGGTTGCTGGCGTGGCCTGCCCAGGATGGGCGCTGGCTGCCCCGGCCAATCTCGGCGAACAGGCGCTCATGGCGCAGAGTGGTGCGGCCAATGCGCGTGCACCCGAATCGGCGCAGTTCAACTCCAGCTTCCTGTCTGGCCAGGCCAAGCAGGTGGACCTGGCGGCCTTCAGCAACGGCAACCCGATGGTGGCCGGCAACTATCGTGTCGACGTGTACGTCAACGGTGCCTGGCAGGGCCGTCGCGATCTGCAGTTCAAGGCCGATGCGCAGGGCCGTGTCGACGCCTGCCTGCCGCTGCCGATGCTGGAAGAAATGGGCGTGGACAGCGAGGCCGTGCTGCTGCAGCAGGATCCGTCCGTGCCCACCGACAAGACCAGCTGCGTGCCGGTCCAGCAGCGCATGGCCAACGCCTATGGTGTCTATGACAGCGGCAACCTGCGCTACGACCTGAGCATCCCGCAGGTGTTCCTGCGCCGCGAGGCGCGTGGCTACGTCAACCCGGCGCTGTGGGACCGTGGCATCAATGCCGGTTTCGTCGGTTACAGCTTCAATGCCATCGACAGCGACAGCCGCGTCGAAGGTGGCCAGCGCAACCGCAGTGCCTACCTCGGCCTCAACGCCGGCATGAACCTGGGTGGCTGGCAGTTCCGCCACGATTCGAACCTGACCTGGTCCGAGGGCGACGGCCGCCATTGGCAGAGCATCGCCACCTATGCGCAGCGCGGCATTCCGCAGGTGCGCGGCATGCTCACCATCGGTGAGGCCTACACCACCGGTGAACTGTTCGATTCGATCGGTTACCGCGGTGCCAGCCTGGCCAGCGACGACCGCATGCTGCCCGATTCGCTGCGCGGTTACGCGCCGGTCGTGCGCGGCATCGCCGAGACCAACGCGCGCATCGAAGTGCGCCAGAACGAGCAGCTGATCTACTCCTCCACCGTGTCGCCGGGCAGCTTCGTCATCGACGACCTGTACCCGACCGGTTACGGCGGTGATCTGGAAGTGAGCGTGATCGAGGCCGATGGCCGCCGCCGCGAATTCAAGGTGCCGTTCGGTTCGGTGCCGCAGATGCTGCGCGAAGGCGTGTCGCGTTACTCGCTGACGGCTGGCCAGGTGCGCAACAAGCTGCTGGCCGATGAGCCGTGGCTGGTGCAGGGCACCTACCAGCGCGGTATCGGCAACCAGCTGACCCTGTACGGTGGCAGTGCACTGAGCGATGGCTACCTGTCGCTGCTGTACGGCGTCGGCCTGTCCACGCCGGTCGGCGCATTCGCTGCCGACGTCACCCATGCGCGTACCTCGTTCGATCACTACGGCAACCACACCGGTGCCAGCGTGCGCTTGAGCTACAGCAACATGATCGGCGAGACCGGGACCAACCTGACCCTGGCCGCCTACCGCTATTCGACCGAAGGCTTCTACAGCCTGCAGGACGCGCTGTACGGCCGTGATTCGGACAAGCGCGGCATCGATCCGACCACCCGTGGCCGCCAGCGCAGCCAGTTCCAGGTAACGCTGAACCAGCCGCTGGGCCGTCGCGGCGGCGCGCTGTACGTGACCGGTTCGGTGCGTGACTTCTACGACCGTTCCGGCACCTCAAAACAGTACCAGGTGGGCTACAACAATGCCTGGCGTTCGGTGAACTACGGCTTCTCGGCGCTGCGCACCGAAGAGGGCGTGCTGGGCCGTTCCGACACCCAGTACCTGTTGTCGATGAGCGTGCCGCTGGGTCGTGGTTCCCACCCGGTGTCGTTCAGCGCCGATCTCGGCGTGCGCGACCGCGGTGGCTACGACAACAGCCGCGTCGGCATC
The DNA here is from genome assembly GCF_059368495.1 of Stenotrophomonas sp. YJH_SMC_91. NCBI lineage: Bacteria > Pseudomonadati > Pseudomonadota > Gammaproteobacteria > Lysobacterales > Lysobacteraceae > Stenotrophomonas > Stenotrophomonas sp. YJH_SMC_91. Next base: position 199,169 of record NZ_JCAFRT010000003.1, on the reverse strand, counting down.
ACCGGTTCGGCCGGTGTCGACAACAACTTCAGCTACGGCGTGGCGCTGTCCGATTCCCGCGAAGGTGGCACCACCGCGGTCGGCAACGCCGAGTACCGCAGCCGCTACTCCGCGTTGAACGCGACCTACAGCCACTCGCGCGATTTCCGCCAGGCTTCGGTCGGTGCCAACGGCAGCGTGGTCGTGCATCCGGGCGGCTTCACCTTCACCCCGCAGCGTGGCGACACCATGGTGCTGGTGGAAGCGCCGGGCGCACGCGATGCGATCGTCAGCAACGCCCCGGGCCTGCGCGTCGATGGCCGCGGCTACGCGGTGGTCCCGTACGTTTCCCCGTACCGCCTCAACACCGTCACCCTCGACCCGCAGGGCATGGCCCACGACGTCGAGCTGGAAAGCACCAGCCAGTCGATCGCGCCGTTCGCCGGTGCCATCAGCTACCTGCGCTTCGATACCCGCAAGGGCAACGCGCTGCTGATCCAGGTGCGCAACCCGGATGGCCGCACCATGCCGTTCGGTGCGCAGGTCAAGGATGAGCAGGGCCAGCCGGTGGGCATGGTCAGCCAGGGTGGCCGCCTGTACGTGCGCAGTGAAAAGAACCAGGGCCGCCTGCTGGTGGAGTGGGGCGCCGGCGCCGACCAGCGCTGCACCGTCGATTACCAGGTTCCGGCGGGCGCCGATGCGTCCAAGACCGGCTTCATCCCGCTGGAGGCAGCATGCCGATGATCTCTTCCCGTGGCCGCAAGGCGCTGAGTGCGGTGGCCATATTGGCTGGTATTGCCGTGGCCAGCCCGGCGTTGGCGACCTGCTACATCACCCAACAGGGCTTTGTCGCGCAGGACGTGCAGATGGACATGGGGCAGATCGTAATCCTGCCCAGTCTGCCCGTCGGTGGTGTGATCAAGGAGCTGATCGTGCCTATCAACCAGCGCGACAGCATCGGTTACTGCGATCGCTGGGGCGGTAGTGCCAATGGCCGTTTCGTCAACGCCGCGCAGCAGAACGCGGTCCCGGGTTTCAGCAACGTCTATGCCACCGATGTAGCCGGGGTGGGCATTCGTGTCTATCGTGATTCGGGCACCATCCAGACTTACTACCCGCATACCCTGCAATTGGGGGGCAGCCGGACGTTGACCCTCAACGGTGGCCGCTTCCGGGTGGAGCTGATCAAGACCGCCGCGCAGACGGGCTCGGGCATCATCGCGCCTAACGGCCGCTTCACCACCTATTATCTCGACGGCGACGGCCCTGGCCGTCCGGAACTGACCTCGACCTTCAAGGGCTCGGGCACCACCGTGGTCAGCCCGACCTGTGAAGTGCAGGCCGGCAGCCGCAATATCGCCGTCGATTTCGGCAGCGTGCCCAACACTACCTTCACCGGTGTCGGTTCCAAGGCCGTTGACCGCGATTTCGAGATCCGCCTGAACTGCCAGGGCAGCAATGTCGCGCAGTACCAGAGCAAGATCGGCATCCGCCTCGATGCCGATCAGGACAGCTCGAACATGCCGGGCGTGCTGAAGCTCAGTGCGGCCACCAACAGCGCCACCCGCATCGGCATCCAGATGGTCCAGCGCGATGGCACCACCGAGCGCGAAGTGCGCTTCGGCCAGACCGTCAATGTCGGTACCACCACCCCCGGCACCAGCACGATGACCTTGCCGCTGCGCGCCCGCTATGTGCAGACCCAGGCCGGCACGGTCGGTGCCGGTGTCGCGAACGGCCAGGCCACCTTCACCATCCAGTACGAGTAAGGCGGCCCCAGGCCGCAGCCACTGCTGCGTTCCACCGCAACGTCGCCCGTGACACGGGCGGCGTTGACTGCGTCTTGATCTTCCAACGATGAAGATCAATGCCACGACGCGCGTACCATCATTCGAATGTGATGTACGTCGCGATTTTGGAGTTTCCTCATGAGGTGACCGTCTCCTGCCTGCGGGTATTGGACGGGAACGCCGAAAGGATCCAGACGTGGCTACAGCTCCTGGCATTTCCCCGCACCGGCTGTCCGGAGCGCTGCGGTGAAGGTCCTGTCGGTGTTTGGCACGCGACCGGAAGCGATCAAGATGGGGCCGCTGGTGCGGGCCCTGGCCGAGGCTGCGGACATCGAATCGGTGGTCTGCATCACCGGCCAGCACCGGGCGATGCTGGACCAGGTGATGTCGCTGTTCGAGATCACCGCCGACCATGACCTGGATGTCATGGTGCCCAACCAGACCCTCAATGGCCTGTGTTCCAGGCTGTTCGAACGGCTTGACGCGCTCTACACGCAGGTCCGTCCCGACCGGGTGCTGGTGCACGGTGATACCACCACGGCGATGACCGCCGCGCTGGCCGCGTTCCACCACCGCATTCCGATCGGTCATGTCGAGGCCGGACTGCGCACCGGTGACATCAACCGGCCGTGGCCGGAGGAAATGAACCGGCGGGTGATCGATGTGGTCGGCGACCAGTTGTACGCGCCCACGCCCAGCTCGCGCGCCAACCTGGCCGGTGAACACCTGGGCGGGCAGATCCTGGTCACCGGCAACACCGTCATCGATGCCCTGCAGCAGACCGTAGAGCGCCTGGATGCCGACCCGGCGCTGCGTGCGCGGGCTGACGAACCCTTCCACATGCTTGACCCCGATCGTCGCCTGCTGCTGGTCACCGGCCACCGCCGCGAGAGCTTCGGGCAGGGCTTCGAGGACATCTGCCGTGCGCTGGCTGAACTGGCACGGCGGCCGGACCTGCAGGTGCTGTACCCGGTGCATCTGAACCCGAACGTGCAGGGCCCGGTCAACGCCCACCTCGGCCATCTCGACAACGTGCACCTGGTGCCGCCGCAGGACTACCTGCGCTTCGTGCGGCTGATGCAGCGCGCCGACGTCATCCTCACCGACTCCGGTGGCGTGCAGGAAGAGGCACCGGCGCTGGCCAAACCGGTACTGGTCATGCGCGACGTCACCGAACGCCCGGAGGCGGTCGAGGCCGGTGTGGTGACGCTGGTCGGCACCGCGCCCTCGCGCATTGTCGAAGCTGTCAATGCGGCACTGGCACAACCACCGCACCCGACCCGCTTCGATCCCCACGCCAGCCCCTACGGCGATGGCCGTGCCAGCGCGCGCATCGTCGCCGCCCTGCGTGGCACGCCGCTTCCCGAATTCTCGCCCGGCCTCCGCAGCAGCGGCGCCGTCCACCCCCACCCACGCGAAGTGACGCCATGACCCAGACCGGCCGCTCTCCCCTGTTTGCATCCGCCGCCGCGTTCGTCCTGTCGGGCGTGGTTGGCAGTGCCCATGCCGCCGACAGCGTCGCCGGCCAGTTCGCCGAGTGGAGCGGTGACAGCACGGTCAGCCGGCAGATGACCCTGCGCGAACTCGGTTTCCGCCAACCGCTGGTGCTCAGCGGGCAGGAGAGCCAGCGCGAGATCTACCTGCCGGTGCCGGCCGGTGTCGCCACCCGCGATGCGCAGCTGCAGCTGGACGGGCGCTACGTGCGCGGCCATGCCGGGCGCACGTCCGGCCTGTGGTCGGTCGATGGCGATCCGATCGCCGCACGCTCGATCACCGATGCACAGGGTGACGCCAGCCAGCTGCTGGCCATCGATGGCGAACCCCGCCAGAACGGCTTCGTTCGGGTCGGCGTCGGCTGGTGGTCGATCGTGTCCGACTACCAATGTGCCGACCAGAGCGCGCCGGCCAACGTGCTGCGGCTGTCGCCGGACTCGCGCTTCAGCTACCGCTTCGACGGCCGCGCCGTGGACACCGTGGCCAAGGCCTGGGGCGCGCTGCCCCCGCAGGTGCGCCTGCTGGTGGACGGCAAGGCGCTGCAGGCCCCCATCTACGACGCGGCCTGGCGCATTGGCACGGCCCTGCAGGCCGGTGGCAAGCAGGTGCAGGTGCTGGCGCTGCCCAAGGTCGGTGACAGCGTCGACCTGACCGGCATCAGCATCCCGGCCAGCCTGCAGGTCGTGCCGGCCTATGCCGCGCTGGCCACTGGCGAGCGCGCGCATGCGATCAAGGATCTGGCCGAAGTGGGGGCACTGCTGTCGCTGCGTGACAGTGGGCCGCTGGCCGCCGAGGTGATGATCGGCAGCGATGCGCTGCGGGCCGGCGTGCGCGCGGGACTGGATGCGCTCGCTGCACAGGTCGGCGCCACCGGCGCCGATGCGGGCACCGCGTTCGCCGCGTGGCGCGGTACCGACATGGGCGGCCTGGAAAAGCCCGCGGCCACCGCCTCGGTCCGCGTGGTGGCCGTTGCCGGCCGTCCGACGCTGGTAGTCGACCCGGCGGCGGCGGGCAAGGTCGCCGGGCTGTTCGCCGAACAGTGGCGTAGCTATGCGCTGGGCCGTAGCCTGCAGGTCAGCGCAGCGGGCACGCCGAAGCTGGACGGTGACCAGGTGCTGCTGAGCCGGCTCGGCAACATTGCCGGCTCCATGGATGTGGTGACCCGCGCCGACCGCAGCGCCAGCTTTGATCTGGGGGCGCTGTCGGCCGACGGCCGCCTGCCCGAGGAAGTGGTGATCGATGTCTCGGCGGCCCCCAACGCGGCCGGGCAGGGCGCGGTGGCCACGATCTACTTCAACGACTATCTGCTGGGCGGCAAGGTGCTGTCGGCCAACGGCCAGCCGCAGCGGCTGGTGGCCAGGGTGCCGGCCTACGCGCTGTCGGCACGCAACGAGATCCGCGTCAGCTTCCTGCGCCAGCCGGCACGCCCCTATTGCCACGATCCGGCCACCGCGTATCCGGTCTCGATCCTGCCCAGCAGCCACCTGACCCTGGCCAAACGGTCGCTGGGCAGTGACTTCGTCGGTGCCAGCAGCCAGCTGTCACGCGGCAACCAGATGTTCGTGCCCGCTACGTGGCTGCAGGACGCGCCGGCATCGCTGCGCAAGGTGATCGCGGTGGCCAGTGCAGTGGGGGCCTCGCCAGAGGCGTCGGAGCTGAAGGTGGTCGATGCCGGTGCGGCGATCAGCCCGGATGCGCCGTGGCTGGCTTTCGGTGTGGCGCCGTCGGGTGTCGATGTGGCCGGCCTGAAGGACGGCCACCTGCTGATCGGCGGGAAGCCTCAGCCGCTGCTGGATGTCAGCGGCCTGGATCGCGCCGCGGTGGTGCAGGTCGGCACCTCCGGCGGCCAGCTTGGCGTGCTGTACAGCGATCTGGGTGCACAGGCACCGTCGTTCGGCGCACCGTTCCGGCTGCTGCGCGGTGATCTGGCGGTGCTCGACGGCAGTGATGCCGTGCGCGAGTTCGATCGCCAGGATCCTTACGGGGGCCGAGTTGCCCAGGATGGCAATCCACAATCGAAGTGGGAACGGCACATGGTCTGGTTGCTGCTGCTGGTCGGCGTGATCGTGTTCGCGCTGCTGGCCGCCCGCGTCACCCAGGTGCGCCGCCGCAAGTCCGCCAACACAGGGCACTGATCCACCGTGGACGGTCTGTTCTGGAACATCCAGCTGGCCAACTACTACGCCGTCCTGGAAACCACGGCGGCGGCGGTGGCCGTGCTGATCCTGATCTCCAGCCTCGATGATCTGTTCATCGACGTCTGGTACTGGGTGCGCGAGAGTTGGCGCGCGCTCACCATCAAGCGGCGCGAAGCGTACCGGCCACTGACCCAGGAAGACCTGATGCAGCGGCCGCAACAGCCGCTGGCAATCATGGTGCCGGCGTGGATGGAGTACGACGTCATCGCGCAGATGGTGGAGAACATGATCAACGTGCTCGACTACCGCGAGTACGTCGTGTTCGTCGGCACCTATCCCAACGACCAGCAGACCATCGATGAAGTCGAGCGCATGCGCCGCCGCTACAAGCGCCTGCGCCGCGTGGAGGTGCCGCATGACGGGCCGACCAGCAAGGCCGACTGCCTGAACTGGCTGATCCTGGCGATCTTCGATTACGAGAAGCGCCACGACATCGAGTTCGCCGGCGTGATCCTGCACGACAGCGAGGACGTGCTGCACCCGATGGAACTGCGCTTCTACAACTACCTGCTGCCGCGCAAGGACATGATCCAGCTGCCGGTCACCTCGCTGGACCGCGAGTGGTACGAACTGGTGGCCGGGGTCTACATGGACGAGTTCGCCGAATGGCACGCCAAGGATCTGGTGGTGCGCGAGAGCGTGTCCGGCATGGTGCCGTCGGCCGGTGTTGGTACCTGTTTCTCGCGGCGCGCGCTGCTGGCATTGAGCGCGCAGACCGACAACCAGCCTTTCAACACCGACAGCCTCACCGAGGATTACGACGTCGGCGCGAGGCTGGCAGCCATGGGCATGCAGTCGATCTTCGCCCGCTTCCCCGTGCAGTTCCGCGTGCGCCGCCCATCCTGGTTCGGCTGGGGGCCGGTGCGCGAGCGCACCCAGCAGATGGCGCTGTGCGTTCGCGAGTACTTCCCCGACAACTTCCGCGCGTCGTACCGGCAGAAGGCGCGCTGGGTGCTGGGCATCGGCCTGCAGAGCTGGGAGTCGCTGGGCTGGCGCGGATCGCTGGCCACCAAGTACCTGCTGGCGCGCGACCGAAAGGGCATCATCACCTCGTTCGTCAGCATCATCGCCTACATCATCTTCCTGCAGCTGCTGCTGTTCTGGCTGTTGAAGATGACCGGGCTGTGGACGATGCAGTTTCCCAGCGTGTTCCAGGCCGGTACCTGGCAGATGAATGTCGCGCTGCTGACCACCGCAGCGCTGGCGACCCGGATCGTGCAGCGCTTCTACTTCGTCAACCGGTTGTACGGCTGGGAGCACGCGCTGATGTCGATCCCGCGCATGGTGGTCGGCAACATGATCAATTTCATGGCCACCGCCCGTGCCTGGAAGGTGTTCCTGGCCTACCTGCTGTTCGGCAAGCGCATGGTCTGGGACAAGACCATGCACGACTTCCCCGATGCGGCGCAGCTGGTGCAGACCCGCAAGCAGCTCGGTGAGCTGTTGACCACCTGGCAGGCGGTGGAACCCGAACGCCTGCAGCAGGCGCTGGAGCAGCAGCAGGCAGGCCGCCAGCAACCGCTGGGCCGCATCCTGCTCACCCAGGGCTGGTTGGATGATGAAACGCTGGCCGAGGCCATCGCCTTCCAGGGTGACCTGCCACGCGCGGTGATCGACGTGGACTACCTGCGCGCCTGCCAGTTCCCGATCAGTGCCGATGCCTGCGTGCAATGGCGCATGCTGCCGCTGCCGCCGCGCCAGGAAGGCACCCTGCGGCTGGCCGTGGCCAGCCCGCTGCCCGAAGACGCGTTGGCCCTGCTGAAGCAGGAGACGCGCAGCAACCACATTGAACAGAGCATCGCCCGCGAAAGCGAGATCAACGCCGGCCTGCGGCTGATCGGTGGCGACCGGCAATGGCAGCTGGACACCGTGCCCCTGCTGGGCGATCTGCTGGTGGAAATGCGCCTGATCGATCACGCACGCTTCGAGATCGCACTGGACGACTACATGCCGCAGCGCGACGGCCGCATCGGCGACTACCTGGTCAAGCAGGGCATCACCACTGAAGAGGCCGTGGCCCAGGCCATGCAGGAGCAGCGCCGGCGTGCGGCCACGCTGCAGTCACCGCCGCCCGGAGCCTTGCCGGCATGAAGACCACGCTGCTGTCCACTGTCATCACCGTGGCATTGGCCACGGCCGCCGCGCCGGTGCTGGCACAGACCGATGCACCACTGCCATTGTCCGGTGCCGCCTACCGCATCGCCGAGCAGGCGTTTGCCGCCTATGAACGTGGCGATTACCCCGCGGCCTACCGGCAGTCCAGCGAAGCAATCCGGTTGCGCCCGGACGTGGTGCGGCTGCGCCTGCTGCAGATCTATGCGCTGCAGAAACTGGGGCGGGGTGCCGAGGCGCAGCAGCAGGCACGTCGTGCACTGGATGCGGGGTTGAAGGATCCGGCCTTGCCGGCGCTGGCCGCTGCGCCCAGGACGAGGAGAGGTGCGGCGCGTACCGGAGCGGTACCGCGTGCACCCGCGACGGTGACCGACCGCAATAGCCGGCAGGCCTATATGCTGGCAACCGAAGCCTATGCGGCCTACGACGCCGGCCAGATGGGCGTCGCCGCCAGCAAGGCCGAGCAGGCGTTCCGGCAGCAGCCGCAACAGGGCGCATGGGCGCTGCTGTGGGTGGCGGCGCTGGAGGCACAGCAACAGCCCGGACAGGCCGACGCCGCCATCGGTACCGCGCTGCAGCTGGGCGCACCGAATGTCGAGGAGTTGCGCGCGCGGCGCGTGGCACTGGGCCGCCAACGCGCGCTGCTGCTGGCCCAGCAGGCCTATCAATCGCTGTCTGCAGGCGAGAATGCCGCCGCCATTGAGCAGGCGCACGCTGCCGTGGAGCTGGCCCCCGACGTTGCTTCATACCGGTTGCTGCTGATCACCGCGCAGCTGCAGGGCGATCAACTGGCCGACGCCGAGCACAGTGCTGATGCGGCATTGCAGGTGGATGCCAACGACCTCAATGCACGGGTGATGCGCGGCTACCTGCGCCAGCGCCAGGGCAATACCGTGCTCGCCAATGAGGACTTCGACACCGCGCTCGCTGCGCCGGGGTCAGCAACGCAGCAGCGCAACGTGCGCCTGCTGGCGGTGGATGCGGCGCTGGCCGCAGGCGATCGGTTGCGCGCAGCTGCACTGCTGGCACCGTTGCAGGCGGCGGTACCGGCAGGTGAAGGCGATGCACGGTCACAGCAGCTTTTGCAGCAGGGCATCGAGCAACGCAGCCGGGCGATCCGCTCCAGTCGCGAGCTTCCCCGCATCGGTGCCGAAGCGTACCTGGCACCAGTCCAGCACTGCCAGTCCGTTGACAGCGGCAGCGTCTGCGAGCTGATGCCGGCCGACCTGCAGGGCGATGGTGGTGCCGCACAGCGTGCCTACGCTGCCTATGCGCGCCAGGATTACGCCGATGCCATCGGTGAGGCACGGCAGGCCGTGCAACTCGCGCCGGACGACGCGAACCTGCAAGGCCTGCTGACCACCACGCTGGCGGCGGGCAACCGTGCCCAGCAGGACGAAGCGCGGCAGCGCCTGGATGCGGCACTGGCACAGCGCCCTGATGACGCGGGGGCGCTGATGCAGCGCGGCTACCTCAACCAGAAGGCCCATGAGCCGGCGCGCGCACTGGCCGACTTCCGGGCCGCCGAGGCCACCGGCAAGGCACCGAAAAGCGTAGTGCTCGACCAGGCCTACGCCAGCGCAGCCAACGGTGACCATCCACAGGCGGTGACGCTGCTGCGTAGCGCCATTGATCGCGCCGATGCCGGTGAGCTGCCACTGGATGAACGCCAACGCTACAACGTGCGCAATGCCATCGCCAATTACTCGCGCGAGTGGGGCGTGATCGCCTCGGCGGGTTTCCGTGGTGCGCGCCAGGCGGCGACCAATGTCGGCGGTGCAGCGATCAGCACGCCGGGCGATTCGGTGTTCAGCACGCTGGAGGCGTTCTGGCGGCCCCCGGCCTTCAACGACCAGCATGGCACGCTGGAACTCTACGCACGCCTGCTCAACACGCTGTACGACGAGGGCGGCACTTACGAATCGATCCGCGCGGTGGACCCGTGCACCGGCGAATCAACGCCGGATGCGCGCGCACGCGCCGAGCGCCTCAGCCATTCGCGTTCCACCACCGGCTGGCCGTCCACCATCGCTTCGTTCGGCATGCGCTACGCCTTCGGCCAGACCGGCCTGAGCGCCGGCATCGAGCGCCGCCAGTTCCTCGGCAGCGCAACCCGCCAGGGCGAGGTCTACCCCGCATCGGCGGCCGTGCAGTGCCGCCTGCAGCTGGCCCGGAACCCGCCACTGGAAGCCAGCACGCTGGCCCGCTACCGCTTGGCCAGCGATTCCGGTGGCTGGATGTCCTACCTGACCTATGGCTATTACCACGGCACCGATCTGCGCACCGACGTCAACCAGTGGTGGATGGTCAGCGGCTACGCGCAGGGCGGCTATACCTGGGATGACAACAGCGCGCACTTCACCCTCGATGCACTCGATGCCAATGGCACGCCGGTGCGTCGAATCGGCGATGCCAACGGCCGCCTGCATCGCAAACAGTGGTTCGCTGCCGGTGAACTACGCGCCGGGCGCAGCTTCCGCTTTGGTGCCGGGCAGACTCATTGGGTGGTCACGCCGTATGTGGTGGTGGGGGCGGACTGGCTGGACCAGCGCTCGCGGGTGCACGACATCCGTTCCCCGCTGTTCCCGGCGCAGTCGTTCGCGCTCAACGATACGCAGCGCAGCTGGTCATTCGGCGCAGGGCCAGGCGTGGGCGTGCGCTACTGGTTCCGCGAGGACCACTACAACACGCCGCGTTCCTACCTGGACCTGACCGTGCAGTACCGCTTCGCGATCGGCGGTGGTGATACGCAGCGTGCCAAGGGCCTGTTCGCCACCGCCATCCTCTACTACTGAGGCAGGCCCCAACGTCGTCGCAGCGCCGCGGCCTGCGGCGTGTCCTGGGTCAGCCACGGCTCCAGCGCATAGACCAGCACGTGCTGCGCACCGCTGTCGCGTGCCCACGCCAGCTGCCGCTGGATGCGCGCGGCATCGGCGGTTTCGCCCTTGAACCCGCTGCCATCAGCGGGACCGCCGGGCAGCTCGCGGAACAACTCAACGATCGCATCGAAACCGATGCCGTGTGCGTGGAAATGATCGAGCAGCGGTTGCAGCTGCTGCACGTTGCCAGCGCCGGCAACGCCCACGCCGTCCTGCACCATCGGCCGCAGCGTGGCCTGTGCCAGCACCGCCTGCCACAGCATGACCAGGTTGCCGTCGGTCTGCAGGCGGCTGAAGTAGCAGGAAATCGCACAGTCGCCGCCGCGCGCGCTGGCGGCCTCCACCAGCCGGTGCAGCCATTGCGCCAGCCACTGCTGGCGGGCCGGGTCAGCCCAGTGGTACTGCTCCAGTTCGTAGGGCAGGTACCAGCCCTCGAAGGCCGGCTGCTGCGCCCAGGGGGCCTGTGCCAACCAGTTGCGTGCATGCGCGAGGCTGTCGGCCAGGAACGCCTGCAGCGTGGCATCGTCGGCCCCGATCGCCTGCCACCAGCGTTGCTGGAAGGGCAGGCCGACGCGGATGCGGATGTCGTTCTCGCTGGCCGCGGTGAACAGCTGCTGCAGGCTGCCGTCGGGCAGCGACCAGTCGCCGTCGCTGCCACCGACGATGCCGGTCCACTGCAGCACCAGCTGACGGCAGCCCAACGTACGCGCAAGCTTCAAGGATCGCTGCCAGTCGGCCAGGCCCCACTGCAGGTGGCTGCGCCACGGCTGCAGGAAGGTGCCATCCACCTGCACCGGCAGCGAGCAGCCGGGCAGGGTGGCGAGCATGCTGGCCAACGGCGCCAGCACCGCCGCGCGCAGCAGCCGGCGGCGCAACGGCGAAGACGGATCCGCGGGAAGGTCGGGCCGAACCATGCCTGCATCATCCCAGAGCGCCGTGCGTGGCGGGTGAACCCCGCGCCTGGTAGTGCCGGCCGCTGGCCGGCATCGCGCCCAAGGTGGCAGGTGAATCACCACCCGGTAGTGCCGGCCGCTGGCCGGCATCGCGCCCCGGATGGCAGGTGAATCACCATCTGGTAGTGCCGGCCGCTGGCCGGCATCGCGCCCCGGATGGCAGGTGAATCACCATCTGGTAGTGCCGGCCGCTGGCCGGCATCGCCTACCACTTATTCCAACGCGTAGCGCAGGGTGAACAGCACCGCCACCAGCCACACCGCCGGATGCACTTCGCGCCAGCGCCCGGTACCCGCCTTCAGCGCGGCATAGGCGATGAAGCCGAACGCCAGGCCGTTGGCAATCGAGTAGGTGAACGGCATCGCCAGCGCACACAGCGCCGCCGGCACCGATTCGGTCAGGTCGCTCCAGTCCACTTCCACCAGCTCACGCAGCATCAGGCCAGCCACGAACAACAGGGCCGGCGCGGTGGCATAGCTGGGCACCATCGCTGCCAACGGCGAGAACAGCAGCGCCGCCAGAAACAGCGCCGACACCACCAGTGCGGTCAGGCCGGTGCGGCCGCCCACCTGCACGCCGGAGGCGCTTTCGGCAAAGGCCGTGGTGCTGCTGGTGCCGAGCATCGAGCCCGCCACGATCGCGGTGCTGTCGGCCAGCAGCGCGCGGCCGAAACGCTTCTGCGCGCCCGGCAGCTTCAGCAGGCCAGCCCGGCCGACTACGCCGTACAGGGTACCGGTGGCATCGAACACTTCCACCAGCACGAACACCAGCACCACCTGCAGAAGTACTGCGATGGGTGCGCCGCCGTCATGGTGCAGCAGGCCCGGCAGGTCCAGCTGCAGGAAGGTGGGTGCAAGGCTCGGCGGCAGCGAGACCAGACCCTGGTACTGCACGTCGCCCAATGCCCAGCCAGCGCCGGTCACGGCCAGGATGCCGATCAGGATCGCACCGCGGATGCGGCGCGCTTCCAGCACCGCGATCAGCAGGAAGCCGGCCAGTGCCAGCAGCGGCGGCGCCGTGTTCAACGGGCCCAGTGCCACCAGCGTGTCTTCATTGCCGACGATCACGCCCGACTTCTGCAGCGCGATGATCGCCAGGAACAGGCCGATGCCGGCCACGATGGCCGAGCGCAGCGATGAGGGAATACCCGATACCAGCCACGCGCGTACTCCGGTCAGCGACAGCACCAGGAACACCAGGCCTGAGATGAACACCGCACCCAGTGCCTGCTGCCACGGCAGGCCGGCGGCGCCGACCACGGTGAAGGCGAAGAACGCGTTCAGGCCCATGCCGGGCGCCATGCCGACCGGGAAGTTGGCGGCCAGCGCCATCACTGCCGAACCCAGTGCGGCGGCCAGGCAGGTGGCCACGAACACCGCACCCGCATCCATGCCGGTGGTGCCGAGGATCTCGGGGTTCACGAAGACGATGTAGGACATCGTCAGGAAGGTGGTGACACCGGCCAGCAGCTCGGTGCGCACGGTGGTGCCGTGCTGCTGCAGCTGGAACAGGCGCTCGAACAGGGACATGGGGTCGCTCATGGGTAGATGCCGGCCGCTGGCCGGCATGCATGGTCGGTACACATTGCAAAAAGGAGAAAGGCCGCGCGAGCGCGGCCTTTCCGGTTGCCTTACTTCAGCGCCTTGAAGCGCAGGCGCTTCGGCGCGGCGTCGTCGCCCATGCGGCGGCGCTTGTCTTCTTCGTACTCGCGGTAGTTGCCCTGGAAGAACTCCACGTGCGAGTCGCCTTCGAACGCCAGGATGTGGGTCGCGATGCGATCCAGGAACCAGCGGTCATGCGAAATGACGAAGGTGTTGCCCGGGAACTCCAGCAGCGCATCTTCCAGCGCACGCAGGGTTTCGATGTCCAGGTCGTTGGACGGTTCGTCGAGCAGCAGCACGTTGCCACCCTGCAGCAGGGTCTTGGCCATGTGCAGGCGGCCACGCTCACCACCGGACAGCGAACCGACCATCTTCTGCTGGTCCTGGCCCTTGAAGTTGAAGCGGCCGATGTAGGCGCGCGACTGGATCTCGATGCCGTTGATGTTGAGGATGTCCAGGCCGCCGGCGATTTCCTGGAAGACGTTGTGGTTGCCTTCCAGCGCGTCGCGGCTCTGGTCCACGTAGGACAGCTTCACGGTCGGGCCGACCACGATCTCGCCCGTATCCGGTTTTTCCTGGCCGGTGATCATCTTGAACAGGGTCGACTTACCGGCACCGTTCGGGCCGATGATGCCGACGATGGCACCGGCCGGCACCAGGAAGCTCAGGTTGTCGAACAGCAGGCGGTCGCCGAACTTCTTGGAGACGTTCTTGAACTCCATCACCGCATTGCCCAGGCGCTCGCCCGGCGGAATGAAGATTTCGTTGGTCTCGTTGCGCTTCTGGTAATCGACCGACTGCAGCTCTTCCAGGCGGGCCAGACGGGCCTTGCCCTTGGTGCGGCCGCCCTTGGCGTTCTGGCGCGACCACTCCAGTTCCTTCTGGATCGCCTTCTGGCGGGCCTTTTCCTGGTTGTCTTCCTGCTTCAGGCGCTCGTCCTTCTGGGTCAGCCAGTCGGTGTAGTTGCCCTTCCACGGAATGCCGCGGCCGCGGTCCAGTTCCAGGATCCACTCGGCGGCGTTGTCCAGGAAGTAGCGATCGTGGGTGACGGCCACCACGGTGCCGGTGTAGCGCGCCAGGAATTGTTCCAGCCATTCCACCGACTCGGCGTCGAGGTGGTTGGTCGGTTCGTCGAGCAGCAGCATGTCCGGCTTCTGCAGCAGCAGGCGGCACAGGGCCACGCGGCGCTTTTCACCACCTGACAGCTTGCCGACGATGGCATCCCACGGCGGCAGGCGCAGCGCGTCGGCGGCCACGTCCAGCTGGTTTTCCAGCGTGTGTGCGTCGCCAGCGGCCAGGATCGCCTCCAGGCGCTCCTGTTCCTTGGCCAGCGCGTCGAAGTCGGCGCCTTCCTCGGCGTAGGCGGCGTACACCGCTTCCAGCGCGGCCTGGGCCTGCAGCACTTCGCCCACGCCTTCCTCGACCGCTTCACGCACGGTCTTGGTCGGGTCCAGTTCCGGTTCCTGCGCCAGGTAACCGACCTTGATGCCCGGCTGCGGGCGGGCCTCGCCCTCGAAATCGGTGTCCACGCCGGCCATGATCTTCAGCACGGTGGACTTGCCGGCGCCGTTCAGGCCCAGCAGGCCGATCTTCGCGCCCGGGAAGAAGGACAGCGAGATGTCCTTGATGATCTGCCGCTTGGGCGGGACCACCTTGGACACGCGGTTCATGGTGTAGATGTATTGCGAGGACATGCGGTCTCCGTAGGCGCGGCCCTGCGCCCGACCCGTCACGGGTAGATCCCGTTGCGGCAGCGGGCACAGACTGAAATGGAATACCGCCAATTATAGCCGGAACCGGTTCCGGGCCGCTCCCGGGAGGCGCCGCCGGGCTGGCTATCGCCTGAATACTCGGTCACAGTCCTGCAGCGGGAAGCGTTTCCAGCCGGAAACGGTTCAGATCGGTTGCGCAATATGGGCTCACCACCCACCAAGCAGAGGTCTGACATGCGCATCAATCGAGTAATGGCCAGTGCCGTGGCCTCTGTGTTGGCACTGGGCGCCGTGGCCCCGGCATTCGCCGACAACGACCATCGCCGCGACCACGATCGCCGCGAGTGGCGCGAGGATCGCCGTGAGTGGCGCCAGGACCGCCGCGACTGGGAGCGCGACCGCCGCGAGGCCCGTCGCGACTGGGAACGCGACCGCCGCGACTGGCATCGCGACCATGACCGCTACTACCGGCCGGCACCGCCGCGCGTGGTCTATCGTCCGGCCTACGGCCCGGGCTATGGCTGGAAGGTCGGCCACCGCTATCGCGACTACTACCGCGGCCCGATCTACGTGGTGAACGACTACCCGCGCTACAACCTGCGTCGCCCGCCCTACGGGCACCAGTGGATCCGCGATGATCGCGGCAACATGCTGCTGGTCGCCATCGCGACCGGTGTGATCGCCCAGTACGTACTCAGCAGCCGCTGAGGGGCGCGGCTGGGGTCGGATCCCTTTCCAACGGAAAGGGCTCTGACCCCACGACATCAATCGAAACCATACGGGGCCGGATTCCTTCGGGGATGCCGGCCCCGTCTGTTTCGGCCCCAGCGGGCCAGTGCGGGGCTACAATCGAGGGCTGAGCCGTACCCCTTTTCCCTGCCTGCTGGAGTACCCGATGTTCCCGCGTGACGTCCGCATCGAATCCTACGATCCCGAACTGGCCAAGGCCATCGCCGCTGAAACCCAGCGCCAGGAAGACCACGTCGAGCTGATCGCCAGCGAGAACTACACTAGCCCGGCGGTGATGGAAGCCCAGGGCAGCCAGCTGACCAACAAGTACGCCGAAGGCTACCCGGGCAAGCGCTACTACGGCGGCTGCGAATACGTGGACATCGCCGAGCAGCTGGCGATCGACCGCCTCAAGCAGCTGTTCGGTGCCGACTACGCGAACGTGCAGCCGCACAGCGGTTCGCAGGCCAACCAGGCCGTGTACTTCGCTCTGCTGCAGCCGGGTGACACCATCCTCGGCATGAGCCTGGCCCACGGCGGCCACCTCACCCACGGCGCGAAGGTGAACGCCTCGGGCAAGCTGTTCAACGCCGTGCAGTACGGCGTGAACGATCAGGGCCTGATCGATTACGACGAAGTCGAGCGCCTGGCCCTGGAGCACAAGCCGAAGATGGTCGTGGCCGGCTTCTCGGCCTACTCGCAGGTGATCGACTGGGCGCGCTTCCGCGCCATCGCCGACAAGGTCGGTGCCTACCTGTTCGTCGACATGGCCCACGTTGCCGGTCTGGTGGCTGCAGGCGTCTACCCGAGCCCGCTGGAACACGCCCACGTGGTCACCTCCACCACCCACAAGACCCTGCGCGGCCCGCGTGGCGGCATCATCGTCGCCAAGGGCGCCGACGAAGACCTGGTCAAGAAGCTGCAGTCGATCGTGTTCCCGGGCATCCAGGGCGGTCCGCTGATGCACGTCATCGCCGGCAAGGCCGTGGCCTTCAAGGAAGCGCTGGAACCGGGCTTCAAGGCCTACCAGCAGCAGGTGGTGAAGAACGCCCAGGCGATGGCCAATACGCTGATCGAGCGTGGCTACAAGATCGTCTCCGGCGGCACCCAGAACCACCTGATGCTGGTCGACATGATCGGCAAGGACGTGTCCGGCAAGGACGCGGAAGCGGCGCTGGGCAAGGCCCACATCACCGTCAACAAGAACTCGGTGCCGAACGACCCGCGTTCGCCGTTCGTGACCTCGGGCCTGCGCCTGGGCACCCCGGCGGTGACCACCCGTGGCTACGTCGAACAGGACTGCGTGGACCTGGCCAACTGGATCGCCGACGTGCTCGACGCGCCGAACGATGACGCCGTCATTGCCCGCGTGCGCGATGCCGTCAGCGCGCAGTGCCGCAAGTACCCGGTCTACGGCTGATCGAAACAGGGGTCGGATCCCTTCCCGCAGGGAAGGGCTCTGACCCCGGTATTGGAGCAACCGCGCATGGATGAGCGCCGCCTCAAGTATCTGTACGTGGTGCTGGCCGCGCTGTTCGGCCTGCCCAGCCTTTTCGCGGGCGGCGTCGGTGCCTGCATCGCCCTGGTCATGGGGGTGATCGGCCTGGTCTCGCTGGATGCTGACAAGCTGTGGTTCGCTGCCGTCATGTGCGTCTGGGGAACGGCCGCGCTTGCCGGCCTGGTGGCCTGGGTCGCGCTCAGCGTCATCTGGTTGCGTGATGGACTGCAGGGCCTGCGCACGGCCTCGCCACGCTGGTGGTGGTTGCTGGGCATGGGCGTGCTGGCGGGCCTGCCGTTGCTGGGATTGGCGATATATACCTTCTCCGGGTTGGGCCCGGCGGTGGTGAGCGGTCTCTTCGCAGGGCCGTCGCTGCTGGTGCCCACCGGCATGCTGATGTTGCTGCGTGCGCGTGCCGATACCGTGGATGTGCCGCCCGTACGAGCGCGGGCATCGGAGTAACCGCGCATGGATGAGCGCCGCCTCAAGTACCTGTATGCCGCGTTGGCGGTACTGCTCGGCCTGCCCGGCCTGGCGATGGGCGGCGCGGTCGCGGTGATGTTCCTGGTTGTTGGCGTGCAATCCTTCGGCGGCAACCGCTCCCCCGATCTGGTGCCACTGCTGTGGGGCCTGGCCGGCGTGGCGGGTTGCCTGGCCTGGCTGTGGCTCAGCGCCGGCTACCTGCTGCAGGGCCGGGCCGGCCTGCAGGTGCGCGCGATCTGGTGGTGGCTGCTGCTGGCCGGTGGGCTGGCAGCGCTGCCGGTTCTCTGGATGACCGCATGGTTCGGCTTCCAGCAGGGGGGCGCCGCGTTGGAACTACTGCTGCTGGGGCCGTCGATGCTGGTACCGGCCGCCATGCTGGTGTGGCTCAAGCGCCGCGCCTGACGCGGCCAATCAAAGGGAATGGAACGCATGGATGAGCAGCAGCACAAACGATGGATGGGGATAGCAGGCCTGCTGGTGGGCCTGCCCACCGCGGCGGCAGGAGGCACCGGGGCAGTATTGGGGTTGATGGTCGTGCTGGATGGCAAGTATCTGACTGGCGATGAGCACTCGCTGTTGCTGCTCTGGTCATCGGCCGGAGTGCTCGGCCTGCTGTCCTGGATGTGGCTGAGCGGCCTCTTCCTGTGGCGTGGTCGCGCAGGCCTGCATCAGGCGCCGGTGGTCGCATGGATTGGCCTGGTGCTGGGAATACTGGCCGCGCTGGGTGTCGTCGCCGCCACGCTGTATTTCACCTTCAAGGAAGGGGAGATCTCGACCTTGGGCTTTCTCGGGTTTGGCCCACTGCTGCTGGTGCTGGCCGCGCACCTGTTGTGGTTGCGCTGGGGCGGGAATACTCCGGCGTCCGGCCCGGCCGGCTGAGTGGCGGCCCAAGAGCGCATCAGGCGCCCATTCCGGCTTTCGCGCAGGCAGCATTTGCTGCTGGACCCTTTCTCAGGTACCTTTGCGACGCTGCCATGACCGTGGCATCTAGGTTGCCCCCTGAGCCAGGCGTTCCATGCATTGCCCCTTCTGCCAACATGCCGATACCCGGGTCATCGACTCGCGCGTCTCCGAAGACGGCGCGACGATCCGCCGTCGGCGTGAATGCGAAGCCTGCGGCGAGCGCTTCAGCACCATGGAAACGGTTGAACTGAAGCTGCCGGCGATCATCAAGAGCGATGGCACCCGCGAAGCCTTCGACCAGCGCAAGGTCCGCGCTGGTTTCGACCGCGCACTGCAGAAGCGTGCGGTGGCCGAAGACAAGATCGAAGCGGCGGTGCGGGCGGTGGTTCACCAGCTGCGCATCAGCGGCGAGCGTGAAGTGCCTTCGATCAAGGTCGGCGAGTTCGTCATGAACGAACTGCGCAAGCTCGATCATGTCGGCTATGTGCGGTTTGCTTCGGTCTATCGCAGCTTCGAGGACGTTGCCGATTTCCGCGAGGAGATCGAGAAGCTGGAACGTGACCTGCCGTCCAGTACCGAACAGCTGCAGCTGCTGGGCGACGTGATTGCCCTGACCAAGAAGAAGAAGGGCTGACCGCTTCTGCCTTGGTGGGTGCCAACCTTGGTTGGCACAATGGCCGTTGCTCTGGTGGGGGCCAACCTTGGTTGGCACTGATGGCATGGATCTACGCCAGCGGCGGTACCATGGTGGCATGAGCATCCCGTTCTCCGTCCTCGACCACCTGCACATGGCCAACGCACTGCGCCTGGCCGAGCGTGCTGCCTATACCACCCGCCCCAACCCAATGGTCGGTTGCGTCATCGCCCACGGCGAACGCGTGGTCGGGCAGGGCTGGCATCAGCGCGCCGGCGGTCCGCATGCTGAAGTGTTCGCCCTGCGCGAGGCCGGAAGCGAGGCGCGTGGTGCCACCGCCTACGTCACCCTGGAGCCTTGTGCGCACTACGGGCGCACACCGCCGTGCGCGCTGGCCTTGATCGAAGCGGGCGTGTCGCGCGTCGTTGCCGCGATGCGCGATCCGTTCCCGAAGGTCGATGGTGGTGGCTTCGATCTGCTGCGCAATGCCGGCATCGAGGTTGCCGAAGGACTGATGGCGACGCAGGCGCGTGAGCTCAACAAGGGCTTCCTATCGCGCGTGGAGCGCAACCGGCCGTGGCTGCGGGTGAAGCTGGCGGCCAGCGTCGACGGTCGCACCGCGATGGCCGATGGCAGCTCCAAGTGGATCACCGGCCCGGCCGCGCGCGAAGACGTGCAGCACTGGCGCGCGCGCGCAGGTGCGATCCTGACCGGCGCCGATACCGTGCTGGCCGACGACCCGATGCTGACCGCGCGCCTGGCCGATACCGAGGTGATGCCGCCACTGCGCGTGGTGCTGGATTCGCGCCTGCGCTCACTGGAGTGCAGCCGTGTGCGCGAGGGTGGGGCACCGACGCTGTACCTGCACGATGCAGCGGTGAGTGCACCGGATGCGGCCGACGCCGAATTCGCCAGCGTGCCCTGCGTTGAAGGGCGGCTGGACCTGGGCGCGGTGCTGGCGCTGCTGGCCGAGCGCGGCATCAACGAAGTGCATACAGAAGCCGGCGCGACGCTGGCCGGTGCGCTGCTGCGCGGCGGCTGGGTGGACGAGCTGCTGCTGTACCAGGCCCCCACGTTGCTGGGCGATAACGGACGCCCGCTGCTGGCCGGCCTCGGCATCGATGCAATGGACCAGCAGCGCCGCCTGCGTGTGGTTGACCAGCGCCAGGTGGGCGAGGACATCAGACTGTTGTTGCGCCCGTGAGGGAATGACGGCATCTCCTGTGTCGTCAGGTGCCCTCGTCCTCGTCGGCGGGGCACTGCTCTGCCCATTGCTGCTTCCACAGCATGTGCAGGTCCCGGCAGTAGGCACCGAGCGCTTCCCCCGTCAGTTGCGTTGACTTCGACCGCAGCCTGCGCCGGCTGATGCCGTCGTCGTACTCGTCCGGCAATACCGTCGGCGCACATTCATCGTGGTATATCAGGAATGCACGGCAGTCGTCGTCTTCGCTCAGCTGTGCATCGATGTCCCTGTCGCGTAGCTGGTTCGACTCGAAGGCAACCGATGGGCGGATGATGAAGGTCTTGGGCCTGTGCGCTTCGGCCTGTCCACACACCATCAGCGCCAGCAGCATGACCGTGGTCGACCCTGTACGATGTTTCATGCGGTTGCCCCGGTGGAAGAGAGCAACAGCATTGACCATGCACACCGCAATGGGCCATGCAACGGTTCTGAAAGTGCGTTCGGCTGTTCGCGGCCTAGTGGCACTCATGCGTCCAGAGTGCCTGCATTGCGGGCCGCAAGGCCATGCATTGCTGCAGCAGCTCCGCCTCGGGAATCTGCTGTCGCCGCTTGCTCAGGGTAGTGGCCAGGTCACTCACCCCCTTCAGTTCCTGCGGCGCAATGCGTGCCATGCAGCGGCGATGCTGTTGCAGCAGGTCGTCACACTCGACGATGCCTGTCATCTGTGCGATGGCGTCACGCGTGCCCGCGCGGTCCAGGTGGCGCGGCTGTGCGATCAGTGCTTCGGTCAGAACCACGTATATGTCATGTTCGACGCGGCCGGAGGGGAAGTCTTCATTCGGATGCCTCGACTTCTCGCTGTGCCAGGCGGGTTCGCGAGTGGTCGATACCACGCGCGTGGTGCCAACGATCTCGTGGAAGGGGCCGTCGCGCAACGTCTCGATATAGGCTCTCCAGAAGCGCTGCTCGCTCTGCTCACCGCCATCGAAGACCGTAGCCTCGGACAGGTACCGAAGACGCTCGACATCGCCCACGCGGCAGCTGAAGTGCACGTCGGCAACCTGCATGCCTTCGGTCAGACTGTGCCATGCCTCGCTTCGGTAGGGCTTGCATCGGCTGTTGGCCAGAACCTGCAGCGCCCAGACAAGATGTGGCGAATCCACGCCGTCGATCGGATCGACATGGCGCTCGATGTTCCTCGTCCAGGTCGCCAGCAACTCCGCCATGGGCGGAGCATTGAAGAGATCACTGGTTGCACCGGTCCGGTCGGCCTGCTGCTTCTGGACAAGCATCTGCAGTGCGAAGTCGTTGCGTTCATGCATGGCCTGCAGATGCTGGGAAACGACGTCTTCCGGGGTTCTGTCGCGGGCAGTTGCCAAAGGCAGGTGCATGCCCAGGGCAAGCAGGCAGAGAAGAGGGCGGTGCACGGTGATTCCATCGGGACGGGGCGGGGGAGAATGCCCCCCGCCCCCAGGCCTGTCCATGCAACTCGTCCGAACCTGCGGCCGGGGTCGAGCCGGATATCGCCAATGCGGCTGCGTTCGGCCCCTGCGCCCTCACCTGCACTCGTCGGTCCACATCATCTCGGCGATCGGGCGCAGTGCCTTGCACTCCTGCGTCATCGCTTCGGCCGACTGCACCTGCGCCTTTGTTTTCAGTTCCTCGGCCATCGCATCCACGCCGCTGATCTGGTCCGGCGCGATCTTCGCCACGCAGGCGCTGTGCTGCTGCAGCAGCAGGTCGCAGCCCGGTACGCCGGTCACCTTCGGTGCGCTGGCGGCCTGCACGTCCTGCATCCAGTCTTCGAACGGTGCCAGTGCACCGGCCACGGTGCCTACCAGATCATCGAAGTTGCCGCTGTACCAGTAGCCATTGTCCTTGGCCGGGTACAGGGTGAAGGTGCCGCTGACCGGCACGCGCGCGCCACTCTGCAGTGCCTGGGTATAGGCATCGGTGAACTGCTTGCGCGAGGCCGGGCTGGCATCGGCGGCCAGGCTGGCGGCGAACAGCGGGCGCACCTTGCCCAGGTCGGGCACCTGGCAGCTGAAGCTGATGCGCGCCAGCTTCTGGTCTTCAACGTATTCGTTGTCTTCGACCACGCTCTTGGTCGCGCGGCACTTTGAATCGCGCAGGGCCTTGGCGTACAGCGCTTCAGTGGCCGCAGCGCCGGTCTTGTCACCGGCGCTGGCCAGCACGGTCTGCCACGGTTCGGCCAGGGCCTTGGCCAGTGCGCCCGGGGTCGGGGTCACCGCGTCCTGGCCTTCAAAGGCGGGTTTCAGCGCATCGTTGAGCGTGCGGGTAGCAGCCGCGTCGTCTTCCAGCAGGGTGCGCGCGTACAGGTCGAAGGCCTGCTCGGGGGTCAGCTGGGCCGATGCGGCGCCGGCCATCAGCGGGGCGCACAGCAGGGCGCTGGCCAGCAGGGTACGGGTGAAGGTCTTCATGACGGTGTTTTCCTTTTCCAGAGGCGCGCAAGCCTAGCGCATCCAGCAGTACTTTCGATGGCGACCAGCGGTCACATGGTGGCTGCACACCGGCCAAAAAAACGGGCCCCTTGCGGGGCCCGTTCGATCGCTCGACGAGAAGCGATCGTTGGATCAGAAGCTGGCGCGCACGCCAACCGAGTACTGGGTGACGTCGCGGTAGCCGGAGATCTCGCCCACCAGACCCCAGGTCCTGGTGAAGTTGATTTGGCCGCCGACCGTGCCAACCCAGGTGCCCTTGAAGTTGTTGCCGCCATCCATGTAGCCGGCCTTGGCCCAGGCTTCGGTCATGCGCGACGGCTTGCCGCGGATACCCATGGTGACGCGGCCCAGGTTGGTGTGGTCCTTGCCGTGGTAACGCACGCCGTCATAGCGCAGGGTCGATTCGGCGTTCTGACGCACCCAGGCGGCATCGGCGGTGAAGTCCACGCGATCGGACCACGGCATGTGGTAACCAATGCCCAGCTCCGGCTGGTTGAGTTCCAGCTTCAGCGAATCTTCGCCGTAATGGCGGGTCTTGCTGGTACGCGACCAGCCGCCGAACACGTAGACCTGTTCGGCCAGCGCGACCGAACCACGCAGGTAGCCGCCGTCGACCTTCGGGTCGTCCAGTGCGTTGTCGTCAACCTTGACCTGCGTCCAGCCACCTTCAACGTAGGTGTAGCTCAGGGCGTCGGCCGACGCAGTGAACGGGGCGGCGGCCAGCAGGGCGGCCACGATCAGGATCTTGCGCATGGGAATTCCTGTGAATTTCAGTCCATTGGCGGGCCTGCCCTTGCGGCTGCCCGTGGCGACATCATGTCGTCCAGGGCAGGATTTTAATGAAAGTTTTACAAATTGCGAGCGACGGCCGTCACAGCTGTGGCATCCGACCCCGTTCAGCCCGGGCTGGTACACTGGCCAGGCCGGTTCGCCGGTACACAAACGTCTTCAGGGCGGGGTGCAATTCCCCACCGGCGGTAGGTGCGCAAGCACGAGCCCGCGAGCGCCCCGGCCCACGGCCGGGGGTCAGCAGATCCGGTCCAATGCCGGAGCCGACGGTCATAGTCCGGATGAAAGAAGACGGTGCCACAGGGCGAATGCCCTGCGTGCGCCTGTTTGCCTTGCGGCGTTTTTCGCTCACATCCTGCGGAGAACGTTTCTTGTTTACTGGAATCATCGAAGGCGTCGGCCGTCTGGCCGCTCGCGAACCCATCGGCGGCGATGTCCGCTTCACCTTCAATGTCGGGAATCTGCCGTTCGACAACGTGCAGATGGGCGAGAGCATCGCCATCAACGGTGTCTGCCTCACCGTCATCGCATTCGACGCCAGCAGCTTCCAGGCCGATGCCTCCACCGAGACCCTGGGCCTGACCACGCTGGGCCAGCTCGGCGAGGGTGCGGTCATCAACCTCGAACGCGCCATGCGCCCGACCGATCGTCTCGGCGGCCATCTGGTCAGCGGCCACGTCGATGGTCTCGGCCAGGTGCTGTCCATCCACGAAGACGCGCGTGCCCAGCGCTGGCGCTTCGCCGCGCCGGCCTCGCTGCGCCGCTACATCGCCAAGAAGGGCTCGATCTGCGTGGATGGGGTCAGCCTGACCGTCAACGAAGTGGACGATGAAGGCTTCGAAGTCGCCCTCATCCCGCACACCGTGGCCAACACCGCGTTCTCCGCCGCTGGCGTGGGCAGCGCGGTCAATCTTGAAATCGATCTGGTCGCCCGCTATGTCGAGCGCCTGATCAGCGTGCCGGCCAACGGTCAGCACCCGCAAGGAGATGCAGCATGAATTTCGCCCCTATTCCGGAAATCCTGGAAGACATCCGCCTGGGCCGCATGGTGGTCATCGTCGATGACGAGGACCGCGAGAACGAAGGCGACCTGATCATGGCCGCCGAGCTGGTCAAGGCCAGCGACATCAACTTCATGGTCACCCACGGGCGTGGCCTGGTGTGCCTGCCGCTGAACCGTACCCGCGCCGCCGATCTGGGCCTGGCGCCGATGGTGCAGGCCAATACCGCGCAGTTCCAGACCAACTTCACGGTCAGCATCGAGGCCGCCGAGGGCGTCACCACCGGCATTTCGGCACACGACCGCGCCCATACCATCCGTACCGCGGTGAAGCCCAACGCCAAGCCGTCGGACCTGCACCAGCCGGGCCACATCTTCCCGCTGATTGCCCAGCCGGGCGGCGTGCTGACCCGCGCCGGCCACACCGAAGCCGCCGTGGACATGGCCATGCTGGCCGGGCTGGAACCGGCCGGCGTGCTGGTGGAGATCCTGAACCCGGATGGCAGCATGGCGCGCCGCCCGGAGCTGGAAGTGTTCGCCCGCGAGCACGGCCTGAAGATGGGCTCCATCGCCGACCTGATCGCCTACCGCCTGGCCACCGAAAAGACCGTTGAACGCGTGGACGAGCGCGAGATCGACACCGAGTTCGGCCCGTTCAAGCTGGTGACCTACCGCGACCGCATCGCCCACGACCTGCATTTCGCGCTGGTTCGTGGCACGCCGGATGCGGAAACACCGACCCTGGTGCGTGTGCAGGTGGAAAACCCGCTGGCCGACCTGCTGCACTGGCGCCGTGACGACTTCGGCGTGGCTGCCACCGATGCCCTGCGCGCGATCGATGCCGAAGGCGCCGGCGTGATGGTGGTGCTGCAGGCCCCGCGCGACGGTGAAGCCCTGCTGGCCCGCCTGCGCCAGCAGCCGGCACCGGTGGTACCGGGCAAGGACAAGGACGTGAGCCAGTGGCGCCGCAACGGTGCCGGCGCGCAGATCCTGTCCGACCTGGGCCTGGGCAAGCTGCGCGTGCTGGGCACCCCGCGCCGCCAGATCGGCCTGGCCGGCTATGGTCTGGAAGTGGTGGAGACGGTGACCCCGTAAGCTCCACCGCACGTGGGATCGGTAGTGCCGGCCGCTGGCCGGCAACCATGTTCCCCGGGTTGCCGGCCAGCGGCCGGCACTACCCACGGGCGCCCTGGGGCCCATCCACGCTAGAATTACCCCTTAATCGAATCCCCCAAGCCGCATATGAGCCACTACGAAGGCGATCTTCGCACTCCCGAATCGGCGCGCTTCGCCATCCTGGCCAGCCGCTGGAACGCCCGCATCACCGATACGCTGGTCGCCGGCGCCCGCCAGAGCCTGGCCGGCAACGGCATCGCCGAAGCCAACATCGACGTGATCCGCGTGCCGGGTGCCTGGGAGCTGCCGCTGGTGGCCGCGCGCCTGGCCGCCGCCCACGAACACGCCGCCATCCTCACCCTGGGCTGCGTGATCCGTGGCGATACCCGTCATTACGAGCACGTGGCCGACCGCTGCGCCGAAGGCTTGATGCGCGTGCAGCTGGATTTCGGCGTGCCGGTGCTGAACGGCGTGCTGGCGGTGGAACGCGTTGAAGACGCCGAGGCCCGCGCAGGCGGCAGCCACGGCAACAAGGGCGAGGAAGTCGCACTCGCCGCATTGGAAATGGTCAATCTTCTGGAGCAGCTGCCATGAACAAGAACACCCAGGGCAAGCCCTCCGGTAAACCCGTCCGCCGCGATGGCGTCGATCCGGTGCTGCGCTCGCGCGCCCGCCGTCGTGCCGTGCAGGCCATCTACGCCTGGCAGATCTCCGGCGGCAACGCACAGTCGCTGATCGCCCAGTTCGCCCACGAGCAGGCCCGCGAAATCGCCGACCTGGCGTATTTCGAGGCGCTGCTGCACGGTGTGCTCGACAACCGCCGCGACATCGACGAAGCCCTCGGCCCGTACCTGGACCGTGGCATCGAAGAAGTGGACGCGATCGAGCGCGCAGTGCTGCGCCTGGCCGCCTACGAACTGCGCTACCGCCTGGACGTGCCGTACCGCGTGGTGATCAACGAAGCCATCGAATCGGCCAAGCGCTTCGGTTCCGAGCACGGCCACACCTACGTCAACGGCGTGCTGGATCGTGCCGCCGTGGAATGGCGCAAGGTCGAATCGGGTCACTGACCCACTGCGTCCCGCATCGTTCATTGAACGGCGCGGGAATCTGCTTCGGTAGAGTCGACTGTCAGTCGACTGCCTTTCGATCAGCAGTCGTAGTGTCGGACCGGAGAGCAGTCGACTGACAGTCGACTCTACCCCCCAGCCGGTTCACCTGGTCGGCATCCGCGCCCGCCGCCCATCCATGCAACCCGCCGGAACGCCCCATGTCCCTGGCCGAATTCGCCCTCATCGACCGCATCCGCGCCCGCACCCTCGAGCGCGACGACATCCTGCTCGGCATTGGCGACGACGCCGCGCTGCTGCAGCCGCGTGCCAATGAGCAACTGGTGGTCACCGCCGATACGCTCAACAGCGGCGTGCACTTCCCGGCGGAAACCCCGGCCTTCGACATTGGTTGGAAGACCCTGGCGGTCAACCTGTCGGACCTCGCCGCGATGGGCGCGCGCCCGGCGTGGTGCACGCTGGCGCTGTCGCTGCCGGAAGCCTCTGAAGACTGGATCGAGGCCTTCGCCGATGGCTTCTTCGCCCTCGCCGACCAGCATGACATTGCACTGATTGGTGGCGATACCACGCGTGGCCCGCTGTCGTTGTCGGTGACCGCGATGGGCCAGGTCGGGCGTGGCCAGGCGCTGCGCCGCGACCGCGCGCAGGTGGGCGATGACATCTGGGTCAGCGGCACGCTGGGCGATGCCGCCGGTGCGCTGCGCCTGTGGCAGCAGGGTGCGCTGAGCATCGCCACCGCCACGCTGCTGGCCGACTACGAAAGCCTGCGCCTGCGCCTGCTGCGGCCGACGCCGCGTGTGACCCTGGGCCTGCGCCTGCGTGCCTTCGCGCATGCGGCGGTGGATGTGTCCGACGGCCTGCTGGCCGATCTGGGCCACATCGCCACGCGCAGCAACGTGGCCGCGCATGTCGATGCCGATTCGTTGCCGATCTCGCACGCGCTGCGTGAGCTGCTCGGCCGCGACGGTGCACGCGATTACGCATTGCGTGGTGGCGACGACTACGAGCTGTGCTTCACCGCCGCCGCCGACCAGCGCGATGCGCTGCACTATCTGGCCGAATCGCTGGACGTGCCGCTCACCCGCATCGGCCGCATCGCCGAAGGGCAGGGCGTGCACGTGGATGGCGAAGCCGCCGACGGCGGATACCAGCACTTCGCGTGACCGGCAAAGGTCTGCACACGATTCGTATCCTGTAGAGCCGAGTCATGCTCGGCTGCTTCTACGCAATACATGAAAGGTGGGCGCAAGCTCGGCTCTGCATCAGCGACACGGGTCTACCGCTCAACGCGGGCTTCCGAATCGCGAGGTGTGCCGTAGTCATCCAGCCATGTGAATGACACTGACGCTGGGATGACTGCGCCATCCGGCAGTGCATAGCGTACCTGTGCTCCCGGCGCGATCATGTCCACCTCGACGCTGCGGCCGTCGGCAAGCGTCAACGAACTCAGCGACACGTGGTACGCGCTTGGGTTACGCACCTGCAGGCCATCGCCATCGCCGGACCACAGCAGGGCAGCTGCTGCATCGCGCGCATTGCCCGGCAGCCCTGCCGGGCGATGGAACAGCTTCACCCGCGTGCGCACTGCGAACTGAAGCAGGTTGCGGTCTGCAGTTCCGGAAGGCTTGGGCGGTATGTCCAACAGATTGAAGTAGAACACCGACTCGCGATCCATGGGCACCGGCGGATCCGAGGGGCGCGGTGCATAGGTGATGCGAAATGCCTGGGCATGCTGTGACAGCAGCAGGCGCGGTTCGGCCGGCGTCAGCCGGAAGGGCGTGCGTACATCTTCCGGTCGTGCGTGGCTGTCGCCATCGTCGATCCAGACCTGGGTCATGGCAGGCTGCTCGCCGACGTTGCTCGCTTTCACTGTGACATCGCGGCCCTTGGCGGCATCGTGCACGATGCGGGTTCCCTGCAGTGTCACGGCGGCCTGGCCGGGAAGGGCGAATAGGGCAGCCAGCAACGCGGACAGCCCCGAAAGGAATGAGAATTTCATGCGGCGCCTCGCTGGACGACGACAGCCTGGCGCATCCGGCCAGGCTGCCACGGAAGTCAGTCGTAGAGAACGACGAAGTCACCGGATGCGTTGGCCTGCCCGGCCTGCGCATTCTGTGAGGGCGATGCGTACCAGGCGCTATACGTCAGCTGTCCACTGCCACCGGCGGCAATCGTCAGCCACCGCGTCGGGTCATCACCGATGCGCTGGTGATTGTCGTCCGCGTCATACAGCGCAACCCCGACGTTGCGTGCTGTCGAGGCCGCTGTCAGTGCGAGATTGCCGGTGCTGTCATGCTGCGTACCACCGAAGCGGACGCCAACCTTCTGCGCGGCACCGGAGCCGCTGCAGTCAAGGTTGATGGTGAAGTTCTTCTGGCCTGCACGTGTTGCCGCGTTCACCGAGACAAGATCAACCTTGCCCATCGGCACGGTGATCGCGCCACCGGTCGTGCCGACCGTACAGGTGGACGTTTCCAGCGATCCGGTGATTTCCAGGCGCTCGGCGTGGGCCAGGGAGGGAATCGTCAGGGCCAGGAAGGCCCCGCACAGCAGTTGCGTTTGAAGGGGCATGGACTGTTCTCTCTGCAATGGAATCCTGCACGACAGCGATGTCGTGGGTTGGCGGGAGTCTGTCCGGGTGTAGTCCCCAACGATATGAAGAATGTTGCAAAAGCCCGTCATTGCGGCAATTGCAACTTTCTGCATGGGCGATGGCTCGGCAAGCGCGTACGGTGCGTGTCCCCGCCTTTGCCCCAGTAGATGCCAATGATGTCGCTCTGTCCTGCATACGCTGGCTGCCTCGCCCTGTTGGGAGCGACGGTTGCTTTCAGTGCGAGCGCGACCTGCCGCGCACCGGGGGGCGACGCACAGCTCGATCACGTTTTCGACGTCGCCTTTACCGACCGTGCCGATATCACTCTGGGCTTCCATTCTGGAATGCTGACCCTGGTCTGCGACGCAGGTGAAACGCAGATGGAGGAGCTGCTTCAGCTGACCGGAATGAAGTACGTTCGCGACGTGCCCTGGGGGAGCCGCGCGATTGCCGCCTACGAAATGGATTCCACCTCGCCCTTGTTGGCCTTCAGCTACAGCTATGGTGGCTGCGAAATATCCGATCCCGAATGCCCGATCGAGGAGGTCGAGGAAGGTGGCGTTCCGCTGCGCGACGGTGTTCCGAGCCGGTACTCGCTGAATGGAGCAAGAAAGAACGTCACCGTGCAGGTCATCGCGTTCTCACGGGGCGGACCAATGCACGACGTGGCCCGCCGGCCTGCGGGCTCCCTGCGCACGACGTCTGGCGGCACGGGTGGGTTCCATCGTTTCAACCTTGGTTTCCGCTTTCGTGCCCAGACCTGCGCGGTCACTCCGCAGAACGTCGACCTGGATCCGGTGGACGCGGTAACCCTGCAGCGCAACGGCAGCGCGGGCGAGAAGTCGTTCAATGTGCGCGTCAGCTGTGCCGCCTCCGGGCGCCGACTGGTTCTGGAGCTGGTGGACGTTCACGATCCTGCCAGCACGTCAAACACGCTGAAGGCGGCGCCGGGCAGTACCGCCAATGGTGTGGCAGTGCAGATCCTCAGTGGAGGGAATCCTGTGCGGATGAAAGCCCCCTGGACCCATGGCGCCGCATCAGGCAGTGCCCTGCCGGTTCCATTCAGTGCGCGCTACCTGCGCACGACCGGGACGCTGCGCACCGGATCGATACGTGGTGAAGCAACGTTGCTGGCAGATTACTACTGAGGTGCGTCGCGCATGAATGGAATGCGGGCATGATCCCTTCCACTACGCCGCGTCCAGGTCTGTGTGCTTCACGGCTTGCATCGGCCATGGCATTCGCTCTGTCGGGACTGGCGTTACCTGCCCACGCGGAGACCGAAACGGGCCTTGAATTCAGTGACGGCTTCCTCGTGGGTGGGCGAACCATCGATATGCGTCGCTATGTGCGCGGCAACCCCATGCCCGCAGGCGACTACCGCGTTGATGTGCTGGTCAACGGCCAGTACCTGCAGACACGCGACATCACCTTCGTAGCGGGCGACGACCCTGACCGGGCGGGTGCCTGCCTGTCTGCGGATCTGCTGCGGGAGCTGGAACTGCAGGCCACCTATCGAATGGCGCTGGAGCGGGCAACGGGTTGTATCGACCTGCCGTCCGTGATCGCGGGGGCAACAGTGACATTCGACAGCGGCACGCTGCAGCTGCTGATCTCCGTGCCGCAGGCTGCACAGGCGAGGGCGGCACGAGGCCTGGTGCCGGTTGAGCTACGTGATCCAGGCATCAACGCCCTGTTCGTGGACTACAGCGCCAGCCATGGCCGTAGTGCAGGCGTCGATCGCAGCCACCTCGGCCTGCGCATGGGTGCGAACATCGGGAGCTGGCGCTTCCGCCATCGCACCGCCTTCAACCATGCGCGGGGGCAGGTGCGCCGTACCACCATCAACAGTTACGCCCAGCGTGACATTCCCGGGTGGAACAGCCAGCTGTTGCTGGGTGAGGGCAACACCAGTGGGCAGCTGTTTGACAGTGTGCCGTTCACGGGGGTGCGTATCGCCAGTGATGAACGGATGCTGCCTGATTCACTGCGCGGATATGCACCGGTGGTACGTGGCATTGCCGACAGCAGTGCAGTGGTGCGCATCGAGCAGGACGGTGTTGTCATCCATGAAGTAAACGTCGCTCCAGGGCCGTTCGCGATAGACGATCTGTATCCCACCAACTTTGGTGGTGACCTGCAGGTGATCGTAATGGAAGCCGATGGCCGGCAGCAGCAGTTCACCGTCAGCTTCTCGGCGGTGCCACAGGCGCTGCGCGCGGGTACGTCCCGCTCAAGCGTGACCGCCGGTGCACTAAGAGGCCGTCACGTCCTGCAGCGGCTGGGCTTCGCCGAGGCCACCCATGCGCATGGACTGAACAATCGACTGACAGCTCTCGGGGGATTGCAGCTGGCTGAAGGATACGGTGCCGGCCTGCTGGGGGTGGCGGTCAACACTCCTGTCGGCGCGCTGGGCATGGACGTCACCCATTCGCGCGCCCGCCAGGCGGACGGGCGGCCCCTGATCGGCAACAGCTACCGGGTGAACTATCAGCGCTACCTGGCAGAAAGTGGCACCAACTTCGGGCTTGCGGCGTATCGTTACAGCACCCGGGGCTTCCTCACGCTGCACGATCTGGCAACGGCCCGCTCGGACGAGTGGCATCCAGTGGGACGTGCGCGCCAGCGCTACCAGCTGAACTTCTCACAGAGGATCGGGGAGCGCAGCAGCCTGCATCTCGACGGCGGCCACGTCGCGTACTGGGACAGCACGCAGCGCCAGAATGATCTGCAGCTGAGCTTCAATACCGTTGCGGGGAAGGTCAACTACGGCGTATCCGTCATGCGTTTCCGGCAGGGAAACGGTCGTCAGGACACCCGCTACGACCTCACGGTCAGTCTGCCCTTGGGATCCCACGGCAGCACGCAGCGGACCAGCACCCGCGTGGGTCGCTCTGACGGTGGAGGCCAGGCCCAGCTGAGCCTGACAGGTGCGGTGGGAGAGCGTCGCGCGCTCAACTATTCACTGTCTGGAGAGCAGCGGGCGGGCGGGGTACGCAGCAGCACTGCATTCGCCGATTATCAAGGCCGCTACGCACATCTCAGCGCGGGCTTCACCCGAGCCGGGCATTTCAGCAGTCACACGCTGGGGGCCGCCGGCAGCATCGCCTTGCACCGTGGTGGGATCACCCTGGGGCAGCCAGTGGGAGAGGGATTTGCGCTGGTGCAGGCGCCCGGCGCGCACGGCGCCCGCATCGGAGCCGGCGCTGATCTCCGTGTTGATCGCCGTGGTTATGCGCTGCTGCCGCACATCAGCCCTTACCGCTGGAACCGCATTGATCTTGACCCGTCCGGTTTGCCGCTGGAAGTGGAACTCCTACAGACCTCCCGGCGCATCGCGCCGACAGCGGGCAGCATCGTACGTGTTCCGTTCGAAGTGCGACGCGAGCGCTCCTTGTTCATCGATGCGACGGACGCGCTTGGGCAGCCGTTGCCGTTTGCCGCGCGCGTGCAGGAGGAGAACGGCACGCCGCGCGGAGCCGTTGGGCAGGGGGGCGTGATTCATCTGCGCGGTGCCCAGGATGAAGGAGCATTGATCGTCGATGCCGATGGCCCCAGCCGCTGTCGACTGCTGTACCGCATGCCCGCCAAACCTGACGCCTATGGCCTGTCCTGGACCCAGGCGCTGTGCACGCCAATGGGCGACGCCGGGTTGCGGGTAGAGACCGCGATTCCAGGTCCTGACATTCAATCTTCGCTTGCTCCAGGAGAATCTCCATGATCGATCAGTACCGTCATCTGCCGGCCATGCTTGCATTGCTGATGGCCGCATCGCCGGCCAGCAGCCAGACACTTTCCATCAGTGGCCGAGTGTTGCCGGGTACCTGTGCGCTGGCCACCCCCGCCATCACGCTCGACAGCGTCAAGGCCGATGCACTCAATGTGGGCAACAACAATCTCAAGACCAGCAATCTGAATTTCACCGGATGCATCGGCGTCACCAAGGCACTGCTTTCCTTTGATGGGACCGCTGCGGAGGGCGATGCCCTGCGGTGGAAAAACACGGCGACGAGCGAGCCCGCCAAGGGCCTTTCCATTGTGCTGCTGGCAGGCGCGAGCGGATCGACACCTCTGAAGAAGGGAGACAAGGACATTCCTGTCATAGTGACTGGAGCGACGGCCAGCTACACGCTGCGTGCGGGCTACTACCTGCCCTCCACCAGTGGTATCAACGCGGGCTCGGTGCAGACCGAGATCACCATCACAGCAACCTACCAGTAGTCTTCATCCAGTCGCTGCATGGGGAAGAACTCAGGTTCCAATGAGCTTGCCATTGCGAATGGATGCTTCACCTCCATGCCGGATGACGTGCGCGTACGGCAATGACGACCTATCTCGCCTTGCCGATGTGCCGGCGAGGGGGGGAATGGTCGTCAGTCGACTGGGGTACACCGCGCGGAGAAGCAGATGGCAGGATCGAAGTCTTGACTGTATCTGAACGAAGGCCCCATCTGTCGTGATTGTCCATTGAGTGACTGTGCAGCCGGTGGCGATGCTGCCGGATCGCTCGCTACTGACCACGCGCATGTCCCCTCCCGAACGTTCCCACAACGCCGCCATCGATGGCCTGCGTGCATTGGCGGTGCTGGCCGTCGTGGTCTTCCACACCAATGCGGCGTGGTTGCCCGGCGGTTTCACCGGCGTGGATCTGTTCTTCGTGGTGTCCGGCTTCGTGATCAGCCAGTCGCTGGCCTCGCGCGCCAATGCGTCGCTGGGCGCAATGCTGCTTGATTTCTACCGGCGCCGCGTGCTGCGCTTGTTGCCGGCGCTGCTGGTGAT
Source organism: Stenotrophomonas sp. YJH_SMC_91 (assembly GCF_059368495.1). Classification (NCBI taxonomy): domain Bacteria; kingdom Pseudomonadati; phylum Pseudomonadota; class Gammaproteobacteria; order Lysobacterales; family Lysobacteraceae; genus Stenotrophomonas; species Stenotrophomonas sp. YJH_SMC_91. The sequence continues at coordinate 165,212 of NZ_JCAFRT010000003.1, read as the reverse complement.
GCTGATGGCGACCTTTGTGCTGTCGGCGCTGTTCATTCCCCGCGCGTGGCGCAACGAGCAGTTCGACCAGACCGGCTGGGCCGCGCTGATCGGCTTCAGCAACATCGTGCTGGCGGGTCAGCAGGACGATTACTTCTCACCCGGCGTGGAACTGAACCCTTTCCTGCACACCTGGACGCTGGGCGTGGAGGAGCAGTTCTACCTGGTCTTCCCGCTGCTGTTCTTCGTGTGGTTGCGTGGGCGTGAGCGCTGGCCATGGTCGCGTTGGCTGTTGCCGGTGTTGACCCTGCTGTCGCTGGCGTGGGCAGGCTGGCAGGCGCAAACGGCACCGGCGGCGGCGTTCTATCTGCTGCCCGCACGGTTCTGGGAGTTGGCCGCGGGCGCGCTGCTGTACCAGTGGATGCGCACGCGCACGCCGGGCCAGAACGGGGATGCGGTTGCCGTGGCCGGTCTGGCGCTGCTGGGTGCAGGCGTGGTGATTGCACCGCAGCTGGCGATGCCGGTTCCGGGCGTGCTGGCTACCGTGGCTGGCACGTTGATGCTGCTGGCGAGTGTGTCGGCGCCGGGTACATCGCGCATCGGCCGCGCATTGGGGTGCGCGCCGCTGGCGTATCTGGGCAGGCTGTCCTATTCGCTGTACCTGTGGCATTGGCCGCTGCTGGTGCTGCTGCGCTGGACCTGCGGCCTGCACGGTGCTGCGCTGTGGCTGTATCCGGTACTGCTGCTGGCGGTGTCGGCCGCGTCCTACCACTTCATCGAGCGCCCGCTGCGCAGTGCGGCGCCGCTGCTGCGGCTGGCACCGGCCAAGGTGCTGGCGATGGGGCTGCCAGTGGTCGCGCTATGCGGCGCAGGCGCGTGGGCTACGGTGGAATACCACGAGCAGATCTCGCTCAGCGTTACCCGCGATGGCTACGCATGGCAGGCGCGTCGCTATCCCGCATGGCGGTCGCTGGAGCCGGTGAGCGCGCCGGCGCTCGAAGGGCGGCGCCTGTTCGTGGTGGGGGATTCGCATGCGGCGGCCTACCGCACCATGACCAGCATGGTCGCGCGCCAGACCGGCATGGAGATGCGCCAGGATGACCGCGGTGGTTGCAGCTTCGTCAATCTACTGCGGGCCAGCCCGGCCGACTGTCGGGACTTCATTGAAAACGCATTGTCGAATATCGAGCGTGAGGCGCGTCCGGGTGACATCGTGCTGCTGGCAGCATTGCGCATGCCGGAGCTGCGTGGGTTCGATTGGCAGCGCCAGGATGCACAACAGATCTATCAACAGCTGTTGGACGAGCGCACCCCGGCCCATGCACAGGCCGCGCGTGACGAGGCTGATCGTGTTCTTGGGCGTTTGCAGGAGCTGGCCGTGCACGTGGTTGTGGATGCACCGCTGCCGTTGTTCAAGGCCGGGGCCTACCGTTGTTCGGATTGGTTCAACCGCCGCAATCCTGCCTGTGCCGGTGGCCTGAGCATGCCGCGTGCCGATCTGGAAAGGCTGCGCGCGCCGCAGATGGCGTTGCTGGCCGAGCTGGCGGCGCGCTATCCATGGCTCACGGTGTGGGACCCGCTACCGTTGCTGTGCGGGCCGCAGACCTGCTCGGCGGTGGAAGAGGGTGAACCGCTGTTCTTCGACAATGATCACCTGAGTGGGCATGGCAACCGCGTGCTGCTGCCCAGCTTCCGGCAGACGCTGATCGATAGTGCAAGCGACAAGTCCTTGTAGAGCCGAGCCCACGCTCGGCTTGCCACGCGCAGCGCGGGCTTGATCGGGACCGGGTCGACGAGCAGCCGAGCATGGGCTCGGCCCTAAAGGAGTGCACGCGGCCTATGCCAGCGGCAGCACCTTGCCTGGATTGAGGATGCCGTCCGGGTCCAGCGCGGCCTTGATCGCGCGCATCGTCGCCAGCGTGGCCGGGCTGAACGCCTGGGCCATGAAATCGCGCTTGGCCAAACCAATGCCATGCTCGCCGGACAGCGTGCCGCCCAGTGACAGCGTCAGTTCGAAGATCTTCGGCAGTGCGGCATGCGCGCGTGCGTTCTCGTCGGCGTCGTCCGGGTGGTAAAGAATGTTGACGTGCAGGTTGCCGTTGCCAGCGTGACCGAAGGTGACGATGGTCAGCGTGTAGTCGCGCGCCAATGCCTGTACACCGGCCACCAGTTCCGGAATGCGCGACACTGGCACCACCACGTCTTCATTGATCTTGCCGGGCGCGACCGTCCGCAGTGCCGGCGACAGCGCCTTGCGCGCCGCCCACAGCTGGTCGCGCGCGCGGCCTTCCATCGCCACGTCCAGCTCGATCATGCCGTCGCCTTCGGCGGCGCTGGCCAATGCCTGCAACAGATAGGGCAGGGTGTCGTGGTCACCATCGGCCTCGACCAGCAGCATCGCACCGGCCTCCGGAACATCGGCGCCATTGAGCCGCAGCAGCTCCAGGCTGCGTGCGTCCATGAATTCCAGGCGGGTGGGTACCACCGGCTGCGACATCAACCGCGACACGGCGGCTGCGGCGGCATCCGCATCGCGGTACAACACGCGCAGCCCGGCCTGGCTGACCGGCAGCGGAGTGAGCTTGAGGGTGGCTTCCACGATCAGCGCCAGTGTGCCTTCGCTGCCCACCAGCAGGTGGGTGAGGTCGTAGCCAGTGGCGTCCTTGGTGTAGGCACCACCGCAGCGGATCACCTCGCCGGTGCCGGTGACGGCGACCAGACCGAGTACGTTGTCGCGGCTGGTGCCGTACTTCACCGCGCGCGGGCCACCGGCGTTGCAGGCCAGGTTGCCACCCACGCTGCAGATCTCCGCGCTGGATGGGTCCGGTGCCCAGAACAGGCCATGTGGCGCCAGCGCCTGCTGCAGCGTTCCATTGAGCACGCCGGGCTGCACCACGGCGCAGCGATCACCGGCACGGATCTCCACGATGCGGTCCATGCGGGTGAACGACAACACGATGCTGCCCGGCAACGGCACGGCTGCACCGGTGGTGCCGGTGCCGGCGCCGCGCGCGACCAGCGCTACGCCATGCACGCGACAGGCACGCACCAGTGCCTGCACCTGTTCGACGCTGGCGGGCAGCGCGACGGCAGCGGGGCGCTGGTGGCGCCACGAGTTGTCCTGCGCGTTCGCCTCCAGCGCGTTGTCATCCATGCGCCAGCCCTCCGCGCCCAGCAGGGCAGACAGTTCGGCAATCAATGCGGCGGGCAGGGCAGTACTCATGACAGATCTCGTGGGGCAGCAGGAGCGGGTTGGATCAGTTTCCAGGCAACAACGGCGCCGGCCAGCGGCAGCCAGACCCAGCGCAGTTCAGAGAGCAGGGTAGCGATGCCGCGCGCGCTGAAGAACTGCGGGGCAAACGGTGAAACGCGGATCGGCCGCCACGGGGCGAAGAAGCGCTGTTCGCTCCACGGCCAGGCCAGGGCAACGCCAAGGCCGCCGGAGGTCATGGCGTCGAGCAGGGGATGGCTGGCCGCGCAGATGAAGACGAACACGGTGGCTTGCATGGTCGATGCCACCGTTGGCCGCGCCTTGGTAGGTGCCAACCTGGGTTGGCACAATGCAGACCACAACGCCGCCAATGCGGCCAACACCCCGGCAAACAACAACGAATGGCTGGCACCGCGATGGCCGAACGCATCGGCATAGGGAATATGCAGGGCAAAGGCCAGTACATCGGCATCGGGCAGCATCGCGGCGACCACACCGGCGGCCAGCAGCCATGCCGGAATGCGGCCACGATCCGCGGCGCACCACAGCGCCAGAGGCACAGCGGCATGGGTGATGATCGAAGGCATCAGTCACGCACCATGGTCGTGCCGGCCAGGCTGCGCTCTGGTAGCTGCCAACCTTGGTTGGCACAGAAGCGCCGACCAAGGTCGGCCTCTACCAAAGCAAACGGTAGCCATCAGCAATCATCCAACCGGAACGCATCGCGCAGCCACTGCAACTGCGGCGGCTCGCCCGTAGCTTCCACCACATCAAAGCGGCACGGCGCATCGGCCAGCGCGGGATGGTCCTGCAGGTACAACAATGCGGCATGTGCCAGGCGCCGACACTTGCGCACATCCACCGAGGCCGCGCCGCCACCGAAATCAGATCGCGCGCGGTAGCGCACCTCCACGAACACCACGGTGCCGGCGTCGTCCATCACCAGGTCCAGCTCACCGCCACGATAACGCACGTTGCGCGCACGCGGCTGCAGTCCGGCCCGTTGCAGATGCTGCTCGGCGGCGGCTTCCACCGCCGAGCCCCGTTGGCTGCGCTCAGCGACCACCGACGATCGGCATCGGCCGGCCGCCATTGAAGGTGGACCAGGCCGGCTGGCGCAGGATGTTGCCGTTGCTGTCCAGGAACAGGGTGCCGGTGGCACCGTCCAGGCCACCTTCGTTGGACAGCTTGTCCAGGTAGGCGGTGATCTTCCAGGCATCGGCGCCGAAGGCGAACAGGCGGCCGGCCGCACCGCGTGCGCTGGGCAGGGTGCTGGCGACCTGGCTGGCCGACGGCAGGCCCGACACGCTGCGCACGTTCCAGGCTTCGTTCGGGTAGACGATGCCGTCCAGCGCCACGTCTTCTTCCATCTTGCCGCTGCCGACGGTCAGCTGCGAGGTGCCGACGCGGGTGGCGCCACCGGCACCGGCCAGCGCCAGCTGCGGCGCCAGCAGGCGAGCCTGCGGGGCGCGCACGGCGAGGAACACGGCATCGACCTGGCCGGCATTGCGCACCTGCGCACCGACATCGCCAACCGCATCGCTGACGCCGACCGTGGCCACCACCTGGCCGCCGCGCTGGGCGAAGCGCTGGGCGAAGGCGGCGGCGGCACGGCGACCGGTATCGTCGGCGCTGTTGATCACCAGCGCCTTGCCGCGCTCGCGGCCACGCAGGTATTCGGCGGCGACGATGCCGTCGTCTTCCGGCGCCAGCGAGAAACCGGCGCTGCCGGCCGGCGGCGCGTCCTTGCCACGGTTCAGTGCCAGCACCGGCACCTGCAGCTGCTGGCGGCCGTACACCGCGTCCACTTCGTCGCGGCCCAGCGGACCGACCACGAAGTCGGCACCGGAGGCGACGGCCTTGTCATATGCGGCCAGCGCACCGGCCGGGGTACCGGCGGTGTCGATGAAGTTGATGTCCGGGCGGCGGCGGGTCTCGCCGTAGTAGGCGGCGAGCAGGCCATCGCGCACCGGCTGCGCGGCGGTGGCCAGGCGGCCGCTGAGCGGCAGCAGCACGGCCAGCTTGGCCGGCGGGCGGTAACCGTCGCTCATCGCCGGCGGGCGCTTGCTGGTATCGAACTGGGCGGCGCCGTCGCGGTCGAACGGGCGCGGCAGCGGCAGGCCGCGTGCGATCAGCGCACGGCCAGCGAAGTTGTACAGCGGGTCGTTGGCCGGCAGGGCGGCGGCACGGCTGCGCAGGGTAGCGTCGTCGAGCGTGCCGAGCAGGCCGGCAATGGCGGCCTGGTTTTCGCTGCGGGCGCTGCCGGTCAGGCTGGCGTGCGCGCGGGCGCGCTCGGCGGCGGCGCCGAAGCTGTCGCCGGTGCCTTGCAGGGCATTCGCGCGTGCCACGTACCAGCGCGTGCGCAGGGCCGGCAGTACGTTGTCGCCGCTGTCCTTCAGCAGTGCCAGCGCCTGCGCCGGCTGCTTGTCGGCCAGTGCCAGCTCGGCGCCGGTCAGCTGGTAGCGCTGCAGGCTGGCGCCGGTCAGCTGGCGGGCGGTGAGCTGGCCCAGCAGGCTGCGCGCGCGAGCGCTGTCGCCGGCCAGGTGCCAGGCCCAGGCGGCATCGGCTAGGGCGTTGCTGCGGGCGCCACCTTTCAGGGTTGCGGCCAGCGCTTCCAATTGCAGGGCGGCGTCGCGCGGTTTGCCCTGTTCGATCAGCGCCAGCGCCTGGCTCTGGGCCGGCGATTCGGGCGCGCTGGTCAGGCTGGTGGTGGCACAGCCGGCCAGCAGCATCAGCGACAACGACAGGGCGGAGATCCGTGCGGCGGGCTTGTTCATGATCGGGTCCATGCGATGAGGGCAGCGGCCTTGGCCGGGTACACGCTACGATTCTACCCTTGCCCCGTGAGTACCGCTGAAATGAGTGTCCCAACCCTGTACGTCGTCGCCACCCCGATCGGCAACCTGGCCGATCTGAGCCCGCGCGCGCAGGAGGTGCTGCGCTCGGTGGCGGCCATCTGTGCCGAGGACACCCGCCGCAGCGGCCAGCTGCTGTCCCATTTCGGCATCCAGCAGCCGCTGGTGGCCCTGCACGAACACAATGAAGAGGCCCTGTCGCAACGCCTGGTCTCGCGCCTGCAGGCGGGCGAATCGCTGGCGCTGGTCAGCGATGCGGGCACCCCGCTGGTCAGCGACCCCGGCTTCCGCCTGGTGCGTGCTGCCCGTGCGGCCGGCATCAAGGTCAGCCCGATTCCCGGTGCCTGCGCCGCCATTGCCGCGCTGAGCGTGGCGGGCCTGCCCAGCGACCGCTTCAGTTTCGAGGGCTTCCTGCCGGCCAAGGCCAGTGGCCGTCGCGACCGCCTGCAGGCGCTGGCCGGCGAAGTGCGCACGATGGTGTTCTACGAATCCTCGCACCGCATCGCCGAATCGCTGGCCGACATGGCGGCGATCTTCGGCGGCGAGCGCCCGGCAGTGCTGGCACGCGAGCTGACCAAGCTGTTCGAGACCGTGCTCGATGGTGATCTGGCGGGACTGCTGGCCAAGGTGGAAGCCGACGAGAACCAGCGCAAGGGCGAGTTCGTGGTGATGGTGCAGGGTGCTGGTGACGACGAGGAAGCGCAGCTGGCGCATGGTCGCCGCGTCTACGCGAAGCTGAGCGAGCACCTGCCGCCGTCGACCGCCGCCAAGCTCGCCGCCGAGTTGACCGGTGCACCGCGCAAGGCGTTGTACGGGAGTTGATGGATCGTGCGGACCAAGGTCCGCACCCACCAGATCGGAATCTGCACCCACCAGGGCAGCGACATCGGTAGATCCACGCCATGCGTGGATGGATGAACCGGACGCCGCGATCGGCACGGCAGGAAGGACGTGCGTGCGCTAGAATATGCGCTGGCGGAGCCGGCCAGACAGTCGCGTCATCCCTTCGGGGGTGCCGAGGAAAGTCCGGGCTCCATAGGGCAAGGTGCCAGGTAACGCCTGGGCGGCGCAAGCCGACGGAAAGTGCAACAGAAAGATACCGCCTACGTCTTCTTCGGAAGGCCGGTAAGGGTGAAATGGTGCGGTAAGAGCGCACCGCGAGTCTGGCAACAGACCGGCACGGCAAACCCCACCTGGAGCAAGACCAAATAGGGATCCTTTGGCGCGGCCCGCGTTGGATCCGGGTAGGTTGCTTGAGCGTTGCGGTGACGTAACGCCTAGAGGAATGACTGTCCACGACAGAACCCGGCTTATCGGCCGGCTCCGCCTCTTTCTTCCATCCACGCATGGCGTGGATCTACTGATGCCATGCGTGGGGGATCTACCGGCGCCCATGCGTGGCGTCGGTGCGCCAGCATTACGGGGCCGGCTCCCTTTCCGCAGGAAAGGGAGCCGGCCCCTTTTTGATCAGCGGTACTGCCCAGCGGAAATGAACTGCTCGAACCGTTCGCACCACACCACTACGGTGGTGTAGTCGTCCACGTTGATGCTTTCGGGCACGTCCACCAGGAAGCGGTTGAAGGTCTTTACCTCGCCGATGCGCTGGGCCTGCGCCTTGGTCTTCAGGAAATCGGCCTTGTTGTCGACGAAGTCGCGGACCAGGTAGACCTTGTAATCCGGTCCCGGGCCCATCTTGCCGTCGAAGGCGACCTGGCGCGGGCTGACGCTGACCTTGCCTTCGGCCCAGTGCACCGCGTCGCTGCCCTTGAGGTGGCGACGGAAGGTGGTGTGGTAGCGGGCTTCGGCCATGGCGGCCTGCACCTGTGCGACCGGCGGGTCGTCGGGGGCGATCAGGATCGGCAGCAGGTAGATGCCCAGGCCGAAGCCCAGGCCGAGGGCGAGCAGGTGGGTGGCGGCAAGTACAAGAACACGGCGCATCGATGACTCCCTGTGGATCGGTGGGGCGCGCGGCAGGACCGCGCCGGGTCATCGTGTGGCGTGTGTGCAGACATTTATAGACACAGAAAACAGGTACAGGGTCAGAAATCGACCTGGCTCTGGCCAAGTGCGACGCCCTGTGGGCCGAAGCGGCGCTCGTGGATCTCGCCGTGGCCATCGGCATCGATCAGCAGCACGGTGCTGGCGCGGGTGCCGTAATCGTCGCCGCGGATGAAGGCCGGGCTCAGCCAGCGCTCGCGTTCCAGGCCGATGCCGGTGTCGGGCAGGTCGCTGTCGGCCGGGCGGTGTTCGTCGGCGAGGGCGTTCCAGAGCGGGGTCAGATCCCTTTCCCCTTGGGAAGGGGATCTGACCCCGTCTTCCTGCAGCCACGCGGAAAGCGCAGCCATCAGCCGTCGGGTCTTCGGCCAGGGCGCGTCCAGCGCGCCGTTGGACATGCCATGCACACCCGGGCCCAGGCTCTGGCGCTCGGCGGGGTGGTTGCCCAGGTACTCCAGGCTGTCGCCATCGGCCAGCAGCAGGTTGAAGGGCGCATACGCGCCCGCCACGGTGGCCAGCCGGTCGATATGCACGGCGGCGGGGTCGCGGCCGCGCAGGAAGTCGGCCACCAGTGCACCCCGGGACGGGCCGGTCTGTGCGGCCAGCGGATCACGGACATTGGTGACCACGGCCATGCGGCCGCCGGCGCCGACGCCGGCCCAGCCACCGCCGGAGCGCAGGTCGCGCCCTCCGATGACGGAGGTCTCATCCTGCCAGGGGGCCAGCGCCGCGGTCGGGCGGGCGTGGAACTCATCACGGTTGCCGGTCATCACCAGCCGCCAGCGCGGGTGGTGCATCCAGCCAAGAGCGAGCAGGCACATGGCCTCATTGTGCATCGTTTGCGCAGTCCGGCGGCGTTTCCGGCCGGTTCCGGATGAATGCGCAGGCGATGTTTCACGCCTTGTCCACAGCCCTGAACTTCCGTTCAATCTCAAAAATTGAGACGGATCAGCAACTTGTGGATAAGCCTTGAACAATTCTCTAAAGGTTGTTGCAAGCCATTGATGCGGCTGGCGATTTCCCTGCTGAAAAGTTGTTGACAACCCTTCGGCCGCTGCTAAGGTGGGCATCAGAGGGAAATCCGGGTGTTTTGTGGGTTTTCGTGGTTCAATGTTTCACCGGGCGAAGGATAGGTGCACGCGTCGTGTTCCAGGGCGAGACGGCCATCACAGTTGACGATAAAGGGCGCATGGCGGTTCCCACCGCTTACCGCGACCTCGTCGCGCGCGCCAGCAACAACCGTCTCGTGCTGACCTACAACCCGTTCGAAGCCGGCTGCCTGTGGCTGTATGCAGAGTCGGAATGGGAGCGGGTCCGCGACGACGTCATGTCCAAGCCCAACACCCAGCGCGTCGTGCGCCTGTTGCAGCAGAAGCTGGTCGGCTCGGCCGCCCATCTGGAACTGGACGGCAACGGTCGCATCAGCATCCCCGCCAGCCACCGCGGTGCGGTGGGCATTGAGAAGAAGGCGGTATTGCTCGGTATGGGCGACAAGTTCGAATTGTGGAGCGAGCAGGCGCATCGGGCCCTGATCCAGCAGACATTGTCTGACGAGGATCTGGGTGATGGGTTGCTCGACCTGAAGTTGTGAGCCGGGGTGCCCGGATGCGCCCAGAAGCGCAGACCGGTCACCTTCCGGTGTCGCAGTCGCCGGCGGTGCACCTGCCGGTCCTGTACACCCAGGTCCTTGAAGGCCTGAGGGTGATCGAAAACGGACGTTATCTGGATGGCACGTTCGGTCGTGGCGGTCATGCACGTGGCGTGCTCACCCAGCTCGGTCCCGAGGGGCGCCTGCTGGTCATGGACAAGGATCCGGAAGCCATCGCCGTTGCCGAGCGCGATTTCGCGCCGGACCCGCGCGTGTCCATCTTCCGTGGCAGCTTCGCCCAGCTGCTGCAGTGGGATGCGACGGCCGAAGGCCTGGACGGCGTGCTGTTCGACCTGGGCGTGTCGTCGCCGCAGCTGGACGTGGCCGAACGTGGCTTCAGCTTCGGCAAGGACGGCCCGCTGGACATGCGCATGGACCCGGACAGCGGTGAAAGCGCCGCGCAGTGGATCAACCGCGTGGAAGAGCGCGAAATTGCCGACGTGCTGTGGACCTATGGCGAAGAACGCCAGAGCCGCCGCATCGCCCGTGCCATCGTGGCCCGCCGTGAGAAGCAGCCCTTCTCCCGCACCGCCGAACTGGCCGAGCTGATCGCCTCGGTGATGCCGCGTGGGAAAGACAAGATCCACCCGGCCACGCGCAGCTTCCAGGCCATCCGCATCCACATCAACCGCGAGCTGGCCGATCTGGAAGCCGGGCTCGATGCGGCCGTGGAACGGCTCAAGCCCGGTGGCCGGCTGGCGGTGATCAGCTTCCATTCGCTGGAAGACCGCATCGTCAAGCAGTACATGAACCGCCTGGCCAAGGCGCCGCCGGCCAACCGCCGCCTGCCTGAGGCGGTGGCGTTCGTGCCGACGCTGGACCTGATCGGCGGTGCCATCAAGGCTACCGACGAGGAACTGGCCGCCAACCCGCGTGCGCGCAGCGCCGTGCTGCGCGTGGCGCAGAAGCGGGAGGCCGACGCATGAGCCGGCTGCTGCTGATCATCCTGCTGGCGTCCACCGTGGCCTCGGCGATCGGCGTCGTGTTCGTGCGTCACCGTCATCGGCAGACGTTCATCGAACTGTCGCGCGCCGAGCGCAAGCGCGATGACATCAACCTGGAATTCGGCCGCCTGCAGCTGGAGCAGGCGACCCTGGCCGAGGCCAACCGCGTGGACCGCATTGCCCGCGAGAAGCTCGGCATGAAGTTCCCCGAGGCCGCCGACATCGTGGTGGTGCGCCCATGAGCAAGGCCGGCCGCAACCGCCCGCGCAATGCCTTCAACCTGCGCCAGCGCCTGCGCTGGGTCGCGCTGGCGCTCGGCCTGTGCTCGGTGTCGCTGGTCGGCCGCGCGGCCTACGTGCAGATCATCAACAGCGACTTCTACCAGCGCCAGGGCGAGGCCCGTTACCTGCGCGAGCTGCCGATCAAGACCTCGCGCGGCATGATCACCGACCGCAACGGCGAGCCGCTGGCGGTATCCACGCCGGTCGCCTCGATCTGGGTCAATCCGCAGGACCTGCTGCGTTCGCCCGAGCGCATCCCGGAGCTGGCCCAGGCGGTCGGCATGTCGGTGGATGAGCTGAGCAGCCGCCTGTCGCAGAAGTCGGACAAGGAATTCATGTACCTGCGCCGCCGGATCAATCCGGACGAGGCAGAGAAGGTGGTCGCGCTGAAGATTCCGGGCGTGGCCGCGCAGCGCGAGTTCCGCCGCTTCTACCCGCAGGGTGAAGCGATGGCGCACGTGCTGGGCTTCACCAACATCGACGACCGCGGCCAGGAAGGCCTGGAGCTGGCGTTCGACGAATGGTTGCGCGGCAAGGCCGGTGCGAAGCGGGTGATCCGCAACCGCAAGGGCGAGACCGTCGAGAGCGATCTGCTGCGTGCCGCTGAACCGGGCAAGGACCTGACCCTCAGCATCGACCGCCGCATCCAGTACCTGGCCTTCAAGGAACTGCGCAACGCGCTGGTGGCCAACAAGGCAGCGGGCGGTTCAATGGTGATCATGGACGTGACCACCGGCGAGATCCTGGCCATGGTCAACCTGCCGACCTACAACCCGAATTCGCTGACCGGCGCGCTGCCCGATGCGCGCCGCAACCGTGCGGTGACCGACCTGGTCGAGCCGGGTTCGACGATGAAGCCGTTGACCATCGCTACCGCGCTGCAGGCCGGTGCGGTGACCAAGGACACCATCATCGACACCAATCCGGGCTACATGACCCTGGGTCGCTTCACCATCCGTGACGTGCCGCGCAACAACGGCGTGCTGAACGTGACCGGCGTGATCACCCGCAGTTCGAACGTGGGTGCGGCCAAGGTCGCGGCGAAGATGCCGGACCAGGTGTTCTACGACGGCGTGCGCCGCTTTGGTTATGGCTCGGTACCGCACAGCGGTTTCCCCGGTGAATCCGGCGGCGTGGTGCTGCGCCCGGCGCGCTGGTCGGGTACCACCAAGACCACGATGTCCTACGGCTACGGCCTGAACGTGACGCCGCTGCAGATCGCTACCGCCTATTCGGCACTGGCCAACGGCGGTCGTCTGATCGCGCCGACCTTCGTCAAGGGCCAGCGCAATGAAGGCCAGCAGATCATCGACGAAAACGTCGCCAGGCAGGTGGTGGCGATGATGGAAACCGTGGTCACCCAGGGCGGCGCCAAGCAGGCGGCGGTGCTGGGCTACCGCGTGGCCGGCAAGACCGGTACCGCGCGCAAGGCCGGTCCGGGTGGTTACGAGCGGGGTCATTACAACGCGCTGTTCGCCGGCGTGGTGCCCGCCACCAACCCGCGCTTCGCCACCGTCATCGTCATCAACGATCCGCAGGCCGGCAAGTTCTACGGCGGCCTGGTGTCGGCGCCGGTCTATCACAACGTGATGGAAGGCACCCTGCGCCTGATGGACGTGCCATTGGACGACCTGCAGTCGTGGCTGGCCGCACAGCAGTCCGGCAAGGTCGGCCACTCGGCCTCGATCCTGCCTGCGCCGCCGGCCGAGACCGCGCTGCCGGTGGATGCCGCCGCTGAATTCGATGCTGCGCTGCCGAGCGCGCACGCCCAGACGCCGCCCACTACGGGAGGCACGCAATGAGTCCTTCGATGTTGCTTTCGCAGTTGCTTCCGGACGTTGCCCTTGCAGGGCACGACCCCGTTCTGACCGGCCTGGTGCTGGACAGCCGCGCCGTGCGTCCCGGCAATGCCTTCGTCGCCATCGCCGGTTTCGGCGCGCATGGCCTGGGCTTTGTCGAGCAGGCCCGCGCCGCCGGTGCCAGCGTCATCCTGTTTGAACCGCCGGCGCCTGCCGAACTGCCGGCACCGGCCGATGCGATCGCCGTGCCGGGCCTGCGCGCACGCATGGGTGCGATGGCCGACCAGTTCCATGGCGCGCCGTCGCGGGCGATGGCGATGGTCGGTGTCACCGGCACCAACGGCAAGACGTCCACCGTGCAGCTGCTGGCCCAGGCCTGGCACCTGCTCGGTACGCCCAGTGGCAGTATCGGCACGCTGGGCGCCGGACTTTATGGTGCGGTCGAGCCGACCGGCTTCACCACGCCGCTGGTGCTGCAGATGCATGCGCTGCTGGCGCAGCTGCGCGACGCCGGTGCGCGCGCGGTGGCGATGGAAGTCAGCTCGCATGCGCTGGACCAGGGTCGCGTGGATGCCGTGCACTACGACGTGGCGGTGTTCACCAACCTCACCCGCGACCATCTGGACTACCACGGCGACATGGCCAGCTACGGCGCGGCCAAGGCGCGGCTGTTCCACCGTCCGGGCCTGAAGGCCGCGGTGATCAATCTGGACGACGCGTTCGGCCGCCAGCTGTTCGCCGGCCTGCCGGCGGGCGTGCAGCCGATCGGCCTGAGCTCGCGCGGTGCCACTGACGCCAGCGTGCGCGCCGAGGCGCTGCAGCTGGATGGCCGTGGCATTGCCTTCGAACTGGTCATCGACGGCCAGCGCGCGGCGGTGCTGTCGCCGCTGCTGGGCCGCTTCAACGTGGACAACCTGCTGGCGGTGGCCGGCACCCTGCACGCGCAGGGCCAGCCGCTGCCGCGCATCGCCGAAGTACTGTCGGCGCTGCAGCCGATCCGTGGCCGCATGAACCGCCTGGGCGGCGAAGACGGCCTGCCGACCGTGGTGGTCGACTACGCACACACCCCGGACGCGCTGGAACAGGCGCTGGACAGCCTGCATGGCCACCTGCAGGGCACGCTGTTCTGCGTGTTCGGCTGCGGCGGCGAGCGTGATACCGGCAAACGCCCGCAGATGGCGGCCATTGCCGAGCGTCTGGCCAACCAGGTCATCGTCACCGACGACAACCCGCGTGGCGAGGATGGCGACGTGATCGTGGCCGACATCCTGGCCGGCTTCACCGATGCCTCCGCCGTGACCGTGCAGCGCAGCCGCGCGCGTGCGATCGGCCTGGCGGTGAAGCGTGCCGGTGCCGGTGACATCATCCTGATCGCTGGCAAGGGCCACGAGCCGTACCAGGAAGTCAATGGCGTGCGCCATGACTTCGACGACACCGAAGTGGCCGCCGCTGCACTGGCGGCCAAGGCCGGTGTACTAGAGGCGCAGGCCGGGGAGGGCACCGCATGAAGCGCACCCTGCTTTCGCTGATCGCACACTGGGCCGGCGGCGAGATCCACGGCGACGACGTGGCCATCGATGCGGTCAGCAATGACACCCGCAGCCTCGGCCCGGGCAGCCTGTATGTGGCGCTGCGCGGCGAGCGTTTCGACGGCCATGACTTTGCCGCCGACGCGCAGGCGCGCGGTGCCAGCGCACTGCTGGTCGAGCGCCTGCTGCCGATCGAACTGCCGCAGGTGCTGGTGGCCGACAGCGAACTGGCACTGGCGAAGATCGCCACCGGCATGCAGCGCGACCGCAGCACCGAGGTGTTCGCGATCACCGGCAGCAACGGCAAGACCAGCGTGAAGAGCCTGCTGCTGTCGATCCTGCAGCAGGTGGCACAGCAGGCCCACAAGGTGGTCTACGCCAACCCGGGCAACCGCAACAACGAGATCGGCCTGCCGCTGGCAGTGATCGATGCGCCGGAAGATGCCGACTACGCCGTCTACGAGATGGGCGCCGGCAAGCCGGGCGATATCGCCTACCTGACCGACATCGCCCGCCCGCGCTATGCGCTGGTCAACAACATTGCCCCGGCGCACCTGGAACGCATGGGCAGCCTGCTCGGCGTGGCGGTGACCAAGGGTGCGATCTATGCCGCGCTGCCGGCCGATGGCGTGGCGGTGATCAATGTGGACGATGCCTACGGCCGCTGGTTCGAACAGCACTTCGTCGGCACCCCGCCGCGTTGCCGCGTGCTGCGCTACGGCCTGGAACATACCGCCGAGGTGACCGCGCGCGACATCCGCGCCGGCGCGCAGGGCAGCCAGTTCACCCTGGTCGCACCGAGCGGCGAAGCCCGCGTGGTGCTCGGCCTGCCCGGTCGCCACAACGTCAGCAATGCGCTGGCCGCCGCCAGCCTGGCGCTGGCCGCCGGTGTCGACCTGGCGCTGATCGCGACCGGCCTGGCCGAAGCGCAGCCGGTGCCGGGCCGCCAGATTGCCCATCAGCTGCGCAATGGCGCGGTGCTGGTGGACGACAGTTACAACGCCAACCCCGGTTCGCTGGCTGCGGCCATCGACGCCCTGGCCGCCGCGCCGGAAGAGGGCTGGCTGGTGCTGGGCGACATGCGCGAGCTGGGTCCGGACGGCGAGGCCCTGCATGCGCAGGCCGGCATCCGTGCACGCGCCGCCGGCCTGAAGCGGCTGTATGCACTGGGTCCGCTCAGTGCCGCCGCTGCGGCCGCCTTCGGTGAAGGAGGACGCCATTTCGATACCCATGGTGCGCTGTCGCAGGCGCTGCAGGACGAGTTGCACGCTGGTGTGCGCTGCCTGGTCAAGGGTTCCCGTGGCAGTGCCATGGACCTGATCGTCAAAGCGCTGCTGGCGCAAGGAGAGGAATCCCCGCATGTTGTATGAACTGGCTCGATGGTTGCAGCAGTTGGAGAGCCTGTTCGGGCTGTTCAACTACCAGACGTTCCGCGCCATCCTTGCCGCGCTGACGGCCCTGTTCCTGTCGCTGTGGCTTGGCCCGGCGATGATCCGCAAGCTTGCCCAGTTCAAGGGCGGCCAGCCGATCCGCAAGGACGGTCCGCAGACCCATTTCTCCAAGGCCGGCACGCCGACCATGGGCGGTTCGCTGATCCTGCTCACCATCACCCTGTCGGTGCTGATGTGGGCCGACCTGCGCAACCGCTACGTGTGGCTGGTGCTGGCGGTGATGCTGTGCTTCGGCGCCATCGGCTGGTATGACGACTGGATCAAGATCGTCCGCCGCGACCCGAACGGCCTGAAGTCGCGCTGGAAATACCTGCTGCAGTCGATCTTCGGGCTGGCTGCTGGCCTGTTCCTGTGCTACACGGCCGACGTGCCGGCGGCGCTGACCTTCTACATCCCGATGTTCAAGTCGGTGGCGTTGCCGCTGGCCGGCATCGGCTTCGTGGCCATCGCCTACTTCTGGATCGTCGGCTTCTCCAACGCGGTGAACCTGACCGACGGCCTGGACGGCCTGGCGATCATGCCGACCGTGCTTGTGGCCTGCGCGCTGGGTGTGTTCGCCTATGCCTCGGGCAACGTGGTGTTCGCCAACTACCTGCAGATCCCGCAGATTCCGGGCGCCGGCGAGCTGGTCATCATCTGTGCGGCCATTGCCGGCGCGGGCCTCGGCTTCCTGTGGTTCAACACCTATCCGGCCATGGTGTTCATGGGCGACATCGGTGCGCTGGCGCTGGGCGCGGTGCTGGGCACGATCGCGGTGATCACCCGCCAGGAACTGGTGCTGGTGATCATGGGCGGCGTATTCGTCATCGAAACACTGTCGGTGATGATCCAGGTGGCCTCGTTCAAGCTGACCGGCAAGCGCGTGTTCCGCATGGCGCCGATCCACCACCATTTCGAACTGAAGGGCTGGCCCGAGCCGCGTGTGATCGTGCGCTTCTGGATCATCTCCGTCGTGCTCGTGCTGATCGGCCTGGCCACGTTGAAGGTGCGCTGAGATGAACGACCTGTCCCGCCAGGCAACACGCCTTGAAGCCATCGAAGGCAGCTACGACAAGTGGCTGCTGGGCGCGATCATCGCGCTCACCGGCGTGGGCGTGGTGATGGTGGCGTCCAGCTCGATCGCCTTGATGAGCAGTCCGTTCTACTACCTCAACCGCCACCTGATCTTCCTGGCGGTGGGTATCGTGCTGGCGGTCATCGCCGCCCGCACTGAACTGAAGTCCATCGAGCAGTACAACCAGATGCTGCTGCTGGGCTGCTTCGTGCTGCTGCTGGCGGTGTTCGCACCGGGCCTGGGCAGCACGGTCAACGGTGCGCGCCGCTGGATCAACCTGGGCATCTCCAAGTTCCAGACGGTCGAAGCGGTGAAAGTGCTCTACATCGTCTGGCTGTCCAGCTACCTGGTGCGTTTCCGCGACGAGGTCAATGCGACCTGGCCGGCGATGCTCAAGCCGCTGGGCGTGGCCGGGGCGCTGGTGGTGCTGCTGCTGCTGCAGCCGGACTTCGGCTCGTCCACCCTGCTGCTGGCGATCACCGCCGGCATGCTGGTGCTGGGCGGGGTGAACATGCCGCGCATGTCGATGCCGGTGATCATCGGCCTGGTCGGCATGAGCGCACTGGCGATCATCGAGCCGTACCGCATGCGCCGCATCACGTCCTTCCTGGACCCATGGGCCGACCAGCAGGGCGACGGCTACCAGCTGTCCAACGCGCTGATGGCGGTGGGCCGTGGCGAGTGGACCGGCGTCGGCCTGGGCAACTCGGTGCAGAAGCTGTACTACCTGCCCGAAGCGCATACCGACTTCATCTTCTCGGTCACCGCCGAGGAATTCGGCTTCCTGGGCACCTGCGTGATCGTGGCCCTGTACGCGCTGCTGGTCGGCCGGACCTTCTGGCTGGGCATGCGCTGCGTGGAGATGAAGCGGCACTTCTCCGGCTACATCGCCTTCGGCATCGGCCTGTGGATCAGCATGCAGACCTTCGTTTCGATCGGCGTGAACCTGGGCATCCTGCCGACCAAGGGCCTGACCCTGCCGTTGATCTCCTCCGGCGGCTCGTCGGTGCTGATGACCTGCGTGGCGATGGGCCTGCTGCTGCGCGTGTCCTATGAACTCAAGCGCGCCGAGCGCCGCCAGGCCGTGCGCATCGGCGGCACCGAAGACGCCGCTGCCGAGCCGAGCGACGAGCCGGCCGCGCCGGTGGCCGCCAGCGTACCGATGAGCGCCGAGCCGGTGGCTGCCGCTGCAGCGAACGCTGCGCGTGGCACCAGCCGCCTGCAGTCGCGCATCGAACCGACCTTCGGGAGGCTGTCATGAGCACAGCCACCGACAACGTGCGCCCGGTGATGATCCTGGCCGGTGGTACCGGCGGTCACATCTTCCCCGGCCTGGCCGTGGCCCGCGTGCTGCGCGCGCGCGGCGTGCCGGTCACCTGGATGGGCGCCGACGGTGCGATGGAAACCCGTCTGGTACCGCAGCACGACATTCCGATCGACACGCTGGCCATCACCGGCCTGCGCGGCAAGGGCAAGCTGGCCCTGCTGGGCGCGCCGTGGCGGCTGATGCGCGCGCTGCGCGCGGCCGGCATGATCATCCGCAAGCGCCAGCCGCGTGCGGTGGTGGCCTTCGGTGGATTCGCCTCCGGTCCCGGCGGCATGGCCACGCGCCTGCATGGCCTGCCGCTGATCGTGCATGAGCAGAACCGCGCACCGGGCCTGACCAATCGCATCCTGTCGCGCTATGCACGCCGTCTGCTGACCGGGTTCCCGGGCACCTTCGCCAAGGGCGAGGAGTTTGTCGGCAACCCGGTGCGTGCGGAGATCGCCGCCATCGCACCGCCGGAACAGCGCTTCGCCGACCGCCAGGGTCCGCTGCGCGTGCTGGTGGTGGGCGGCAGCCAGGGTGCACGCGCGCTCAATACCGGCGTGCCGCAGGCGATCGCTGCGCTCGGTGCCGGGGTTCCGGTGCAGGTGCGCCACCAGAGCGGCGAGAAGATGCATGCCGAAGCGGTCGAGGCGTATGCCAAGGCCGGCGTGCAGGCGGAGATCACCCCGTTCATCGCCGACATGGCCGAGGCGTTTGCCTGGGCCGATCTGGTCGTATGCCGCTCCGGCGCGTCCACGCTGGCCGAGCTGTGCGCGGTCGGTGTCGGCAGTGTGCTGGTGCCATTCCCCGCTGCCGTCGACGATCACCAGACCCGCAATGCGGAGTACCTGGTCGAGCGCGGCGCGGCGGTTTTGCTGAAGCAGGACGGAACGCTGGCCGACGGCATTGCCGCACTGCTGCGCGATCTGTCCGAAAATCCCGCCCGCCGCATGCAGATGGCGCAAGCCGCGCGTGCCCTGGCCAAGGTCGATGCCGCCGAGCGCATCGCCGATATCATTCTCGAGGAAGCTGTATGAAGAAGGCATGCCACCGCGCCTGCCCTGCGCGAGGCCGCGCATGATCCGCCGCCTGCACGACACCAACGACCTGGTGCGCGCGTTCCCGCGCGTGCATTTCGTCGGCATCGGCGGCACCGGCATGAGCGGTATCGCCGAAGTGATGCTGACGCTGGGCTATGAAGTGTCCGGCTCGGACAACGCCGACAACGTGGCGACCCGCCGCCTGGCCAGCCTGGGTGCGCGCATCATGCGCGGCCACTCGGCGGCCAACGTGCTGGGCACCGACTGCGTGGTGGTCTCCAGCGCCATCCGCGAAGACAACCCGGAACTGATGGAAGCGCGCAGCCAGCGCATTCCGATCATGCCGCGTGCGGCCATGCTGGCCGAGCTGATGCGCTTCCGTCGCGGCATCGCCGTGGCCGGTACCCATGGCAAGACCACCACCACCAGCCTCACCGCTGCGGTGCTGAGCGAAGGCGGCCTGGACCCGACGTTCGTGATCGGTGGCCAGCTGCTGGCCGCCGGCGCCAACGCCAAGCTGGGCGGTGGCCAGTGGCTGGTGGCCGAGGCTGACGAAAGCGATGGCAGCTTCCTGCGCCTGAACCCGCTGATGTCGATCATCACCAACATCGATGCCGATCATCTGGAGAACTACGGCAACGACTTTGCCCGCGTGCAGGCGGCGTTTGCCGAGTTCCTGCAGCGCCTGCCGTTCTATGGCCTGGCGGTGCTGTGCATCGACGACCCGGAAGTGGCTGCGCTGGCCGCCAGGACCCCGCGCCACGTGATGAGCTACGGCATGAGCCCGCAGGCCGACGTGCGCGCCGAGAACGTGGTGCAGGAAGGGGCGCGCATGCGCTTCACCCTGCGCCTGCCGCAGGGCACCAGCCAGGAAGTGGTACTGGCACTGCCGGGCAGGCACAACGTACTCAACGCACTGGCCGCCGCCGCAGTGGGCTGGCAGCTGGGCGTGGCCCCGGACGCCATCGCGCGTGCGCTGGAAGGCTTCGCCGGTGTCGGCCGTCGCTTCAACGATCTGGGCGAAGTGACCACCGCCAGTGGCGCCAAGGTGCGCATCATCGATGACTACGGTCATCACCCGAGCGAGCTGGAAGCCGTGTTCGCCGCCGCCCGTGGTGGCTGGGCCGACAAGCGCTTGGTGGTGGCCTTCCAGCCGCACCGCTACAGCCGAACCCGCGACCAGTTCGACAAGTTCGCCGCGGTGCTGTCCAGCGTCGATGCGCTGGTGCTGAGCGAGGTCTACCCGGCTGGCGAGGAACCGATTGCCGGTGCCGACTCGCATGCGCTGGCCCGCGCCATCCGCGCGCGCGGCCGCAGCGAACCGGTGGTGGTTGGCAAGGCCGCCGAGCTGGCCAGCGTGCTGCCGGACGTGCTGCAGGACGGTGACCTGCTGCTGATGATGGGGGCGGGCGACATCGGCGCCGTGGCTACCCACATCGCGGTGGAAGGCTTCAAGGGGGAGGGCGAGGCGTGAGCGCGCTGACCTTCCCGCCGCTGCGCGTGAGCGACCCGGCTGTATTCGGTCGCGTCGCCGTGCTGCTCGGCGGCACTTCCAGCGAACGCGAGGTGTCGCTGGATTCCGGCCGCAACGTACTGGAAGCACTGCAGTCGCGCGGTGTCGATGCGTTCGCGGTGGACGGCATTCCGGCGCTGGCCAAGGCGCTGGCTGCCGGCGGCATCGACCGTGTGTTCAACATCCTGCACGGCCACAACGGTGGTGGTGAGGACGGCATCGTGCAGGGCCTGATGGACGCCTTCGGCGTGCCGTACACCGGCTCGGACGTGCTGGGCTCTGCGCTGAGCATGGACAAGATCCGTACCAAGCAGGTGTGGTTGTCGCTGGGCCTGCCGACCCCGCAATACCGCAAGGTCGACGCATCGAACGTGCATGCACTGGCGGCCGAGCTGGGCCTGCCGGTGGTGGTGAAGCCGGCCAACGAAGGCTCCAGCGTGGGCATCAGCCGGGTCACCGACGACGCCGGCCTGGATGAGGCCGTGGCCCTGGCTGCGCGCTACGACGGCCAGCTGCTCATGGAGCAGATGGTGGTCGGCGACGAACTGACCGTGGCCATTCTCGGCGACGTCGCGCTGCCGTCGATCCGCATCGTGCCCAAGGGCCAGTGGTACGACTACAACGCCAAGTACATCGCCGAGGACACCCAGTACCTGTGCCCGGGCCTGGACGGTGGCGACGAAGAGGAAATCCGCCGCATCGCGCTGGCCGCGTTCCGCGCTGCTGGCTGCCGTGGCTGGGGCCGCGTGGACGTGATGCGCGACCGCAGCAGCGGCCGCTTCTTCCTGCTGGAAGTGAACACCGCGCCGGGCATGACCAGCCATTCGCTGGTGCCCAAGGCCGCAGGCCAGGCCGGCATCAGCTTCGAAGAGCTGGTGTGGCGTGTGCTGGAACAGACCCTGGAGGCCTCGCACGCATGAACGCGGTGCTGCGCATCTTCGTCTGGCTGTTGGCGCTGTCGGTGGTTGCACTGCCGGTGGTGGCCGTGGTCAATGGCTGGGTCGGCGCCGAGCGCTGGCCGCTGGCGAAGCTGCGCGTGCATGGCGAGTTCAAGCGGGTACCGGCCGAACAGCTGCAGCAGGTGCTGCTGCCGTATGCGCGCGCCGGGTTCTTCGCGGTCAAGCTGCAGGATGCCCAGGACGCACTGGAAAAGCTGCCGTGGGTGGAAAGCGCACGGGTACGCAAGCAGTGGCCGGACGTGCTGGAAGTAACCCTGGTCGAGCACAAGCCGTTCGCGCGCTGGGGCAACGACCGCCTGGTTTCCGAGCAGGGCAAGCTGTTCCCCACGCCGAAGAAGCTGGCCGACCTTGCGCTGCCCGAACTGGATGGCCCGGACAGCCAGACCGAGGAAGTGATGAAGCTGTACAGCGACTCGCGTGCATTGTTCGCACCGGCCGGCGTCGATGTGCGCCGGGTGACGATGGATGCACGCGGCAGCTGGTCGCTGGTGCTGAGCAACGGCACCGAAGTGGTGGTCGGCCGCGACGACGCGCGCTCGCGCATGCAGCGCTTCGTCAAGGTACTGCCGCAGCTCAACCGTCAGGACGCGCCGATCGAGCGCGCCGACCTCCGTTACACCAATGGTTTCACGCTGAGCTGGGGTACCCCGGCCACGCCGGCGAAAGCGCCGGCGACCCCGGCCAGAAGCACGCAGGAAAGGACATGAATCGCAAGGGTGACAAATCGCTGATCGTTGGCCTGGACATCGGCACCTCCAAGGTGGTGGCGCTGGTGGGCGAGTATTCGCCGGGCAACCCGATCGAAGTGATCGGCATCGGCTCGCACGAGTCGCGCGGTTTGAAGCGCGGCGTGGTGGTGGACATCGAATCGACCGTGCAGTCGATCCAGCGCGCGGTGGAAGAAGCCGAGCTGATGGCCGGCTGCGAGATCCGCTCGGTGTACGCCTCGATCTCCGGCAACCACGTGCAGTGCAAGAACTCGCCGGGCATCGTGCCGATCCGCGACGGGGAAGTGACCTGGGGCGACCTGGATCGCGTGCTCGATGCGGCCAAGGCGGTGGCGATTCCGGCCGACCAGAAGATCCTGCACGCGATCCCGCGCGAGTATGTGCTGGACGATTCGCAGGAAGGCATCCGCAACCCGGTCGGCATGACCGGCGTGCGCCTGGAGGTGCATGCGCACTTGGTGGTGTGCGCACAGTCGGCCGCGGCCAACATCAGCAAGTGCGTGCAGCGCTGCGGCCTGCAGGTGGATGACCTGGTGCTGTCCTCGCTGGCCTCCAGCGTTGCGGTGCTGACCGCCGACGAACGCGAGCTGGGTGTGGTGCTGGTCGACATGGGCGCCGGCACCACCGACATCGCGGTGTTCGTGCAGGGCGCGATCTGCCACACGGCTTCGCTGCCGATCGCCGGCGACCACGTCACCAATGACATCGCGCACATGCTGCGCACGCCCACCCCGGAAGCCGAGCAGATCAAGGTGCGCTACGCCTGCGCCCTGGCCCAGCTGGCCACCGCCGAGGAAAGCATCCAGGTGCCGTCGGTGGGCGACCGCCCGCCGCGCCGCATGCCGCGCCATTCGCTGGCGCAGGCGGTGCAGGGCCGTTACGAGGAAATCTTCGAGATGGTGCAGGCCGAACTGCGCCGCTCCGGCTTCGAGGAACTGGTGCGCGCCGGCATGGTGCTGACCGGTGGTGCCTCGAAGATGGAAGGCGTGGTCGAGCTGGCCGAGGAAATGGTGCAGATGCCGGTGCGCGTGGGCATCCCGCAGCACGTCACCGGGCTGGGCGAAGTGGTCGGCAACCCGGTGCATGCCACCGGCGTGGGCCTGCTGCTGATGGGCAGCCAGATCGAGCACCCGCGGCGGCCGTCGCTACCGACCGGGCGCGCCGGAAGCATGTTCAAGAAACTCAAGACCTGGTTCCGCGGCGAGTTCTGACGCGGAACCCGTAACACCGGGGTCACCCCGGCGCAGCACCTGCAGTACCCGCATCACAACGCAGCAACGCAATACACAACCCACACAGCCGCAACGGCAACATGACACGCGAAGGCAGGAGGCCCGACCGTCCATGCCACCGACAAGCGGATACAACGAGGACACGGACATGGCGCATTTTGAACTGATCGAAAAGATGGCACCCAATGCGGTGATCAAGGTGGTTGGCGTGGGCGGCGGCGGCGGCAATGCCGTGGCGCACATGGTCAACTCGGCGGTGGACGGCGTGGAATTCATCACCGCCAACACCGACTCGCAGGCCATCAAGAATTGCGGTGCCAAGCTGCAGCTGCAGCTGGGTACCAACGTGACCAAGGGCCTGGGCGCAGGCGCGAACCCGGAAGTCGGCCGCCAGGCCGCGCTGGAAGACCGTGAGCGCATCATGGACGCCCTGCAGGGCGCGGACATGGTGTTCATCACCGCCGGCATGGGCGGCGGCACCGGCACCGGCGCTGCACCGGTGGTGGCGCAGCTGGCCAAGGAGATGGGCATCCTGACCGTGGCCGTGGTCACCAAGCCGTTCCCGTTCGAAGGCCGTCGCCGCATGCAGGTGGCGCTGAAGGGCATCGAGGAACTGAGCCAGCACTGCGACTCGCTGATCACCATCCCGAACGAGAAGCTGATCACCGTGCTGGGCCGCAATGCGACCATGATCCAGGCATTCCGCGCCGCCAACGACGTGCTGCAGGGCGCCGTGCAGGGCATCGCCGACCTGATCGTGCGTCCGGGCCTGATCAACGTCGACTTCGCCGACGTGCGCACCGTCATGTCCGAAATGGGCCTGGCGATGATGGGTACCGGCACCGCCCGTGGCGATGACCGCGCCCAGGCCGCTGCCGAATCGGCCATCCAGAACCCGCTGCTGGACGACGTGAACCTGGCCGGTGCCAACGGCATCCTGGTCAACATCACCGCCGGTGCGGACTTCACCATGGCCGAGTTCGACGAGATCGGCCGCACCATCGACGGCTTCGCTTCGGAAGACGCCACCGTGGTGGTCGGCACCGTGCTCGACCCGGACATGCAGGACGAAGTGCGCGTGACCGTGGTGGCCACCGGCCTGAACCGCGTGTCGGCCAGCAAGGCCCAGCGTCCGGGCGAGCGCGCGCCGATCAAGCTGGTCCGCAACGCCACCACCGGCCAGCCGGAGTTCGGCGACTTCGACAACGGCGGCGACGCCGTGTCCAAGGCCGTCGGCGGCATGGGCCTGGGCCTGCGTCGCGCCAGCAGCGATACTGCGGCGGCTTCGGCCCCGTCGGCGCCGTCCTCTTCGACCCCGGCCGCGGCAGAACTGCCGAACGATTACCTGGACATCCCGGCGTTCCTGCGCCGCCAGGCGGACTGAGCGGGCCGGCCCGGGGTTGTCCTCCCCGGGTTGCGCCACCATGTCCTGAAAACGCGGGCGCCGGGCCAGGATGGGCCCGGCCGCCCTGCTTCATGTGCGTCCCATTGGCGCGCCGGTGTGTCCTGCCTGCCTTTCAGCCGGGGTAGGGGACCGTGCGTGTTAATCTAATGTGTCACTTCCGGTCCATCCCCCATGATCCAGCAACGCACCCTCAAGAACACGATCCGCGCCACCGGCGTTGGCCTGCACAGCGGCGACAAGGTCTACATGACCCTGCGCCCGGCACCGGTCAACCATGGCATCGTGTTCCGCCGCGTGGACCTGGACCCGGTGGTGGAAGTGCCGGCCAAGGCCGAGCTGGTCACCGAAGTGACCCTGTGCACCGGCCTGACCTGCAACGACGCCAAGATCCAGACCGTCGAACACCTGATGTCGGCGCTGGCCGGCCTGGGCGTGGACAACATCATTGTCGAACTGTCCTCGGCCGAGCTGCCGATCATGGACGGTTCGGCCGGCCCGTTCGTGTTCCTGCTGCAGTCGGCGGGCATCGTGGAACAGGATGCGCCCAAGCGCTTCATCCGCGTGCTGAAGACCGTGGAAGTGACCGAGGGCGACAAGGTGGCCCGCTTCAGCCCGTACGAGGGCTACAAGCTGGGCTTCACCATCCAGTTCGACCACCCGATGATTCCGGCCAAGCAGTCGCGCCAGGAAATCGAGTTCTCGACGCTGGCCTACACCAAGGAAATCTCCCGCGCGCGCACCTTCGGCTTCATGCGCGACCTGGAATACATGCGCGAGCGCAACCTGGGCCTGGGCGGTTCGATGGACAACGCCATCGTGCTGGACGAGTTCCGCGTGCTCAACGAAGACGGCCTGCGCTATGCCGACGAATTCGTGCGCCACAAGATCCTCGATGCGATCGGCGACCTCTATCTGGCCGGTGGCCAGGTGCTGGGTGCCTACGAAGGCTTCAAGTCCGGTCACGCCCTCAACAACAAGCTGGTGCGGGCGCTGATGGCCGACGCCACTGCCTGGGAATGGGTCAGTTTCGACTCGCCGGCAACGCCGGATCCGGTCGAATATGCCACTCCGGCCTACGCCTGATTTCTGTAGGTTGTTGAATTAAAAGACAAAAACGCCGCCTTCCAAGGCGGCGTTGTCGTTTCAGGCGTGTTCGGCGCATTCAGCATGCTTGACACGCGTCAAGGCCGGTTCGAGGTCACGGTTTTGTGAACCTGTTGGATCGGAAGCCTGAATTTAACGCAGTTTTAACAACAATCTAACGACAGGCCCCCGGATGGCAGCTAGGATGCGACCCGGCCCCCGAAATGTTTCACGCCGTGGTGACACGCGCGACGGGGAGCGGAGCCGGATGCTCCGTTGTCGTCAGGACCGCTTCTTCGGCTTCGAGGGAACGTCCTGCAGGCAAGCCAAGGCGTCGCGTAGCCCTTTGTGCGTGGCGGCTGAAACTGCGTGGGGTCCATTCCGGTTGTCGAGCGCTGGGGAGCGCGTGGGAGTGGGAGACGCAGTCTTGATGGTCACCCTGGTGGCCTTCAGCCCGATGGAACGGGCCGCGTCGAGCAACTGGGCTTCGGCAAGCCGCAACTTGGCATGCCAGACCGGGGACTCGACGAGAAAAACGAGGTGTTCCCCGTCCACATTGGCCAGCCGGCAACGGCTGCGCAGAGGTGGCGGCAACTGGGGGCGCAACTGACGGTCCAGCGCGTCGAGCCACAAGGCACGCCGCAGCGGGTTCCCGCTTTTGTCCGCCATCACCGCATCCAGCGCCGGCTTCGGCACTGACGCGGGGCGAACGCTGGATTTCGGCTCAGACATGAAAACTCACTGATGGCATTCAAAAAGATCGTAATCAAAACGCGTGAAGGACAGGCCAAGTCGTCGCCGATCGCGCGTTTGCGGTTCTATTTCGAGGACCGCCCCCGCGCCCTGCTGGGCAGCGTGCTCGGGGTAGGCTGCATTATCGGCCTTGCTGGCGGCATTGGCGCCAGCGCGCTGAATGATTCCCGGCTGCAGGCCAAGGTCGAGCGCCAGGATGCGGAACTGGCCAAGGTCAAGCGCGATGCGCAGACCCAGGTCAACGCGCTGGCGGCACGCCTCGGCGAGCTGCAGGCGCAGGCTACCCGCCTGAACGCCCTTGGCGAACGGCTGACCCAGATGGGCAAGCTGGAAGACGGCGAGTTCGACTTCAACGAGACCCCTGGCCTCGGTGACGGCGATGCCGGCGGCCCGACCAGCGACATCCCGGTCAAGGACGTCAACGCCGACTTACAGGTGCTGGAGCAGCGTTTCGCTGCTTCAGGCCGCCAGTTGTCGGTGATGGAATCGCTGATGTTCGACCACCAGCTGCAGCAGAACGCCGTGCCGTCGCGCATGCCGATCCGCAACAGCTACGTGACCTCCGGCTTCGGCACCCGTGCCGACCCGTTCGGCCGCGGTGCCGCCACCCACAAGGGCATGGACTTCCACGCCAAGGTCGGTGACCCGGTGATGGCCGTGGCCGAAGGCGTGGTCAGCTTCGCCGGCGTGAAGGGCGGCTACGGCAACGTGGTCGATGTCGACCACGGTAATGGCTACGTCACCCGCTACGCGCACAATTCGCGCCTGGTGGTGAAGGCCGGTGACCTGGTCCGTGCCGGTCAGGAAGTGGCCAAGGCCGGTTCCACCGGACGTTCGACCGGCGCCCACGTGCACTTCGAGGTGTGGGAGAACGGCAACGTGGTCAACCCGCGCAAGTTCCTCGGCGACGGCGGCAACACGCCGGTCGGCCGCATCAGCCGCGGCTGATGCCCGGGTCGGATCCCTTCCGCGCCGCGGGAGGGCTCTGACCCGATGCGGTTGATCTGGTAGTGCCGGCCGCTGGCCGGCAACCTCATGATCTTCGGCAGCATCGCGGATCACCGGCCAGCGGCCGGCACTACCTCTCGGGGTTGAAACCTCAGCCGCCCGTCCCAAGCTACAATGGGTGTTGCCATCGACAGGGCGCCAGGCGCCCTGTTTCGTTTGCGGCGGACGGATCCCAAGGGGGAGGCCGGGCGTCGTGTCCATCCAACCCGGTTCCTTCAATGATCAACAGCCTGCTTACCCGCGTATTTGGCAGTCGTAACGAACGACAGCTGCGCCAGCTCAACCGCATCGTCGCCAAGATCAATGCGCTGGAGCCGGAGATCGAGAAGCTTTCCGACGAGCAGCTTCAGGCCAAGACGCCGGAGTTCAAGCAGCGCATCGCCGATGGTGAAGCCCTGGACAAGGTGCTGCCGGAAGCCTTCGCGGTCTGCCGTGAAGCCGGCCGCCGCGTGCTGGGCATGCGCCACTACGACGTGCAGCTGATCGGCGGCATGGTGCTTCACCTGGGCAAGATCGCAGAAATGCGCACCGGTGAAGGCAAGACCCTGGTGGCGACCCTGCCGGTGTACCTCAACGCGCTGGAAGGCAAGGGCGTGCACGTGGTCACCGTGAACGACTACCTGGCCCGCCGCGACGCCGCGCAGATGGGCAAGCTGTACAACTGGCTGGGCCTGAGCGTGGGCGTGGTCTACCCGGGCATGCCGCACAGCGACAAGCGCGAAGCCTACGCCGCCGACATCACCTACGGCACCAACAACGAATTCGGTTTCGATTACCTGCGCGACAACATGGCGCTGTCCAAGGCCGACCGCTACCAGCGCGGCCTGCACTACGCCATCGTCGACGAAGTCGACTCCATCCTGATCGACGAAGCGCGTACCCCGCTGATCATCTCCGGCCCGGCCGATGATTCCCCGGAGCTGTACATCCGTGTCAACCGCGTCGTGCCGCACCTGGTCAAGCAGGAAGCGGAAGACGGCGAAGGCGACTTCTGGGTCGACGAGAAGGGCAAGCAGGTGCACCTGTCCGAAGCGGGCATGGAGCACGCCGAGCAGCTGCTGGTGGAAGCCGGCATCCTCAACGGCGAAACCGAAGGCCTGTACGCGGCGCAGAACCTGACCGTGGTCCACCATCTCAACGCCGCCCTGCGCGCGCACGCGATCTACCAGCGTGACGTTGACTACATCGTGCGCGACGGCGAAGTGGTCATCGTCGACGAGTTCACCGGCCGTACCCTGGCCGGCCGCCGCTGGTCCGATGGCCTGCACCAGGCGGTGGAAGCGAAGGAAGGCGTGCCGGTCCAGCGCGAGAACCAGACGCTGGCGAGCATCACCTTCCAGAACCTGTTCCGCATGTACAAGAAGCTGTCCGGCATGACCGGCACGGCCGATACCGAAGCCTTCGAGTTCCAGAGCATCTACGGCCTGGAAGTGGTGGTGATCCCGACCAACCGCCCGACCATCCGCAAGGACAGCCCGGACCAGGTGTTCCTCAACCGCAAGGGCAAGTTCAATGCGGTGCTGGCCGACATCGAAGAGTGCGCCAAGCGCGGCCAGCCGGTGCTGGTCGGTACCACCTCGATTGAAACTTCGGAAATGCTGTCCGAGCACCTGAGCAAGGCCGGTGTGAAGCACGAAGTGCTCAATGCCAAGCAGCACGACCGCGAAGCGACCATCGTCGCCAACGCCGGCCGTCCGGGCGCGGTGACCATCGCCACCAACATGGCCGGCCGTGGTACCGACATCGTGCTGGGCGGTTCGTTGGAAGCAGAGCTCCACGCCCTGGGCGAGGACGCGACCGACGAGCAGAAGGCCGCGGTCAAGGCCGACTGGCAGAAGCGCCACGAGGCAGTGAAGGCGGCGGGCGGCCTGCACATCGTCGGCACCGAGCGCCATGAGTCGCGCCGTATCGACAACCAGTTGCGTGGCCGTTCGGGCCGCCAGGGTGACCCGGGTTCGTCCCGCTTCTACCTTGCATTGGAAGACAATCTTCTCCGGGTGTTTGGGGGAGAGCGTGTCCAGAAGATGATGCGCATGATGGGCATGAAGGAAGAGGACGTCATTGAGGATCGATTGGTCACTCGAATGATCGAGAAATCGCAGCGCAAGGTCGAGGCCCACAATTTCGACATCCGCAAGAACCTGCTGGACTTCGACGACGTCAACAACGACCAGCGCAAGGTGATCTACGCCCAGCGCGACGAACTGCTGGACGCCGAGTCGGTGAAGGACAACGTCGACGGCATCCGCGACGACGTGATCTTCGACGTGGTGGCCCGCTTCGTGCCGCCGAACTCGATCGACGAGCAGTGGGACCTGCGTGGCCTGGAAGCGACCCTGGAGTCGGACTTTGGCCTGCAGATGTCGCTGACCGACCTGGTCAAGGAACACGAGGAGCTGGACGCCGAGGCGATTGCCGCCAAGGTGCAGGAACGCGTCAACCAGCACTTCGCCGAGAAGGAAGCCAGCGTGGGCGAAGAGACCATGCGCGCGCTGGAGAAGCACGTGATGCTGACCGTGCTGGACCAGAGCTGGAAGGAGCACCTGGCGCGCATGGATTACCTGCGCCAGGGCATCTACCTGCGTGGTTACGCGCAGAAGCAGCCCAAGCAGGAATACAAGAAGGAAGCCTTCGAACTGTTCTCGGACATGCTGGAGAACGTCAAGCGCGAAGTGGTGACCCTGCTGTCGCGCGTGCGCATCCGCAGCGACGAGGAAGTGCAGGCGCTGGAAGCGGCCGAACGCCAGCAGGCCGAAGCCCGCCTGAGCCAGTCGCAGTTCCAGCACCAGGATGTGGGCGGCTACAGCGCCGACGAGGAAGCCGCGCAGGTGCAGGCTGCCCAGCAGGGCGTGGTGCAGATGCAGCGCGACGAGCCGAAGATCGGCCGCAACGATCCGTGCCCGTGCGGCAGTGGCAAGAAGTACAAGCACTGCCACGGCCAGCTGAGCTGAAAAGTCGCGAGCTGTAGTCCTGACAATGCCCCGCCCAATGCGGGGCATTTTTTTGCTCTTCTCTAATCTTAGGGAAGAGGCTCATGTTGCCTGGATCAAAGCTATCCAAGGCAAATGCCGGCGAGTGCCTAGGCAGGGCGGTCACTCTGGGCAGTCGTAGTGACGCCATTTGCAGTCCATTGAGTTCGGCATTTGATCGGGAGCCCAGTGCGGACAGTTGCTTGTGTCTCCACCATCGCAAAGTGGACTGCGCCGGACTGCAGAGCCTTGAGGCGATTGCAAACATCTGTCCTGACGGCTTAAGCGACGGAGCTATGTGCTTGGCGGACGCAGGAAGAAAATTGATTTCTCTGAAATTGGAGATCAAGGCCGGATCGGGTTGGCCGTATGACTCCCCTACCACTCCAGCCTTAACTGTCGGAATTGCCCAGTTCTGGTGAGGAGTTTTGAATTCGTGCTTGCGAAATGTGCATGGATGTTTATGGGGGTGTGGGCAAAAGCCCAGTAAAACCTAAGAATATTCTGAAATATGTGCAGGTTGGCGTCGTCTTCTTTGGATGTGAGATTTATGTCACGGATTGGATGCTGTGGTCTGAATAGTTTGGTTAAGCCATGACTCGATGGCTAACACGGTAATTAATGAATGAACATCAAGCATGAATTTGTTGGCATGGAGCAGGAAGTTGGCTACACGCAGAATATTGATATGCAGGCAGGGCTCCCCGCGGTAGTGCTACTTGCGGCGATCTGGGTTTACTCGGCTTCCTGACATTTAGCAAAAGGGGAGGGGCAGCCGTCCCTCCCTCTCTTAAGCCAGCGGGGGTGGTTTTGGATAATGTTGGAAAGATAAGAAGCTCAAGGTTGGATGCGTACGATGATTGGTTGAGGAATTTCCACAAGTCAGGAGGACTGGCTGCATCGTTGGCACTCTGGTTGCGGAACTTCACTCGCGGAGATGGTCTCCCGGTACGAGGTGGAGCGGGAGATGAGCACGTGGTTGTCGTGTTTGAAGATGAGTTTGTTGTCATTCATCTGCGCTGGCTGTGTCCCGGAAAAAATGGTCAATCAAAGATTTCAAAAGTAGCCACTTCACCAGTTTCATCTGTTTTGCTGCCATTTGCGGGAGGTGCGATCACGTATACGAGATTCTCATTGAGCGGCGTGAGCAATATGGATTTGTTTACGAAGGATGCGATGATTCACTCGCTGGGCGCTCGTACTTGTGATCTGGGGTGTACATTAAGGATCGTGCCGGGCACTGAATGTTTGTTGATCGATGCTCCTGCTGAGGGGGCGTACGTCCTGCAGGTTTCGATGCGCCAATCACAGCGGCTTATCTGGACATTTGACCTTGAAACGCGACGGGCTTGTGCAGTTTCATCAGCATCTGTCGCCGCTACACGTGACCAGCTGGCTTGTCGAGCGTTGGGAGCGCTCCGTCAAGACGGCTCTATTGAAGTGCTCTGCCAGATCGCCCGGGAGCATGAGTTCCACTTTGTTCGAATGGAGGCTATTAGGTCTTTGTTTGGCATGGGATACAGGAACATGCTGGAGCTGCTCCGGGAGCGCTCTCGGTGTGACCCGCACAGACATGTCCAAAATGCTTGTCTTCAAAACCTAAAGCTATATGAGGCGAATCAATGACATTGATTTGGGATATCGAGAGGGCTGGTTTGGTAAGATTTGGCGATGCTATCAGATACTTGGAAAGTATGGGTGACAGACTTTTTCATGAAGATCTGGATTCTACCGCCGAGGTTCTTCGGGGGCTCTTCGATGATCGTGATTTCATTAGCAGTTTTCTTCAGGAGGTGTTGATTTGTAATCCCGACGGGAATGACTACTCGTCGCAAGTATTTGTCATGCATCGCTCAAAGTACTTTACGCTCAGGGTGGTTCTCTGGGAGGCGCCTCAAGGTCTGCCGGGTGAGGAGATTTTCCTCTATGAGCTCCCTCATGACCATGACTTCTCCTTCTTTACCCTCGGCTATTACGGGCCGGGTTATGAAACTGTAGTGAAACACTACGATCACTTCAACGTTGTTGGATTGCCCGGCGAAGGCGTTAGCACCGATGGTAACGAGCGATGGCTGCTGAAGGAGCAGAGGGTTGTTTTCTACGAAGGAGGGAAAGACATCCACTGTCAAATGCCTCCCAGTTCTTTATCCATCAGTTTCAATGTCCTTCAGGACATTAACGCATTTGGAATCAGGAGAAGGCAGTACGAATTTGATCGTGACTTCTCCCGGATTCGAAGGGTAATAAACGTGAATCCAGTATCGTTGTTGGTACGCGCTGCCTGTGCGCTGGGTGGCGAGGGTGTGAAGTATGTCGAGGAGGTTGCTTCGACCGGTGGCGAGTATGAGCGGGCAGTGGCTTTCAAAGCGCTTGTCGCGATGGATTCGAAGTATCGGCTATCGGCCCTGAAGGATGAGAGCATCTATGTTCGTGCAATGGTCCTTTAACCGTCCATTTGATTGCGAAACTCATTCATCAGGAAGGCATTGAACTCTCGCTTGGCAGATGTTGCATCGATTTGGTGTTGTTCGGCATGCTTCCCCCATGCCTTCCCCCACCCGATCGATCCATGTCGTGGCCGCCGTCATCACCGACGCCCGTGGCCGCGTGCTGCTCAACCGCCGTACCGAGAACCGCGACATGGCCGGCCTGTGGGAGTTTCCCGGCGGCAAACGCGAATCCGGCGAGACCTCCGAACAGGCGCTGGTGCGCGAGCTGCGCGAGGAACTGGGCATCGAGGCCGATGTCGGCGAGTGGCTGATGGATGTGCCGCAGCGCTATCCGGACAAGCACCTGACCCTGGAGGTGCGCCATGTACGCAGCTGGAAGGGGACGCCGCGCGGGCGGGAGGGCCAGGCAATCACCTGGGTGGCGCCGGACAAGCTGGGCCGCTATTCAATGCCACCGGCCGACCTGCCGGTGGTGGCTGCCCTGCGCCAGCCCGACAGCTACCTGATCACCCCGGCACCGGCCGATGATGAGGGCGGCGTGCAGCATTGGCATGAACAGCTGCAGCGCGTGGTGGCCGCGGGCCAGCAGCGCATCCAGCTGCGGTTGCCGACGGCGCATCCGCAGCGGCAGGCGATGGTCGAACAGGCCGTGCGCGCGCATCGTCGCAGTGGGGTGCAGTGGCTGCTCAATCGCGATATCGAACTGGCGCGTGCATTGGGCGTGGGCGTACACCTGGGCAGCGAGCAGTTGCAGGAACTGTCGCAGCGTCCACTTCCCCAAGGCCAGCTGGTGGCCGCATCCTGCCACGACCTGCAGCAGCTGCAGGCAGCACAGCAGCTGGGCTGCGACTTCGCCGTGCTGGGCCCGGTGCAGGCCACGGCCAGCCATCCGGACGCGGTGCCGCTGGGTTGGGACGCGTTCGCCGAGCTGCGCGCGCAGGTGTCACTGCCGATCTATGCGCTGGGCGGCATGGGCCGCGGTCACGTCGCCGAAGCGCGTCGCCATGGCGGGCAGGGCATCGCCGCCATTCGCGGGCTGTGGCCAGAGTGAGCCGGCATGCGGGGTCAGATCCCTGCGCAGCAGGGCTCTGCCCCCTCCCGATCACAGCGTGATCCAGAAACAACCATATTGC
Source organism: Stenotrophomonas sp. YJH_SMC_91 (assembly GCF_059368495.1). Lineage (NCBI taxonomy): Bacteria > Pseudomonadati > Pseudomonadota > Gammaproteobacteria > Lysobacterales > Lysobacteraceae > Stenotrophomonas > Stenotrophomonas sp. YJH_SMC_91. Next base: position 130,884 of record NZ_JCAFRT010000003.1, on the reverse strand, counting down.
CGCCGCAACCCCAGCACCGTCGAGGCGCGCGCCACGCTGCCCGGCAACGTCTGCTCCAGGCGCAGGCCGACCGGATGGCGCACGGCCGGCGGCTCGGGGTCGAACCCCTGCGCAGCAGGGCTCTGACCCTCCTCCGGCACTGCGACCTGGTCCTGCCGCGGATACACCGGCACCACGTCCACCAGCGGCCGCCGGGCCAACGATTCCAGTTGGCCGAGAATGCGCTGCGCGCCCGCGTCGGACACCGAGCCCCACAGGTACAGCGAGGACAGCCGATTGACGTCGTTGCTGAGGATGCCGTTGCGCAATGCGTCCACGAGCTCGCTCAGCCGGCGCGGGCAGCGTGCACCCAGCGTGTCGCGCGCTGCGGTATTGCCGGTCGGGGAGGGCGGCGGCAGCCGTGACCGTGCACCCACGCTGTCGCAGGGCCGGTCGGTATACACGCTCTGGCCCTGCGCATCGGTGCAGCGGTTCAGGCGCGTGGACTGTGCGTGGGCGACGTTCGACAGCACGCATAGCGGCAGCAGCAACAGCAGGAAGGAAAGCCGGATCATCCTCGCAGGGTAGCGCCGATCCGGTCCGCATGGCGTGCTTTCAGCCGTGCAGCAGCTTCAGCACCGAGGTGGTCGGCTTGGCCAGGTTCAAGGTGTAGAAGTGCAGGCCGGGCGCGCCGCCTTCGATCAGGCGCTGGCACAGCCGGGCCACCACTTCCGTGCCGAATGCACGTACCGACTCGGCGTCATCGCCGTAGGCCTGCATCTTGCGGCCGATCCAGCGCGGAATCTCCGCACCGCACTGTTCGGAGAAGCGGCGCAGCTGGCTGAAGTTGGCGATCGGCATGATGCCGGGCGTGATCGGCACCTGCACGCCGAGCCGGCGCACTTCATCGACGAAGTGGAAGTAGGCATCCGGGTTGAAGAAGTACTGGGTGATCGCCGCATCGGCACCGGCATCGATCTTGGCCTTGAAGTGCTTCAGGTCAGCCAGCGCATCGGTCGCCTGCGGATGCGTTTCCGGATACGCGCCCACTTCGATGTGGAACGCATCGCCGTGCTCGGTGCGGATGAAGTCGATCAGCTCGGCGGCGTAGCGCATGTCGCCGGGGAAGCCCATGCCCGAGGGAAGGTCACCGCGCAGCGCGACCAGGCGACGGCAGCCGATGGCGCGGTACAGCTTGAGCAGTTCGCGGATCTCCTGGCGGGTGCCGCCCACGCACGACAGGTGCGGCGCGGCATCGAACCCATGGTGCTGGTTGAGGTGGCGCACGGTCTCGGAGGTATAGCTCAGGGTCGAGCCACCGGCGCCGAAGGTACACGACACGTATTCGGGGGCGTAGTCCTTCAGCTTGGCCGCAGCACGGTCCAGCTGGCTGCGCTGTTCGTCGGTCTTGGGCGGATAGAACTCGAAGCTGATGGCGGTCATGGCGCGGATGGCGGCGGTCGGTGCGAAGCAGTATATCTCTTCATCAAGATGGATGCTTGAAGATTGCGTGAGAGCCCGCCGTCCCCGGCCCGCGACCGTTCGCCCCGCCGTGCGGCCGCTGCTCCGAAATCGCAACCGGGGTGCCTCCGCCAGGCCCACGCTGCTCCCATCCCGGCACCACCCACCCAATGAAGGAGCAGACGATGAAGATCTTCCTGGCACTTTGGTACGCAATGAAGGCCCTGGCCCGGCTGGCGATGATCGGCATGGCGATGGCCGTGCTCGGTTCCGGCTCGGCGCATGCGGCGGCCGCCACCGGCACCGGCAAGGTGCAGGTCGAGGTGGTCGGCAAGGGCCGTCCGCTGCTGATGGTCCCCGGCCTGAACAGCAGCGCCGAGGTCTGGCGCGAGACCTGCCTGGCGCTGAAGAACGTGCAGTGCCATCTGGTGCAGCTGCCGGGTTTTGCCGGCGCTGCGCCAGCCGACCCGCGCCCGGCCGAATTCCTGCCGGCGATGCGCGGGCAGCTGCTGGCCTACCTGCATGACCAACAGCTGGGCCCGGTGGTGGTGATCGGCCACAGTCTTGGCGGCCTGCTGGGGCTGCAGGTGGCGCAGGCCGAGCCGAAGGCAGTCAGTGCGCTGGTGGTGGTCGACGCATTGCCGTTCCTGCCGGCCGCGCGTGACCCGAACGCCACCGCAGACAGCGTGCGGCCAATGGCTGACCAGCTGCGCAAGGGCATGCTCGCCGCCGATGCCGCGCAGTGGCAGGCGCAGCTGAAGGCCGGCCTGCCGGGCATGACCCGCGATCCGCAGCGGCAGGCCGAGCTGGGGCGCTGGGGCGAAGCCAGCGACCGCCAGACCACCGCTGACGCCATGCATGCGGTGATGACCACCGACCTGCGTGACAACATCGCCTCGATCACCGCACCGACGCTGGTGCTGGGCAGCTGGGCCGGCTACCAGCCGATGGGCGGCACCGAGGACAGCACGCGCGCGGTGTTCCAGGCGCAGTACGCGAAACTGCAGGGCGTGCAGATCGCGATGAGCGCGCAGGGTTTCCACTTCCTGATGTGGGATGATCCGCGCTGGCTGCGCGGTCAGGTGCAGGCCTTCCTCGACCACCACCACTGAGTTTCAACACGCCTCGGAATGGACATGCCGGATTCCTCCTCGACGGTACGCTTCTGGCTGCTCAATGCGCTGGTGTGGGCGCTCTATGGTGTTGCCGGAATCGGCCTGCGCCAAGCCTATTTCAGCGATGCCGGAAGCGCAGGCGTGTTGATCACGCTGGGTCTGGCGTTGGCCCTGTTCGGGTGCAGCGGTGCCATCCGCGCGCTGGCGCTGCGTGCCGACTGGTGGGCGCGCGGCACGGCCGGGCTGTTGCTGCGGCTGGCGCTGTCGGTGGCATTGGGCGCGGCAGTGGCGCAGCTGCTGGTGAACATCGCGCTGCACTCGGCGCTGGCCTGGAACTGGGTGAGCCTGGGGCGGCAGACGGCCGACTTCAGCCCCAAGGCGCTGCTGCTCTACTGGTACACCACTGCGGTGATGCTGGCCCTGTGGGCAGCGCTCTGGGCAGGCCTGCACAGCCTGCGCCGGATACGCAGTGCGGAACTGGCGCGCCTGCGTGCCGAGGCCGAGCGCAGCGCGCTGGAGCGCGATGCACTGCGTGCACGGCTCAACCCGCATTTCATGTTCAATGCGCTGAACAACCTGCGCGCGCTGATCCTGGAAGACCCGGAGCGTGCCCGCGACATGGTCACCCGCCTGTCGCGCACGCTGCGCCAGGCGCTGGCACACAGCCGCAGCGAGCAGGTCACCCTGGCCGAGGAACTGGTGGTAGTGGACGACTACCTGGCCATCGAGGCAGTCCACTTCGAACAGCGTCTGCAGGTGAACCGGCAGATCGATGCCGACGCCCTGCAGGCACAACTGCCGGCGATGGCGCTGCAGCTGCTGGTGGAAAACGCGATCAAGCATGGCATCGCCAGCCGCCCGGGCGGCGGTGAGGTGCAGATCCGTGCCACGCTGGACAATGATGTGCTGCGTCTGCAGGTCGACAATCCGCTGGGCAGCGCCAACGAGCCTGCCCATGGCCATGGAGTCGGCCTTGCCTACCTGCGTGCGCAACTCGGCACGCAGGGGAGTTTCATGCTGCAGCCGGTCGGCGACCGCATGCAGGCCCTGCTGGAGATTCCGCAATGAGTGGCGTGCTGCGTGTGTTGATCGTTGATGATGCACGGCTGGCGCGGCAGGAGCTGCGCACGCTGTTGTCGGCGCTGCCGTGGGTGCAGTGCGTGGGCGAAGCAGACGATGTGCCCGCTGCACGCGAGGCGATCGCCACACTGGCGCCAGACCTGGTGCTGCTGGATGTGCAGATGCCCTCCGGCAGCGGCTTCGATGTGCTGGATGGGCTGGAGACGGTGCCGGCGGTGGTCTTCGTTACTGCCTACGACACCTACGCGGTGCGCGCCTTCCAGGCCAACGCGCTGGACTATCTGGTGAAGCCGGTCGAGGCGCCGCGCTTGCTGGAAGCGTTGCAGCGGGCGCGCCAGCGCGAGGTGGTGACGGGCGAAACGCCGGAGCCGCGCAGCACGCTGGGCGCGCAGGACCAGGTGTTCGTGCGCGAGGGCGAACGCTGCTGGTTCGTCGCGGTCTCGGAGATCCGTCGGCTGGTGGTGGATGGCAACTACACACGGCTATGGTTCCGCGACCAGAACGCCCTGCTGACCCGCAGCCTGAGCGCGCTGGAAGCACGCCTGCCGCCGGAGTTGTTCTTCCGCGCCAACCGCAACACGCTGGTCAACCTGCGCCGCATTCGTGGCGTGACGCCCAGCATTGCAGATGGCTACGATCTGGCGCTGGACGACGGCAGCGAGGTGGAGGTATCGCGGCGGCAGGCACGTGAACTGCGCGAGCGGATGGCGTTGTAGCTGCCGCTACAGCTCGGCACTGACCGGGCTGGTGATGAATCCCCACAGCAGGCGTGCCATCACTGCGGGCGAGCGTGCCTGCCTGCGCGCATAAGTCTGTAGCGCATCCAGCCGCGGGCGGTCATAGAGGTGGCCGGCCAGCAGCACGGCATGCACGCGGCGGGTATTGGCGATGTCGTGCAGCGGGTTGCCATCAAGCAGCACCAGGTCTGCGGCTTTGCCGACCTCGACGCTTCCATGCGATGCCTGCCGTTGCAGATGACGTGCGGCCTGCAGCGTAGCTGCGCGCAGCACGTCGGCCTGGCTCAGGCCGGCCTGTCGCAGCCACTGCAGTTCATCGTGGTAGCGGAAGCCGCCCAATCCGGTATCGGTGCCGACCAGCACGGTGACGCCGGCACGATGGGCCGCACCGGTGAGAGCCAGGCCATGCTCGAAGTAGGTCTTCAGTGCGTCTTGGCCGCGTCGGCCGGGATAGCGCGCTGCGGTGGCCTGCAGGTCATCACGCCACGCCCAGCGTGAAAGCGGGTCCAGATAGGCCAGGCTCGGATCGTCGACGAAGGCGGGGTCGCTTGCGCGTGCATCTTCTTCGCGGGTGACATGGGTCGGTACGAACGCGGCACCGCTGGCCTGCATCAAAGCGAACGCCTTGTTGCAGAGCGTGGGCTGATAGCTGGCAACCATGCGTTCGGCCAGTACGATCGGGTCTTCGCCGTCGACCGTGCCACCGCGCCATGCCGCCGCGTTGTCGAAGCAGTGGCGCACGAACAGATGGGCGTGCTCGAAGCTGCGCTGGCCCGCCTGCACCGCGTCGTCCAGAGGCACCGCCTTGGGCAGGTGGCCGACCAACGGACGGCGCAGCTGCTGCGCCTCGGTGGCCAGCCGCTGATAGGTGTCCGCACGCAGCCGGTTGTAGACCTTCAACGCGTCGACCCCGCGCGCGCTGTACGTCCGTGCACGCGCAGCGGCGGCCTCCGGCGTGAGTGACGGATCTTCGAAGTAGAAACTGGCGATCTGTACGAAGCGCGGTGCAACCTGCTGCCCGGCAATGGCCTGTGCGGTCCAGCGGCGCTTGTCGGCCACGCAGGCGATCAGCGGATCGGTGGTCTGCGGGCAGTCCATCATGTCACGGGTGCCGGTGATGCCGTTGGCCAGCATCAGCGGGAACTGCAGCTGCGGCGACAATTGCAGTGCATGGGTGTGCATGTCCCAGAAACCGGGCAGCAGCCAGCGGCCGCCGGCGTCGAGCACGGGAAGCCGCGCGTCCTGCGGATCTTCCCCAATGGCAGTGATGGTGCCGTGGCGCACTGTCACGGTGGTGGGTTCGCTGACCTGGCCGCGCGCCACGTCCACCACCCGCGCGTTGACGATCACGCGGCTGTTGCCCGGCTCGGGCAACGGAGGTGCCGACAGCGGCCAGAGCAGTGCGGCGGCGAACAGCAATGGCGGCGCCAGCAGGAGGATGACCAGTACGATCGGCCACTGCCGAAGGTGGGCGGAACGGGGCAATGCGCATGCTGCATCCATGAGCCGGCGATCCTTGTAGTGGGTCGCCCGCAGGGTGCTGCAAGCGGGACGCTGGCGCCAGTGACCATCGGCATCCGGCCCTGTCTGCCTCCGGGGCGGTTACCCTGTGCAGCAGAACTCCTGATCACACCCGCGCCATGTCCATCGTCCTCACCGATTTCGCCCGTCCCCGCCTGTTCCCGCGCGTGCCGCGTGGCAACACCATCCAGGACTGCACTGCCGAGCAGTTCGAGGCACACCTAAATGCGCATGCGCCGCTGAAGGTGCTGGATGGCTACGCGCCGTTCTGCAAGCTGTTCGTCTACGAGAACTGGACCAGCACGCGCTGCCTGACCGTACCGATCACCGAGGCCAACCGCCACCTGCTGCGCAGTGGTTACGAAGCGCGCAACCGCGAGGAACTACCGGTCCTGGTGCGCTGGTTCGAGGGCGTGGAATCACCGCGTGCGAACTACCTGGTGGTGATCCTGTACAGCGCCGGGCAGCTGGCCAGGGAAGGCTCGCCGATCGAGGCCGACTGGGGCATCGTCGGCTGCATCTACACCGCCGAACCGGAAGAGGTACCGATGGCGCCGATCACGATGATGCGCAATGCGCTGGGCGTGGACGAGGGCGGATCCGGCGTGCCGCTGGACCGCGAAGCCTACCGGCGTTCCGTCGAGTTCTGGGAGAACAACGCGAACTGGCGGCCGTGAGCAACATTTGTCATCCACGCATCGCGTGAATGTGCGGACCGCAGTAGAGCCACGCCATGCGTGGCCGCTTGGCCTTCAGGCAGCTTTCCATTCCCACCACGGGTAATGGTACTCGCGGTCGATGGCCTGCCAATGCTGGCCGCATTGCGTGCAGGCAACGGTGTGGCAGTCGCCCCAGCAGCCCTCAGCCTCTTCCACCGAGAGCAGCTGCATCTGTCCTTGTTCAATCAGGCGACGGGGATCGAAGAACGGGTAGCCGGGGTTGAGCGCGCACAGGCAACCCTCGCGTGCACGCCAGTAACGCAGCCGACGCAGGGCGGCCTTCAGATACGCCTGGTTGCTGATCAGCATGCCGCCAAGCGCGATGCCCTGGCAGCGTTGTTCGATCAGATCCACATGTGCGCTCAACGCGTCCAACGATGAGGCACTGAACAGTCGTGCGACAACGCGGGCGGCATCGGTGATGCGCGTTGCGTCGCGCGACAACAGGTCCTGCAGCAGCACATCGGCCTGTGCATCGTCGAGCCGGGGAATGGGCGCTGCAGACCACGGCCAGCGCATCAGCGTGACTTGCCGATGGCAGCGTAGTTGCCGGTTGTCAGGCGCAGCAGATCGGCCGGCGCCAGTTCCACTTCCAGACCGCGGCGACCGGCGCTGACATGCAGCCTGGGCAGCGCTTCGGCGCTGGCGTCCAGGAAGGTGCGCAGGCGCTTCTTCTGCCCGAGCGGGCTGATGCCACCGACCAGGTAACCGGTCGCGCGCTGCGCGGCATCAGCAGCAGCCATCTCGCACTTCTTGCAGCCGGCCGCTTCGGCCAGTGCCTTCAGGTCCAGCTGGCCGGCCACCGGCACGATCGCCACCAGCAGTTCGTGTGCCTCGGTGCTGGCCAGCAGGGTCTTGAACACCTGGGCCGGATCGAGGCCGAGCTTGTCGACAGCTTCGCCGCCATAGGATTCGGCGTGGGCGTCATGCACGTAGCTGCGCACGGTGTGGGCGATCTTCTCGCGCTTGAGCAGGTTGATGGCCGGGGTCATGTAGGCATGGTAGCGCGCGCTGGGCGCGTTGCCTTGACCGAGCCTACTGCCGGAGAGCATCCACGCATGGCGTGGATCTACCGTGGGGACTGGATGCGGGGTGTACGGCCACACGCAAACGCAGAACGGACGCCCGAAGGCGCCCGTTCCGTGTGTTGCATGCACCGGTGGTGCCGGCCGCTGGCCGGCACCCCGCAGGCATCAGTAGCGGTAGTGGTCCGGCTTGAACGGGCCTTCCACCGGCACGCCGATGTAGTCGGCCTGTTCCTGGCTCAGGGTGGTCAGCTTCACGCCGATCTTTTCCAGGTGCAGGCGGGCCACTTCCTCGTCCAGCTTCTTCGGCAGCAGGTAGACCTTCTTCTCGTAGCTGTCCTTGTTCGCCCACAGGTCGATCTGTGCCAGGGTCTGGTTGGCGAAGCTGTTGGACATCACGAAGCTCGGGTGGCCGGTGGCGCAGCCCAGGTTCACCAGGCGGCCTTCGGCCAGCAGGAAGATCGCGTTGCCGTTCGGGAAGATGTACTTGTCCACCTGCGGCTTGATGTTGACGTGCTTGATGCCGGCGAACGACACCAGCGCATCGACCTGGATCTCGTTGTCGAAGTGGCCGATGTTGCAGACGATGGCCTGGTCCTTCATCGCGCTCAGGTGCTCGATGCGGATGATGTCCTTGTTGCCGGTGGTGGTGACGTACAGGTCGGCACGGCCCAGGGTCGATTCGATGGTGTTGACTTCATAGCCTTCCATCGCCGCCTGCAGGGCGCAGATCGGGTCGATCTCGGTGACGATCACGCGCGCGCCGTAGGCACGCAGCGAGGCCGCGCAGCCCTTGCCGACGTCGCCGTAACCGCAGACCACGGCCACCTTGCCGGCCAGCATCACGTCCATCGCGCGCTTCAGGCCGTCGGCCAGCGACTCGCGGCAGCCGTACAGGTTGTCGAACTTGCTCTTGGTGACCGAGTCGTTGACGTTGATCGCCGGGATCAGCAGGGTGCCGGCCTGGGCCAGCTGGTACAGGCGGTGCACGCCGGTGGTGGTCTCTTCGGAGACGCCCTTCCAGTCCTTGACCACGCGGCCCCAGTAACCCGGGCGCTCCTTGGCGACGCGCTTGAGCAGGTTCTTGATGACCTGTTCTTCGTGCGAGGAGGAGGCGGTGTTGACCCAGTCGCTGCCGTTTTCCAGCTCGTAGCCCTTGTGGATCAGCAGGGTCACGTCGCCGCCGTCGTCCACCACCAGCTCCGGGCCGGTCAGGGTGCCGTCGGCCAGGGTGAAGGTCAGCGCGTCCAGAGTGCAGTCCCAGTACTCTTCCAGGGTTTCGCCCTTCCAGGCGAACACCGGGGTGCCGGTGGCGGCGATGGCGGCAGCGGCGTGGTCCTGGGTCGAGAAGATGTTGCACGAGGCCCAGCGCACGTCGGCGCCGATGTCCTTCAGGGTCTCGATCAGCACCGCGGTCTGGATGGTCATGTGCAGCGACCCGGTCACGCGCACGCCCTTCAGCGGCAGCTCGGCCTGGTACTTGCGGCGGATCGACATCAGGCCCGGCATTTCGTGCTCGGCGATGTCCAGTTCCTTGCGGCCCCAGTCGGCCAGCGTGATATCGCGGATCTTGTAGTCACCTTCGGTGGAGAAGGTCTTGGCAACAGCGTTCATTCGTGTGCTCCGGTTGTGGACGAGCGGATGCTCGCATCTAGCCGGGCGCCGTTGTTACAAAGCCACCTTACCGAGCCTGGCCGGGCCTCGTGGGATCCGGTCGCAGCGCCCCTCGGCAGGGGAGAACCCCCATTATATCGCGGCCCCGGCGTGACATCCGGATGACCCAACCATCGGCAGATGGGGCCGCGTGCATGGCCTGTTAAGGTCGGTGTTTTCACGCATCACACAGGTGGAACGATGAGCATGCACGCGCGCCGTACTCGGCGCTGGACCGGCCTGGTCCTGTCGATGGGACTGCTGGCGGTGGCCCCGCTGGCCTGGGCCGCAGCGCCGCAGCCGGTGGCCGCACAGGCCCAGGGCGTCAACGGCTACGAACTGCCGTCGGCCGCGCTGCAGGCGGTGGTGGACGCGCCGCGTGCACCCTCGTTGTACCTGTCGCCGCGCCGCGACGTGGCCGCGATGATGCAGATGCCGTCGCTGCCTTCGATCCAGGTGGTGGCGCAGCCGGAACTGAAGCTGGCCGGCCTGCGCATCAACCCGCGCACGTTCTCCGACAGCCGCTTCAGCTTCGGCGAGAAGCTGTGGCTGATGAACGTGGCCGACGGCAAGGAGCGGCAGATCAGCGGCCTGCCGGCCAAGCTGTCGATCGCCAGTGTGACGTGGTCGCCGGACCAGAAGTGGCTGGCCTTCAACCAGGTCGACGCCGGCAGTGGCGCCAATGAACTGTGGCTGGTGGACGTGGCCGGCGGCAGCGCCCGTCGCCTGGTTGCCGGCCTGAACACGGTGATCGGCAGCGGCTACCAGTGGCTGCCGGACAGCCGCGGACTGGTGGTGTTCACCCGCCCGGCCAACCTCGGTGCGGCCCCGGCCGCCGACGGCATTCCGACCGGCCCGGCCGTGCAGCAGACCAGCCAGGGCGGCGGGGTGGTGTCGATCCGTACCTACCAGGACCTGTTGAAGAACGAGGCCGATGCGCGCCAGTTCGATTACTACGCGACCACCCAGCCGATGGAAGTCAGTTTGGATGGCAGTACCCGCGCGATCGGCGCGGCCGGCATCTTCATAGGCTTCTCGGTGTCGCCGGATGGCCGCTTCGTGCTGCGCCAGCCGGTGCAGCGCCCGTATTCGTACGTGGTGCCGGTGGACAGCTTCCCGCGCCGCATTGAAGTGATCGACCGTGCCAGCGGCAAGCTGGTGCACACCGTGGCCGTGCGCCCGCTGGTGGAAGGGCTGCCGACCGGCAACGACGCCGAAGTGACCGGCGTGCGCGACATCCGCTGGCGTGGTGATGCCGACGCCACCCTGGTCTGGGCCGAAGCGCAGGACGGCGGCGACCCGAACAGGGACGCCAAGGTGCGCGATGCGGTGCTGATGCAGGCCGCGCCGTTCGACAAACCGCCGGTCACCCTGGCCCAGCTTGGCAGCCGCCTGGCCGGCATCAGCTGGGGCCGCGGTGACCTGGCCCTGCTGACCGAATCGTGGTGGAAGACCCGCAGGACCAAGACCTGGTTGATCGCCCCGGACAACGCCGGTGCCGAGCCGCGCCTGCTGTGGGATCGAGACGGGCAGGACCGCTATTCCGATCCGGGCCGGCCGCTGTTGTCCAGCGACGACCGCGGGCGCTCGCTGCTGCAGACCAGCGCCGATGGCAGCAGCCTGTATCTGGCCGGTGCCGGTGCATCGCCGGAAGGCGATCGTCCGTTCGTGGACCGCTTCGACATCGCCACAGGCAAGGCAACCCGCCTGTTCCACTCGCAGGCGCCGAGCTATTCGCTGCCGGTGGCATTGCTGGACAACCAGGGCAGTTCGCTGCTGCTGAGCCGCGAGAGCCCGGACGAGCCGGCCAACTTCTACGTGCAGTCGCTGGCCGATGCGGGTGCTGCGCCGCGTGCGCTGACCCGCTTCGCCCATCCGCTGCCGCAGTTGAAGGGCGTGCAGAAGGAGCAGATCCGCTACAAGCGCAAGGATGGCGTCGACCTGACCGCGACCCTGCTGCTGCCGCCGGGCTACGACCCGAAGCGCGACGGCCCGCGCCCGCTGCTGATGTGGGCCTATCCGGGTGAGTTCAAGAGCGCAGCCGCGGCCAGCCAGGTGACCGATTCGCCGTACCGCTTCAATGCGGTCAGCTACTGGGGCCCGCAGGCGTTCCTGGCCAAGGGCTACGTGGTGCTGGCCAGCCCGTCGATGCCGATCATCGGCGAGGGTGACAAGGAGCCGAACGACACCTACATCGAACAGCTGGTGGCCAACGCGCAGGCAGCCGTGGATGAAGTGGTGCGCCGTGGCGTGACCGATCGCGATCACATCGCCATTGGTGGCCATTCCTACGGTGCGTTCATGACCGCCAACCTGCTGGCGCATACGCGCCTGTTCAAGGCGGGTATCGCGCGCAGCGGCGCCTACAACCGCACACTCACGCCGTTCGGCTTCCAGGCCGAGGAGCGCAACTACTGGCAGGCGCAGGACGTCTACCAGAAGATGGCGCCGTTCAACTACGCCGACAGGATCAAGGACCCGATCCTCTTCATCCACGGCGTGGACGACAACAACTCCGGCACCTTCCCGATCCAGAGCGAGCGCATGTTTGCTGCGGTGAAGGGCCTGGGTGGCACCGCGCGGCTGGTGATGCTGCCGAACGAATCGCACGCCTACCGCGCACGCGAATCGATCATGACCATGCTGGCCGAGAGCGAGCGCTGGCTGGAGCAGACCATCGGCCCGGCCGAGCAGGGCAAGGCGAAGAAGAAGCGCTGACCGGGCCCGGTAGTGCCGGTCGCTGGCCGGCAACCTCATGGAGCCATGCAACCTGAGGTTGCCGGCCAGCGGCCGGCACTACCAGATGAAACCATTTTTGCATCGCAGCACGACGCCCGATCTGGGATAGGCTTGGGGCCTGGATCCGTTGACCGAGGCCTGTGCGTCGCCGATGAACGAGTACCGCAGCAGCATCGAATTTGCTTCTCCCGATCTTCCGCTTCGCGATGATGTGCGCCGGCTTGGCGCACTGGTCGGCGACCTGCTGGTCGAACAGGTGTCGGCCGCGTTTCTTGATGACGTCGAGGACGTGCGTACCCGCGCCATCGCCCGTCGCGAAAACCAGGCGCCGCTGTCGGAGCTGGCCGATGGCCTGGCCGGGCGCACGCCGCAGCAGGCCGAGACCATGGTGCGGGCCTTCAGCACCTACTTCCAGGTGGTCAACATCGCCGAGCGCGTGCATCGCATCCGCCGCCGCCGCGATTACCAGCGCGCCGGTACCGCCGCGCCGCAGCCCGATGGCCTGCAGGATGCGCTGCAGCACCTGAAGGCACAGGGCGTGGGCCTGGACGAACTGGCGCAGTGGCTGCCGCGCATCGACATCGAACCGGTGTTCACCGCGCATCCGACCGAAGCGGTGCGCCGTGCGCTGCTGGAGAAGGAACAGCTGATGGTGGCCAGTCTGGTCGACAACCTCGACGGCCAGCGCACGCCGGGTGAAGCCGCCGCCGATGCCGCGCGCTTCCGCATGGCGCTCACCGCGTCGTGGCAGACCACCGATTCCTCACCGGTGCGGCCGACCGTCGATGACGAGCGCGAGCACGTCGGCTTCTATCTGGGGGAGGTGCTGTACCGGGTGATCCCGGTGCTGTACGAATCGCTGCAGCAGGCGCTGCGCGATACCTACGGCGAAGAACTGCCGCTGCCGCGCCTGCTGCGCTTTGGTACGTGGGTGGGCGGCGACATGGACGGCAACCCGAACGTGGATGCCACCACCATCCGCAACACGCTGGATGCGCAGCGGCAGGCGGTGCTCGGGCGCTACCAGAAGGAACTACTGCAGCTGGCCAGCCTGCTCAGCCAGTCCACCGAGCGGGTAGGGGTGAGCGATGCGCTGCAGGCGCGCGTGGCGCAGTACCAGCAGCTGCTGCCGCAGGTGCAGTCGCGCCCGCGCCATGCCGACATGCCGTACCGCCTGCTCAACGACCGCATGCGCGCGCGCCTTCAGGCCACGCTGGATGATGGCGAAGGCAACTACGCTGGCCCGGACGAGCTGATCGAGGATCTGCAGCTGATCCTCGACAGCCTGCGTGCGAACCGCGGCGAGCATGCCGGTGGCTTTGCCGTGCAGCGCCTGCTGTGGCGGGTGAAGACCTTCGGCTTCCATCTGGCGCGGTTGGACGTGCGCCAGGAGTCGAGCGTGCACGCGCGCGCGCTGGCCGCCGTGCTGGGCGGCGAGGAGGCCTGGCAGGCGCTGGATGCACTGGGTCGTGCGCGGCTGCTGGGCCCGCATGCCAGCGGTGAAACGGCATTGCCCAACGGTGACGACGAAGGCAACCAGCGGCTGGATGCGGTATTCGCGGCACTGGCCGATGCACGCGCACGCCATGGCGGTGATGCGCTGGGCAGCTACATCATCTCGATGGCACACGACCGCAGCGATGTGCTGGCGGTGCTGGCGCTGGCACGCCGTGGCGGGCTGGTGGAAGAGAACGGATCAGTGCCGCTGGATATCGCGCCGTTGTTTGAAACGGTGGACGACCTCAAGCGCGGTACCGCCACCCTGCGCGACCTGCTGGCGGACCCGGTGTACCGCGCCCATCTGCGTGCGCGCGGCGACGTGCAGATGGTGATGCTGGGTTATTCGGACAGCAGCAAGGACGGCGGTATCGCCGCCTCGCGCTGGGGCCTGCAGCGCGCGCAGGTGGAACTGCTGGAGGTGGCGGCCGAGGCGGGCATCCGGCTGACCTTCTTCCATGGCCGCGGCGGCTCGATCAGCCGTGGCGGTGGCAAGACCACGCACGCAGTCGACGCGTCGCCGCGCGGCAGCATCGACGGCCGCCTGCGGGTGACCGAGCAGGGCGAGGTGATCCATCGCAAATACGGCATTCGTGCGTTGGCGCTGCGTTCGCTGGAACAGGCCACCGGCGCGGTGCTGCGCGCCAGCCTGCGCCCGCGCGCGGCTGAGCCGCGCGAGGACGACTGGCGGCCGGTGATGGACGTGGTGTCCGCTGCCAGCAGCGAGGTCTACCGTGGCTTCGTCGGCCAGGCCGGCTTCATGGACTACTTCCGCACCGCCACGCCGATCGATGTGATCGAACGGATGACGCTGGGCTCGCGTCCGTCGCGCCGGCTCGGCCAGGACGCAGCACTGGGCAACCTGCGTGCGATTCCCTGGGTGTTCGCCTGGAGCCAGGCGCGTGCCGTCATTCCCGGTTGGTATGGCGTGGGCAGTGGCCTGCAGGCGGCGGTGGATGCCGGTCACGAGGGTACCTTGCGCGAGATGGCGCGCGACTGGCCGTTCTTCCGCACCTTCCTGGACGACATCGCGATGGTGCTGTCCAAGGGCGATATCACCATCGCCGAGCAGTTCTCGAAGCTGTCGGGCGAACTGCACGAACGCTTCTTCCCGCAGGTGCAGCGCGAGCTGGACCTGACCCGGCACTGGCTGCTGGCGTTGATGGACCAGCAGACGCTGCTGGACCACGACGCGCGGCTGGCGCTGTCGATCCGCCTGCGAAATCCCTACGTCGATCCGATCAGCGTGCTGCAGGTGGATCTGCTGCAGCGCTGGCGGGCCAGCGGCCGCGAGGACGACGACCTGCTGCGCGCGCTGGTTGCGTGCGTGAACGGTGTTTCGCAGGGCGTGCAGAACACCGGGTGAGGTGTAGCGGTAGTGCCGGCCGCTGGCCGGCAACCTCATGATGTTTGGCGGCACGCACGAGGTTGCCGGCCAGCGGCCGGCACTACCTCATTCCTCCGGCGACGGCGGGTTCGACGCCAGCAGTTCCAGATGGCGCTGTTCCATTTCCTGACGCAGCTGGCGGCGGATCTGTGCGGCGGCCTGGCGGCGCTTCTCGTCGGATGTGGCCGGCTGCAGGGGCGGCACCGGCGTCGGCCGGCCTTCCTCGTCCACCGCCACCATCGTGAAGAAGCAGCTGTTGGCGTGGCGCACGCTGCGCTTGAGGATGTCCTCGGCCACCACCTTGATGCCGATCTCCATCGACGAGGTGCCGGTGTAGTTCACCGAGGCCAGGAAGGTGACCAGTTCGCCCACCGCGATGGGCTGGCGGAACATCACCTGGTCCACCGACAGAGTGACCACGTAGCTGCCGGCATAGCGGCTGGCACAGGCGTAGGCCACCTGGTCGAGCAGGCGCAGGATGGCGCCGCCGTGGACCTTGCCGGAGAAATTGGCCATCTCCGGCGACATCAGCACGGTCATGGACAGCTGGTGGGTTTTCAGTTCGGTCGACATGCGGCGGATTGTATCGGCAACCGCGCGATTGTTTCCGGAGGCCATGAAAAAGCCGGCCAGCGGCCGGCTCTACCAGAAAGCAGAAGGGCCGCTTGCGCGGCCCTTCTTCAAGGTCAGCCGACTAACAGTCGGCTCTACCGGTCGGCTCTACCCGCCGGCTTTACTTCAGCTTCGCATCGGCGCGCAGGGCGGCGGCGCGGTCGGTCTTCTCCCAGGAGAAGGCCGTGGCGTTGACGGTCTCGCCTTCGCCGTTGAGGTAGCTGAACTCCTTCGGCTTGCGGCCGAAGTGGCCATAGGCCGCGGTCTGCTGGTACATCGGGTGGATCAGGTCCAGCATCTTGATGATGCCGTACGGGCGCAGGTCGAAGTGCTTGCGGATCAGCTTCTCGATCTTGTCGTCGCTGATCTTGCCGGTGCCGAAGGTGGTGACCGAGATCGAGGTCGGCTCAGCCACGCCGATGGCGTAGGAGACCTGCACTTCGCAACGGTCGGCCAGGCCGGCGGCAACCACGTTCTTGGCGACGTAGCGGGCCGCGTAGGCCGCCGAACGATCGACCTTGGACGGATCCTTGCCGGAGAAGGCGCCACCACCGTGACGGGCCCAGCCGCCGTAGGTGTCGACGATGATCTTGCGGCCGGTCAGGCCGCAGTCGCCCACCGGGCCGCCGATCTCGAACTTGCCGGTCGGGTTGATGTGGAACTTGGTGCCCTTGTGCAGCCACTTGGCCGGCAGCACCGGCTTGATGATCTCTTCGCGGACGGCCTCGATGAGGTCCTTCTGCTTGATGCCCGGGGCATGCTGGGTCGACAGCACCACGGCGTCGATGGCCGAGACCACGCCGTTTTCATAGCGCAGGGTGACCTGGCTCTTGGCGTCCGGACGCAGCCACGACAGCGGCGAGTTCTTCTTCTTGCGGATCTTGGCCTGCTGCTCGACCAGGCGGTGCGACAGGTGGATCGCGGCCGGCATGTAGCTGTCGGTCTCGTTGGTGGCATAGCCGAACATCAGGCCCTGGTCGCCAGCGCCCATTTCTTCCGGCTTCTTGCGATCCACGCCCTGGGCGATGTGCGGCGACTGCTTGCCGATCAGGTTCAGCACGCCGCAGGTGGCGCCGTCGAAGCCGACGTCGGAGCTGTCATAGCCGATGTCCGTGATGACCTTGCGGGTCAGGGCTTCCAGGTCGATCCAGGCGCTGGTGGTGATTTCACCGGCCACGATGGCAACGCCGGTCTTGACCATGGTCTCGCAGGCCACGCGGGCGCGCTGGTCCTGGGTCAGGATCGCGTCCAGCACCGCATCGGAGATCTGGTCGGCAACCTTGTCCGGATGGCCTTCGGAGACCGACTCGGAGGTGAAGAGATAGCTGGACATCAGGCGTAATATCCCTTGATTCGGATGGAAAGATGGGCGCGCATGATACACGGGGTGCGCCGCCTGTGCATTGTGAACCTGTACCGGTTGCCGGTGGTTAAGCCCGCGTAGGCCCGGCAAGGGCCGTCCTGACGGGATTGGGCCCCGGCCTCGAGGCCCAGTGTTCCACCAGTGTGACGGCGGGCCGGGTGGCGAGGGGGGCGGTTGCGGCCCCTCCGGCCGGGGACGACCGTCATCGTTCTGCCCCGAAACCGCCATCTGGCTGCCGCCTGCCGGGCGCAGGCTGTCGGCCAATACGGCCGCCGGGCATGAGTGGATCCGCCATGCAGGAACTTGAACAGCGTCTCCAGCAACGCTTTCCCGATTGGTTCCATGGCCGTCGTGGCCAACTGGCGCGGCCATTGCTTCGCAGCGTCGGGCGCTGGTCGCGGTTGGACCAGATCGAAGCATTCCTGCAGCGCAGTGCAGGATTGCGCGGATTCGGCTTCGTCGCCGCCGGGCTGGAGTTCATCGATGGCCAGTACCAGGTGGATCCGGCCGCGTTGGCGAAGATCCCGGCCACCGGTCGCTTGCTGATCGTCGCCAACCACCCGTCCGGCGCACTGGACGCGCTGGCCCTGCTGGACGCGGTCGGCCGCATCCGCCGCGATGTGCGGATCGTGGCCAACGACCTGCTGGGGGCGATTGCGCCACTGCAGGACCTGCTGTTGCCGGTGCGCATCCTTGGTGGCAAGGCCCAGCGTGGCAGCCTGCACGCTGTGGAGGAGGCGTTGGCCGCCGAGCAGTGCGTGATCGTGTTCCCGGCCGGCGAGGTCTCGCGCCTCTCGCTGCGAGGCATCCGCGATGGTCGCTGGCAGCGCGGTTTCGTCCGCTTTGCCCGTGCCGCCGGCGCGCCGGTGCTGCCGGTACGGGTGGAAGCGCGCAACTCGGCGCTGTTCTACGGCGCCTCGACCCTGTTCAAGCCGGCCGGCACCGCGCTGCTGGCGCGCGAGATGTTCACCCGCCGCGGCCGCCCGCTGCGCCTGAGCATCGGTGAGCCGATGCAGCTGGGCAAGGGCGGTGACCCGGGCGCGCAGCTGCTGTCGGTACGCCGCGCGCTGTATGCGCTGGGCCGCAATGGCGCGGCCGGCAATGCCGCTGCCTTCGCAGGCCCCGAGCCGCTGGCGGCGCCGGTGCCACCCTCGCAGGTCGCCGCTGGGATTGCCGCAGCCACCCAGCTGGGCCAGACCGCCGACGGCAAGCAGATTCTGCTGGCCACTTGTACTGCCGATTCGCCGCTGCTGCTGGAGCTGGGCCGCCTGCGCGAACTGACCTTCCGCCAGGTGGGCGAGGGCACCGGGCGCAGCCGGGACCTGGACGATTACGACCCGCAGTACGAGCACATCGTGATCTGGGACGCGGCCGCGCAGCGCATCGCCGGCGCGTACCGGATCATGCGCGGCGCCCATGCGCTGGCCCGGCACGGACTGTCCGGGCTCTACAGCGCGTCGCTGTTCCGCTATTCCGACGATGCCATCACCCACATCGCCGAAGGCCTGGAACTGGGCCGCAGCTTCGTGGTGCCCGACTACTGGGGCAGCCGCAGCCTGGACTACCTGTGGCAGGGCATCGGTGCCTACCTGCAGTGCCGGCCGGGTATCCGCTACCTGTTCGGCGCCGTGTCGATCAGCGCGGCGCTGCCACGCGATGCGCGCGAGCAGCTGGTGGCGTACTACCAGCGCTATTACGGCGGTACCGCCGGCCTGGCCGAATCGAACCGCCCGTTCCAGTACTTCGCCGCGCCGCCGAGTTTTGGCGAGCTGGATGCAGGCGCCGCGTTCGACGTGCTCAAGGCCAACCTGGCCGCACTCGGCACCGGCGTGCCGACGCTGTATCGCCAGTACACCGATCTGTGCGAACCCGGTGGCGCGCGCTTCCTCGCCTTCGGTGTCGACCCGGACTTCAGCGATTCGATCGACGGCCTGATCGAAGTGGACCTGTGCGCGATCCGGCCGAACAAGCGCAAACGCTACCTGCGCGATGCGGGGACGCCGGCATGAGCGTGCTGGCGAACCTGTCGCCGCACCGGCGCGCAGTGTTCGTCTCCGACGTGCACCTGGGTTCACGTCATTGCCATGCCACCGAACTGGCACGCTTTCTCTCGCAGCTGCGCTGTGAGCGTCTGTACCTGGTCGGCGACATCATCGACCTGTGGTGGATGGCCCATCGCCGTGCCAACTGGCGGCAGTCGCACAGCGAGGTCATCCAGGCCCTGCACGCGCTGCGCCGTGCCGGGACCGAGATCATCTACATTCCCGGCAACCACGATGCCTCGCTGCGCCAGGTGTGCGGGCTGATGCTGCCAGCGATGCAGGTGCGCCGCCGCGCCATCCACGTGACCGCCGATGGCCGTCGCCTGCTGGTCGCGCACGGCGACGAGTACGACGGCGTGACCCACTTCGGTGGCCTGCAGGAGAGATTCGGCGACTGGCTGTACTACCGCATCCTCACCGGCAACCAGGCCTTGAATGCAGTGCGGCGCCGGCTGGGCATGCGCTACTGGTCGCTGTCGGAGTTCCTGAAGAAGCGCAGTGGTGCGGCTGAGCGCTACATCGAGCGCTTCGTGCAGGCCGGGCTGGATGACGTGCGCCGGCGTGGTCTGGATGGCATCGTCTGCGGCCACATCCACCGCGCGGCGCTGGTCGAACGCGATGGCCTGGTCTATGCCAACGACGGCGACTGGGTGGAGAGCCTGACCGCACTGGCCGAAGACCACGATGGCGCGCTGCGCCTGCTCGATCACAATGGCCAGACCCTGGTGGAACTGCCGGGCGCGCGGCTGTCGCAGGCGGCGTAACCCGTTCCGTAGAGTCGACTGTCGCGCGTAGCGCGTGGTTTCCGCGGCCTGATGGGAGAGCAGTCGACCAGCAGTCGACTCTACAGACGCGGTGTCCGGGAGTGAGACGGCGCGCCCGCAAGCCGCTAGCATCGGTCCATGGATTCCCTGACCCAGATCGTGCTCGGCGGCGCCGTCGCTGCTGCCATCGCTCCGCCCGGCCAGCGCCGCGCGGCCCTGCTGGCCGGTGCCGCGCTCGGCACCCTGCCGGACCTCGATGCCCTGTGGTTGGGCTTCACCGCCGCCGACCCGGTGGCGAACATGATCGAGCACCGCAGCTTCAGCCATTCGCTGCTGGTGTTGCCCTGGGTGGCGGCACTGATCTGGTGGTTGTTCAAGCGCTTCGGCAACGGCCGCGTCGCGCAGTCACCGGTGCGCTGGTTCTGGGCGATCCAGCTGGCGCTGGTCACCCATCCCGTGCTGGATGCGTTCACCATCTACGGCACCCAGTTGTGGTGGCCGCTGCGCCCACACCCGACCATGGGTTCCAGTGTCTTCATCATCGATCTTGGCTACACGGTGTGGCTGCTGCTGGGTTGCGTGCTGGCCTGGTTTGGCCGCGCCCGCCCCTGGGCTGGCAAGGTGCTGGGCGTGGCGTTGCTGGTCAGCAGCGGCTACCTGGGCTGGGGCCTGATCGCAAAGGCCCAGGTCGACCGTGCTGCCCAGCAGAGCCTGGCGGCGATGGGTCTGGGCGATGCACCGCGCTTCTCGGTGCCGATGCCGTTCAACACCCTGCTGTGGCGCGTGGTGGCGATGACGCCGAACGGCTACGTGGTGGGCGACCGCTCGCTGGTGGCCGACCATGGACCGATGCAGTTCGAAGGCCATGCGTCCAATGTGCAGGCGTTGCGCGAAGCAGGGAGCATCCCTGCAGTGCAGCAGCTGACGTGGTTCAACCGGGGCTTCATGCGTGCACAGGTGGTGGATGGGCGGCTGGTGCTGAGCGACCTGCGCATGGGGCTGGAGCCCGACTACACCTTCAACTTCGCCGTGGCCGAGCAGGTCGACGGGCAGTGGCGACCGATCACGCCCGAGCAGGTGCGGACGGATTACAGCAGCCCGGCCGCGCGCGCGGATGCCGGGCGCCGGCTGGCGGCGATGTGGCAGCGGATCTGGCACGAGCCGGCAGCCTCCGGGACTGGTGCGGCGCACCCGTAGATCCACGCCATGCGTGGATGGCGTGACATCGGCAGTGGCAGCCACGCATGGCGTGGCTCTACTGCGGTTGGCGGTTGAGCTTGATAGAACGGTTCAGCACCTGGCGTGGGACGTTGGCAATGTCAAAGCCAACGAACGCCAGCAGGAACTGCAGCCCGGAGATCAGCGCGACCATGGCGATCATGATGGTACCCACCGGCGTGGCGACATCGGCCTGGGCCGACCGCACCCAGTGGTACAGCCCGAACAGCCCCCCGAAGGCGAGCAGGCTGCTGCCGGCGATCAGCTCCAGTGACGCGATGCTGAGGTCGCGCAGGAAATAGTTGTAGGCAATGCGCTTGAGCGTGTTGCGCAGGTGCTTGAAGCTGAACTCACCCAGGATGCGACCGATGCGCAGGTTGCTGGTTTCGTCGCCGTAGTGGGCGTCCATTGCCACATCCTGCACGACCGCGCGCACGGTGTTCAGTCGGAACAGCATGTCGGTCTCGAAGAAATAGCGGTCGCTGACCGCCTCGAGCTTCAGGTGGCTGGCGACCTTGGCATGGATGGCGGTGTAGCCGTTGGTCGGATCGAACACCTGCCAGTACCCGGATGAGGCCTTGGTCATGAAGGACAGCAGCAGGTTGCCCAGGCGCCGCACCGGGGGCATGCGGCGGATGTGGGTCAGGTTCCAGAATCGGTTGCCCTTGGTGTAGTCGGCATGGCCGTCGGCGATCGGCGCGACAAAGTCCATCAGCAGCGCCGGGTCCATCTGCCCATCGCCATCGACCTTCACCAGAATGTCCATGCCATCTGCGATGGCCGCGCGGTACCCGGTCTTGATCGCACCGCCAACGCCAAGGTTGTGCTGATGGAACAGCACGGCGATGCGCGGGTCGTTGGCTTCGGCCTGGATCAGGCGGCCGCTGCCGTCGGGGCACGCATCATCCACGCAGTAGATCGCCGTTACCGCATCATCGATCGCCGCGAGGACGGAAAGCACGTGGCGGGTCACTTTGTAGCAGGGGATGATTACGGCGATCCGAGCCGGCGTGGATGCGGAGGGCGTAATGGTGGTCATCGGACTCATGGGGCTGGGTGGGCCAGCAGGGCCTTTGCCGGCAGTTCCACCAGATCCCCCTGCAGCACCTGCGGTGCGTCGCCCTCAGGCGCTACGGTGATGTGGTGGTAGCGGTTGAAGGTGAAATTGAACGCCTCGTCGGGCATCAATGGGAAGTACCGGCGGAAGTATTCCATCTGTGGCAGGTACAGCACATGGTTCACGGCGGGAATACCAACACCCGGCAGGAGGGCCCCGAACCCACCGGGAGCCACCAGCGCGCCTTCGGGCGTGGTGGCTGAGCCCCGGGCTTGCAGGGAGTGCAGGACGGCAGCGCGGTCCATCGCAAAGATCGGCCCGGCAGGCTGCACAGGGTTGAACAAGCCATTGCCCAGCAGATTGGCCAAGGCGGCGGTGGCCAGGACCAAGGTGGCCGCATGCGCCGACAGCTTTGGGCGGCGGGCGGCAACGGCCAGCCCCGCCAAGCAGAGATAGGGAATCGCATCGGCGGCGCTGTGCAGGCGGCTGAACTGGCCTTCGCCGAACAGGAACTTGGCCACGCTGCCAGCCATCAGCAGCGCAGCCAGCAGCAGCAGACGCCTGCGCTCCAGTCGTACGCCGCAACGCACCAGGATCATCGCGCAGCCGATGTTGAGCAGCAGGCCGAACGCCAGCAGCGCGCGTGCGGGCGGCACCATCGAGAGCCCGGTCAACTTGCCGACCAGAACGGGCACGGGCAGGAAGATCCAGCAGGCGATCAGCAGTACGCCAGCGGCGAGGGCCAGCACGCTGCTGCGGTGGCTTCTCGCCCATTCGCGCAGCCGTGTGCCATCAGCCAGCACCAGGGTGAACAGCGGCAGCAGGCTGCCCAGCACCGCGATTTCGCAATCGTTGGATGCTTTGAACAGCGGCAACGGTGCGAAACGGTAGGTCATCAGGTTCGGGAAGGCGTGCGCGAACAGGGACGTCAGCCCGACCCCACCTCCGGCGCTCTGGCGCTGGCCAGGATAAACCGTGTTGCGCACGATCGGGATGATGTCGTGGAAGTAACCGATGAACACGGCCAATGCGAGCGCGCCTGCGATGCCGGCATCGATCAGTCGTGGAAGCGTGAGGGCATCGCGCCGGACTGCCAGTATCAGCACTGCCAGCGCCAGCACCGAGGAAATGATGAAAGGCGGGTAGGACACCGAGATCAGCCATGCCGCCAGTGCATAGGCGCTGGCTGCGATGCGCAGCGCGCGATGGCTGATGCCCAGCCATGCCACCGCAGCCCAGGGCGCCAGCGCGAAGGCACCGGCATTGCTGGTCCACCAGACCTGCACGAATGGCGCGAAGAACAGCGTGGCCGAAACCAGCACTGCGGCTGGTACCGGCATCCGCAGTTGGCGCAGGAACAGAGCCCATCCGCTCAGGAAGGCCATGGCCATGAACATGAAGAAGAACGAATAGGCGTTCGCTGCTGGCAACACGAAGAACGCCCAGTGGTAGGGCTTGAACAGCAGGCCCCAGTCGAGCAGCGGCAGCGCCTGGAAGGTGCGCAGTGATTCGTGGTACGGCGGGTGCGCATTGACCTGCCCGAAGTCGTTGTTGACCGCGATCTGGATGTACGGCGTGAACACCATCCATTCGTCGGTGCGGATGTAGCGCGCGGTGCCGAGCAAGGGCTGCTGTGGCGCCAGGCCCAGATACTCGTAGGCGAGCGAGTAGGAAGAAGGCGTCAGTGCGAATGCGACGTAGAGAATGCACAACAGCGCGATGATCCCGGCGAGCAGACGCGTCTGGCCGGGCGGGAGCCCGCCCGGCAGGTTCACATCATGGGCGGAGAAAGGCGTTCGGCCGCTGTCACTCATCATGCGCTCGCAGGTAAGGTCCATCCATGCGCGACGTACCCGCACACCGATGCCTGAGGGCAATAGAGGGGGATCCCGGCACGCGCCGTTCCGAGGCCGGGACTGCCGGATTCTAGCCGGTTGCCGCCGGAGCCGCAGGCCATCCTGTGGCGAGGATAGGCCTCAATACACCGTCGCGCGGCCCTGCACGAACGAGTAGAAGAACACCGCGTTCGGGTCGTTCTGCACCAGGCGGAACTCGCGGCGCATGCCTTCCACGGTTTCCTCGTCCACCGAGCCGGCCTGCAGCAGCTGGTCGGCGGCCGACAGCAGCAGCTGTTCCCAGAACGCGATCATCGTCTTGCGACGCGCCGGCTCGCGGTTGTCCAGGTGGATGGTCTTGATCTCGGTGTGCACGTCGCGGAAGCCGCCGGCCAGCAGCAGGTTGCCCAGCTTGGCGCCGACGAACGGGTCGCCCCCGTGGTCGTACTGGAAATCGTTGAAGGCCATCCAGTAGCGCCAGATGTGCGGCGAATACGGATCGAGCAAGAACGAGGCATTCATCACTTCGGTGATGTACACCGGCGAACCCGGTGCCAGCACCCGGCGCACTTCGCTCAGCACACGTGCGGGTGACGGCACGTGCTCCAGCACCCAGCACAGGAACGCCGCGTCGAAGCTGCGTGCCTCGAACGGCAGCTCACCGGCATCGGCCTGCTGCAGGGTATAGCGGTCGCTGCACCACGGCGTGCGCGCCAGGTTCTCGCGCGCGGTGGCCAGCTGCGTTTCGCTCAGGTCCACGCCGGTCACGTGCAGCTCGGGGAAGCGGCGCAGCAGGATCTCGGTCTGTGCGCCCACGCCGCTGCCGACTTCCAGCAGGCGCCGCGCGCCGCTGTAGTCGATCTGGCCGAAGATGCTCGATTCCAGCAGCCGGGCCTGGGTCATCAGGCGCTGCTGCTCGGTGCCGGAAAACCCGTGCAGATAGGTCGGGGAGGAAATCGGCGGGGTCATGGTGGGCTCTTGTAGCGTCGAGCTGGCTCGACTGTTCGCAAACGCGGGGCTGGTGGCTCAGGCCGCCGAAGGCAGCGCCGGTTCCCCGGCGATCAGGCGGTCGAAGTATTCGGTGGTCAATGCGATCTGGCTGGCCGGATCCTCGGCACGGTTGACCACCGCGCGGAAAGCGGCATTCTCCGGCCGGTCCTTGGCATACCAGCCCAGGTGCTTGCGCGCGATGCGCACGCCCTGCGGCTCGCCATAGAACGCATGCAGCGCGTGCAGGTGGCCAAGCAGGATGTCGCGCACTTCCGCCAGTGATGGCGGTGGCAGTTCCTCGCCGGTGGCCAGGTAGTGCGCCACTTCGCGGAAGATCCACGGCCGGCCCTGCGCCGAGCGACCGATCATCACCGCATCCACGCCGGTTTCCTTCAGGACGTAGGCGGCCTTCTGCGGCGAATCGATATCGCCGTTGGCGATCACCGGAATGCGCAGCGCGGCCTTGATCTCGCCGATCGTGGCGTACTCCGCCTGGCCGGTGTAGTGCTGGTCGCGGGTACGGCCGTGCACCGCCAGTGCCGCGATACCGCTGTCCTCGGCGATGCGTGCGATCAGCGGGCCATTGCGATGATCGCAGTCCCAACCGGTACGGATCTTCAGCGTGACCGGCACGTCCACCGCGTTGACCACGGCCTCGAGGATGCGCGCCACCAGTTGCTCGTCGCGCATCAGCGCCGAACCGGCCCAGGCGTTGCACACCTTCTTGGCCGGGCAGCCCATGTTGATGTCGATGATCTGCGCGCCGTGGTCGACGTTGTAGCGCGCGGCCTCGGCCAGCTGCTGCGGCTCGGTGCCGGCGATCTGCACGCTGATCGGGGCCGGTTCGCCGTCATGGTCCATGCGGTGGATCGACTTGCGCGTGTTCCAGAAGCGCGGATCACTGATGGTCATTTCCGAGGCGGCCAGACCCGCGCCCAGCCGTTTGCACAGCAGGCGGAAGGGCTTGTCGGTGACGCCGGCCATGGGCGCCAGCACGACGTTGGGGGCAATGGTGTACGGGCCGATCTGCATGCGCCCATTGTAGGGCGCGCGCGGCGGTACGGCCGCGTCGGGCGCGGTCCGGTTCAGGCCGATCGGCACCGACCTCATGCCGTACCGGCATCAGCAGATGCTTGACGGTTGCTTCCGCCGCCCCCACGGGCGGGCGATGGTGGGCGGCTACCCCAGGCTCTGCCAGGCCTGGCCGGTACCCAGCGCGAAGGCCAGCCCCAGGCTGAGGCAGACCACTGAACTGACCACCCAGAAGCGCCGGCCGTTGTAGCCGGGCCGGAGCAGGGCCAGCCCGAAGCCCATCGCCGCGCGCAGCAGCAACAGCAGGGCGATGCCCGACAGGACCAGACGGCTGGCCGGCAGCGGCGAATGCCAGCCCGCGGCTGCCAGTGCGTACAGCGTCCAGGCCACCAGCACGGCAGTGATGCCGGCGGTCATCAGCGGCGGCCACCAATGCCCGGCCTGTGCCAGCCGGACCATGCGCTGGCCAGCACCGAAGTACCTGTACCACGCGGCGCCGAAGGCAATGCAGCCGATATGCAGCAAGGCTGCGATGGCACTACCGGCGGCGGCAACCAGCAACCAGGGGAATCCGTCCATGTCCTGCCCACGCTGAAACGCTGCGCGGATGGTGGGTGAGGGGCGGGATGCGGGCAATGCGACCGGCAGTCGCAGCTGTTCGATGCGACCGCCGCCGATGGCGCTTCGCTCAGCGCGGCGGATCGATCTGCAACCCGGCGCCGAGACGGTCCAGGGCCACGTCCACGCGTGGCAGCCGTTGCCGGCCCTGCGGCCACAGCAGGCGCAGCGGCAGGCCGCGGCAGTCCAGTGACGGCAGGATCGAGACCAGGCTGCCGCGCGCCAGCGCGTCATCGACCAGCCAGGTGGCCAGCTGCGCGATGCCGAAGCCGGCCTCGACCGCCGCCACCTGGGCCTCGGCGCTGCCAACCACCAGGCGCGCGCGGGCCTGCAGCGGTGTACTGCGCTGCCTGCCATCGGCCACCTGCCACGGCCCGATGCTGCCGTCCGCGCGTCCGAACAGCACACCGTCATGCCCGGCCAGCTCGGCGGCCGAGCGGGGCTGGCCATGCCGAAGCAGGTAGGCCGGGGAGGCGCAGAAGCGCAGGCATTCGTAACCGAGCAGGCGGCTGCCCAGCGTGGCGGGCAGCGGCTCGGGACCGCCGATGCGCACGGCGAGGTCGACGCCGTCCTCGGCGAGGTCGCTGAAGCGGTCGCTGAAGGTCACCTGCGGATGCAACTGTGGAAACTCGGCGGCCAGCTGCAGCAGCAACGGCCAGACTTTGAGGCGCCCGAAGGTGGCCGGCGCATCCACCCGCAGGCGGCCCACGGGCGCGTCTGCGTGCGAGACCAGCACCGACTCGGCATCGGCCAGCTCGCCCAGCACCCGCACGCAGGTGCGGTAGAAGCCCTCACCAGCCTCGGTCAGGCGAAGGCGGCGCGTGCTGCGTTCGAACAACCGCGCGCCCAGGCGTGCCTCCAGCCGTGCGATGGTCTTGCCCACCGCCGAACTGGTCAGGTGCAGGCGTTCAGCGGCGGCAGTGAAGCTGCCGGCATCGGCGGTGGCGACGAAGGCCTCGATGCCGCGCAGGCGCTCGGTGGGAAGCATGGGGAATTTCTGTCCGGAATCGATGGAAAACATAGCAGTAATCGGAATCCGGGGAGGAAATAGGCTGGCGGCGCCTGTTCTGATGCCCGCCCATGTCCTCCCTCGATTCCGCCGCGGCCGCTGTCCACGCAAACGGCCGCGCACGCCTTTCGGTTGTCCTGCTGGCGGTGTCCGCCTTCGTCATCGTCACCACCGAGTTCCTGATCGTCGGCCTGTTGCCGGCGCTGGCGCGCGACCTTGGCCTGGGCATCGCCCGCGCCGGGCAGCTGGTTACCTTGTTCGCGTTCACCGTGATGCTGGCCGGGCCACCGTTGACCGCGCTGCTGTCACACGTCGGCCGGCGCCGCCTGTTCGTGGCCATCCTGCTGTTGTTCGCGGGTTCCAACGCGCTGGCCGCGATGGCCACGCAGCCGTGGCTGCTGGCGCTGGCCCGGGTGCTGCCGGCACTGGCCCTGCCGGTGTTCTGGGGCACCGCCAGTGAGACTGCTGCGCAGCTGGCCCCTGCAGGGCAGGGCGGTCGTGCGGTCGCGCGGGTCTACCTGGGTATCACCGCCGCAATGCTGTTCGGTATCCCGCTGGGTACGTTGGCTGCCGACGCCCTCGATTGGCGCGGCAGCTTCTGGCTGTTGGCGGCCCTGTCGCTGTTGATGGCCGGCGCGCTGGCGTTGTGGATGCCGGACACCGTGGCCGGACCGCGGCGCGCGCTGGGCGAACAGGCACGAGTACTGCGCCAGCCGCAGTTGCTGGGCGATGTGCTGCTGTCGGTGCTGGTGTTCACCGCGATGTTTGCTGCCTATACCTACCTGGCCGATGTGCTGGAGCGGCTGATGCAGGTACCGGCGGCACAGGTGGGCTGGTGGCTGATGGGCTTCGGAGCTGTCGGGTTGATCGGCAATGCACTGGGGGGGCGCTGGGTCGATCGTGCGCCGCTGGGCGCGACCCTGGTGTTCTGCGCGGTGCTGGCGCTGGGCGTGCTGGCCAGTGTCGGGCTGGCCGGCCACGGCACGTTCGTGCTGATCGCACTGGCCCTGTGGGGTGTGGCGCATACGGCATTGTTCCCGCTGTGCCAGGTGCGGGTGATGCGTGCGGCGCCGCAGGCGCAGGCGCTGGCGGGAACCTTGAATGTGTCCGCGGCCAACGCCGGAATCGGCCTCGGCGCGCTGCTGGGAGGTGGGGCCATCGAACGCTTCGGGCTTGCCTCGCTGGGCGTGGTGGCCGCTGCCGTGGCGCTGCTGGCAATCGTCGCGGGCCTGCTGCTGCGGCAGCTTGCCCGGTCTCGCTCATCCACGCATGGCGTGGATCTGCCTCATTGAAAGGCAAACAAAAAAAGCCCGGGTGTCTGCACACCCGGGCTTCTTCATCCACGCATGGCGTGGATCTACTTTGCTTCGGCGTCGGCCGGGGTGAAGCGCGGCATCGCCGCTGCAGCACCTTCCTTCTCGGTCGAACGACCGGCGAACTGGTTGGCGAAGCGCACGTGGCGGGCGAACGGGGCGTCGGCCACCTGCGCCAGCGACGCGGCCAGCGCACCGTTGAAGGCGTCACCGGCACCGGTGGTGTCGATGGCCTGTACCTGTTCGGCGCCCACGCGGTAGTACGGCTGGGTATCGCCGCGCAGGTTCTCGTCGGCATGCGACACGAACACGCCCACCGAGCCCAGGGTGACCACCACGGTACCGTTGCCGACCAGCTTGCGGCACAGCGCGTGCAGGCTGGCGCCATCCAGCGCGGCGACGTCGTTGGCATCCACGCGCTCACCGACATGGCGGCCGAGCAGGGCAGCGAACTCGGTCTCGTTCGGGGTGATCACATCGGCCAGCTTGAGCAGGCCGATGGTCGAGGGGGCATCGGCCGGTGCGGTGTTGAGCACGGTGGTGACGCCGGCCTCGCGGGCCGTGGCCAGTGCCGCTTCGATGGTCTGCACCGGCGATTCCAGCTGCACCAGCACCACCCTGGCGCCGGTCAGCAGGGCCTGCTGCTGTTGCAGGAAGTCGGTGCTCAGCGCAGCGTTGGCACCCGGGCCGATCACGATGGTGTTGCGGCCACGGGCATCGACGTAGATGCCGGCGGTGCCGGTCGGTTCGCTGCTGGCTTCGGCGATGAGGCCGAAACCATCCTGCGCCGCCAGTTCGCGCGCGGTGGCGCCACCGGCGTCGTCGCCCAGCGCGCACACGAAGTGCGTCTCGGCACCGGCGCGGCAGGCCGCCACGGCCTGGTTGAAGCCCTTGCCACCGGGGCCGGTGCTGTAGCGGCCGGCAATGGTCGCGCCCGGTGCCGGCAGCGACTCGCACCGCCACACGTGATCGACATTGAAGGAACCGACGACAACGACACTGCTGCTCATAGGGAATCTATTCTCAACCAAGGGTTCAACTGAAGTGCGTCAGCACGCCGGCGATGGTCGCCGTCATGAAGGTGGCAATGGTACCGCCCAGCACCGCGCGCAGGCCGAACTTGGCCAGGTCGTGGCGACGTTCCGGGGCCAGGCCACCGATGCCGCCGATCTGGATCGCGATCGAGCTGAAGTTGGCGAAGCCGCACAGCGCGTAGGTCGCGATCAGGCGACCTTCGCTGGACAGGCTGACGCCAGCCACCTGGCCGTTCACGATCTGCGACAGCTCGGTGTAGGCCACGAACTCGTTGATCACGACCTTCTGGCCGATCAGCGAACCGACGGTGGTGGCATCGGCCCACGGCGTACCGATCACCCAGGCGATCGGGGCCAGCAGGTAGCCGAAGATGGTCGACAGGTTGGTCGGCTTGCCGATCTGCGCAGCCAGGCCGGTCACTTCACCGATCCAGGTCAGCGGGGCGTTCAGCAGCGCGATCAGGGCGATGAAGGCCAGCAGCATCGCGCCGATGTTCAGCGCCAGCTTCAGGCCGTCGCCGGCGCCGGCCGCAGCCGCGTCGATGATGTTGCTGGAGGTCTTTTCGACTTCCATCTTCACCGTGCCGCGGGTGAGCGGGGTGCCGGTTTCCGGGATCAGCAGCTTGGCCACGACCAAGGTGGCCGGCGCGGCCATGATGCTGGCCGCCAGCAGATGCTTGGCGTAGAAGGCCTGCTGCGCTGGGTCGCCGCCGCCAAGCATGCCCACGTAGGCCGCCAGCACGCCGCCGGCGATGTGTGCCATGCCGCCGATCATCATGGTCAGCAGCTCGGACTGGGTCATCCTGGCGATGTACGGGCGCACGGTCAGCGGCGCCTCGGTCTGGCCGATGAAGACGCTGGCGCAGACGCTGGTGGTTTCCGCACCGGACACACGCATGACCTTGGTGATCGCCCACGCCATCACGCGCACGATCGCCTGCATGATGTTCAGGTGGTACATCACCCCCATCAGCGCCGAGAAGAAGATGATGGTCGGCAGCACCTGGAAGGCGAAGATGAAGCCGTAATTCTTGGTGTCCATCAACGAGCCGAAGATGAAACCGGAACCCTCGTTGACGAAGCTCAGCACCTTGACGAAGCCGTGGCCCAGCGCGTCGAACACGTCGCGCCCGCCCGGCACCAGGATCACCAGCGCCGCGAAGGCGATCTGCAGGGTGATACCGGTGGCAACCAGCTTCCAGTCAACCGCGCGCTTGTTATTGGAAAACAACCAGGTGATGCCGATCAGCACCGCCAACCCGAACAGGCCGAAGCCGATCCTGCCCAAACCTTCGACCATGTGAGTGACTCCCCTGGGGCGTCGCGAAAAACGGGAAGCCTAGTGCAGGGCAGGGGCCGGGGCAAGAAAAAGCAGCGTGTGCGCGGCCAACGGTACCGATCAGGCCAGCAACGGCAAGGGCTTGCGGCTGGCGGCGGCAGGTAGAATGGGGGTCGATCCCGGCCCGGATGCGGGCCCGCAGCAGGAGATTCGCATGCAATACCGTCGCCTGGGCTCCACCGGCCTGCCGATTTCCGCCCTTTCCTTCGGCGCCTGGGTGACCTTCGGTGACCAGATCCCGCGTGATGAGGCCCGCAACCTGGTGGCCGCCGCCTGGGATCATGGTGTCAACTTCTTCGACAACGCCGAGGGCTATGCCAACGGCCGTGCCGAACAGGTCATGGGTGACGTGATCGCCGACCTGCGCCTGCCGCGCGACGGTTTCTGCGTGTCCAGCAAGGTGTTTTTCGGCAGCGCCAAGGACCCGCGGCCGACCCAGCGCGGGCTGTCGCGCAAGCACGTGACCGACGCCTGCCACGCTGCACTCAAGCGCCTGCGGGTGGACTACCTGGACCTTTACTACTGCCACCGCCCGGATCCGGACGCGCCGATCGCCGAGACCGTGCATGCGATGGACACCCTGGTGCGGCAGGGCAAGATCCTCTACTGGGGCACCTCGGAGTGGTCGGCGGTGCAGATCCAGCAGGCGCTGGACATCGCCGAGGCGCGCAACCTGCAGGGCCCGTCGATGGAGCAGCCGCAGTACAACCTGCTGCACCGCGAGCGGGTCGAGGTCGAGTACGCGCCGCTGTATGCCGGTGCCGGCCTGGGTACCACCATCTTCTCGCCGCTGGCGTCGGGCCTGCTCACCGGCAAGTACGACCAGGGCATTCCGGCCGATGCACGGCTGGGGCGGGAAGGCATGGAGTGGTTGCAGGACCTGATGCTGGGGGCCGACGCCGGGGCCCGCCTGGGCCAGGTGCGGCGCTTCAGCGAGGTGGCACGCGCGCTGGGCCACGCCCCGGCCACGCTGGCCATCGCCTGGTGCCTGCGCAACCCGAACGTTTCCAGCGTGATCCTCGGCGCCAGCCGGGTCAGCCAGCTGCTGCAGAACCTGCAGGCCCTGGACGTGCTGGAGCAGGTCGACGCGGCCGGCTGGGCGCAGGTCGAAGCCGTCTTCGCCTGAACCCCGGGGCCGACCGGGCCTCGGGGGCTCGGTCGGGCCGGCTCGGCCGAGGGAACAGGACGGGAACAGGAACGGTAGAGTCGACTGTCAGTCGACTGCTTCGAATAACCGACTGCTTCGAATAACCGACTGCTTCGAATAACCCACTGCTTCGAATAACCCACTGCTTCGAATAACCGACTGCTTCGAGCAACAGCAGTCGACCAACAGTCGACTCTACACACCTGCGTCGCCATTTAATTGATGCGATCTATCGAATTACGGAATTCGATCATTAATCCCATCAATGAAATTGAGAATGGTTGTTGATTGTCAACTGAGAATCATTATCATTTAACTCGTCCCTCGCACGAGTCCAGATGCTCATGAATGCTCAACCTGTACTGCTGCGCCCCGAAACGCTGACCCTCCGCGATCGACCGGTCCGCGTCGTTCCGCCGGAAGAGGTCATCGACAGCGAAGCCCTGCTCAAGGGCCGTCGTGAAATCCTGATCCAGCACGGCGACCGCTTCTATCGCCTGCGGCACACCAGCAACGACAAGCTGATCCTGACCAAGTAATCGCGGTCTGGTCGCCCGCCTCCCTCCCTCCTGCCGGCAGCGCCGACAGGGTGGGCGACCCGTCCGCTCCCGCTCTCTCCCCCTCGGTCTACCGCGTGCACCTTCCGGGTGTGCCGGTAACCGGGGGTTCCCCTGCCTGACCGAACGAACCCGATGACCCGCCATACCGCCCTTTGCCTTGCTGTCTGGATGGCGCTGCCGCTGTCCGCCCACGCTGCTGCCACTGCTGCCCCCGATGCGCGCGAATTCGATCGGGTGCAGGTCACCGCCACCCGCACCGAGCGGGCGGTGAGCGACGTGGCGGCCACGGTGGATGTCATCGACCGTGAGCAGATGGACCGGCACCTGGTGCAGGACATCAAGGATCTGGTGCGCTACGAGCCGGGACTGTCGGTCACCCGCAGCGCGACCCGCTTCGGCCTGGATGGTTTCCGCATCCGTGGCCTGGACGGCAACCGCGTGCGCATCCAGACCGACGGCATCGTCATGCCGACCCGGTTCGACATCGGTTCGTTCGCCAGTTCCAACCGCAACTTCACCGACCTCGATACGCTCAAGCGCGTCGAGATCGTGCGTGGACCGGCCAGCTCGCTGTACGGCTCCGATGCACTCGGTGGCGTGGTCGCGTTCGTGACCAAGGACCCGGCCGACTACCTCAAGGGCGGCAAGAACAGCTACTTCGGCCTGAAGTTCGGCTACGACGGTGAGTGGAAGGGCCTGCTCGGCGGTGCCACGGCCGCCTTTGGTGGCGACCACTGGAGCGGCCTGGTCAACGTCAACCACCACCAGGGCCAGGAAACGGACAACAAGGGCACGGTACGCAGCGACAACGACACCCGCACCGCGGCCAATCCGCAGGATCGCGACGGCCGCAGCCTGCTCAGCAAGCTGGTCTATGCACCGAGCGAAGACCAGCGCTTCCGCCTGACCGTGGAAGGCAACGAAGACACCACCGACACCAATGTGTTGTCGGCGATTGCCAGCGTTGCACCGCGCCCCGGCGCGATGGCTGCGGCCACTGGCATGAAGTCCCACGACACCCAGAAGCGCAACCGCGTGTCCTTCGCCCACGAGATGGATGCGCTGGACCAGCCGTTCGCCGACAGCCTGCATTGGCAGGTGTACGCGCAGAACAGCGAAACCCGGCAGCAGACCGACGAGACCCGCACCGACGGCACCCGCCGCCACCGCGTGTTCTCCTTCGACCAGCATGCCTATGGCCTGCAGGCGCAGTTCAACAAGGCGTTCACCACCGGCAGCGTCGAGCACGCATTGACCTACGGTTTCGAAGGCACCCGTACCGAGATCCGCCAGAAGCGCGACGGCTATCAGGTCAGCAAGGCTGGCGTGGTCAGCAACACGGTGCTGCCGGACACCTTCCCGGTGCGTGACTTCCCGATCAGCAAGACCACCGAGCTGGGCCTGTATGCACAGGATGAGATGCGCTTTGCCGATGGCAGGCTGTCGCTGGTGCCGGGCGTGCGCGTGGACCGCTACGAGCTGAAGCCGGAAGTGGACGGCATCTTCGCCGAAGACAACCCGACCACGGCCGTGGCGCAGCTGAAGAAGACCAGCGTGTCGCCGAAGCTGGGCATGGTCTGGCGCTTCACCGACGAATGGTCGCTGTTCGCCGGCTATGCACGTGGCTTCCGTTCGCCGCCGTACAACGACGTCAACATCGGTCTGACCAACGTCGCCTTCCGCTATACCGCCATCGCCAATCCGGACCTGAAGCCGGAAACCAGCGACGGCTACGAACTGGGCCTGCGCTTCATCGCGCCGGCGGCGTACGTCAGCGTCAGCGGCTACTACAACGACTACAAGGATTTCATCCAGTCCAACGTCGATACCGGTCGCAACGCACAGGGTCTGACCGTGTTCCAGTCGCAGAACATCGCCGACGCGCGCATCTATGGCGCGGAAATGAAGGCCGGCATCGAATTCGGCGAACTGAGCCCGGCACTGAAGGGCTGGGCGCTGCGCAGTGCGTTGGCATGGTCGCGTGGTGACAACCGGACCGATGACGAACCGCTGGCCTCGGTCGATCCGCTGCGTGGCACGCTGGGCCTGATGTACGACACCGATACCTGGGGCGTCGAACTGGCCGGTACCTTCGTGCAGCGCAAGAAGCGCCTGCCGCCGCCTGCGGCGCAGACCAATCCGAACGCACCGGCGCCGTTCGTCTACCAGCCGGCCGGCTACGGCGTGCTTGACCTGATGGCGCACTGGAACTTCGCGCCGGGTGCCACCTTCAATGTCGGCGTGTTCAACCTGGCCGACAAGCGCTACATCGAATGGTCGTCGATCACCCCGAGCCTGATCACCGATCGCGCACTGAGCGATCGTTTCAGCAGCCCGGGCCGCACCTTCTCCGCCAGCCTTGCCGTTTCCTGGTGACCTCATGAGCCGAGCACTGTCCGCACGCAGGAATGACTCCATCGCCGCGCCGAACAGCGCGGCCTGGCCGACCCCGGCACAGCTGGCCACGCTCGGCACCGTGTTGTGCCTGTACCACGCCGACGGCAACGAGCTGGGCGGCTGGCGCCAGGCCGTACGCGTACACGCCTGCCAGGGCGTGGACAGCGAGGGCCTGCGCGAAAGCCTGTGCTTCCTTGATGGCCGCGGCCGCTGCGTGTGGCGCCTGTACCTGCTGCCCGACAGCGATTTCCTGGCCTGGGACCGTCTGGTCGCGGCGCTGCCGCCGGGACCGGAACACGATAGCGAGGCGAGCGTTGGCGAACGCCTGTGGCGGCGTTTGGCCGGCCATCTTGGCGGCCAGCGCTGGCGCCTGTGCGCGCTGCGCCTGCATGCCGCCGACGACGGACGCACGCTGGCCGCCAGTCTGTCGACCCTGTCCTCGCTGGGCGCGGCCACCGCGCGCCGCATCGCACGCCTGGAAGGTGCTGAAGGCGAGCTGGCGATCGACGACTGCTGCTGTGCCGACGCCGCCCGGCGTCCGGCGCCCCAGATTCCCGGCGACCTGCCGCTGATCCGCCTGTGACCCTCTCCTGATGGAACGCCCGTTGGCCACGGATGGCCCCTCAATGAATCTGCAACCCCGAAGGAAGACCCCGATGAAGCTCCAGACAGCCAGCGCCATGCTGCTGCTCGCCGCCAGCGGCGTGGCCAGCGCGCAGCCCTCCGATATCGCCCGCGACCACGACAGCATCCTCGCCATGCAGGGTGAGTACACCGTGGACTTCGCCTTCGACGAGACCGTGCTGCTGAAGCCGGGCTACGAGCGTGCACCGGCGATGCGCAGCGGCGGCAGTGAAGTGGTCATCGTGGTCGAGAACACCCCGAAGCGCATCGTGCTGCAGCACCTGCTGCTGGATGAAAAGAGCGGCCACATCACTAAGCACTGGCGCCAGGACTGGGTGTACGAAGCACCGAACCGTTTCGAGTTCAGCGCCGACCAGACCTGGAAGGTGCGCAGTATTCCGTCGGCGGTGAACCAGGGCGCCTGGACCCAGTGCGTGTACGAAGTGAGCGACGCACCGCGCTACTGCGGCACCGGCACCTGGACCTACACCAACAACGTGCCGAGCTGGACCAGCGATCTGAGCTGGCGCCCGCTGCCGCGCCGTGAGTACACCAAGCGCAGCGACTACAACGCGCTGGCCGTGGTCAACCGCCACACGCTCACGCCCAATGGCTGGACCCACGAGCAGTTCAACACCAAGGTGCAGCGCAACGCCGATGGCAGCCAGGTGGAGATCGCACGCGAGTTCGGCTTCAACGACTACGTGAAGACCACCGAGGTCGACTTCACCCCGGCGCGCAACTACTGGAAGGCCACCGCCGGTTACTGGGCCAAGGTGCGCCAGCGCTGGGACGGTTTCCTGACCCAGGCCCCCGGCGTGCACCTGAAGACCAGGATCGACGGCATGGCGATGATCATTCCGCTGTTCACCCAGGCCGAAGAGATCCAGGCCGGCAAGAAGGTGAAGGACAAGCAGATTGACGACGTGTTCGCCAAGTACGTGGAAAAGGCCCAGTAGATCCACGCCATGCGTGGATGTGCTTGTTCCTTGAACACTGGCAGCGCCGTCCTGGGCTCTTGGTAGGTGCCGAGCTTGCTCGGCACGCGCCCCGGTCCGGCGCCGCCTCAGGCCTCGCGCAGCGCCAATGCCGGTGGCGTATGCAGGATCGCCCGCGTACCCCACCAGCCCGCCAGCAGGCTCAGCCCGATGCCGACCACGCCGCCGACCAGCAGGCCCGGCCACGGCGGCAGCAACGGCAGCTCGAACACCTTCTGCGAGACCGCCACGCCGATCGCAGCCGCGGCGCCCACCGCCAGCAACGCGGCCAGCGTGCCCAGCGCGCCGAATTCCACCAGTACCGCGCCACGCAGCTGGCGCCGGGTCGCGCCCAGCGTGCGCAGCACCGCGCTGTCGTAGCGGCGCTCGCCCGCCGTGGCCTGCAGTGCGGCCAGCAGCACCAGCACGCCGGCCAGCAGGCTGAACACCATCACCAGCTGCACCGCCTGTGCCACCCGTTCCATCACATCGCGCACCTGCGAGATCACCGCGTCCACGTCCAGCAGCGACAGGTTGGGCTGCGCGCGTATCAGCTCGCCCAGTCCGGCTGCCTTGCCGGCCGGCAGGTGGAATGCCGACAGCAGGTTGTGCGGTGTATCGCCCACCGCGTTCGGGTTCAGCAGCACGAAGAAGTTCGGCCGGAAGGTGTTCCAGTCGGCCTTGCGCACACTGGTCACGGTGAACTCGCGCTCCTGCTCGCCTACTGCAATGGTGATGCGGTCGCCGGGATACACGCCGTAGCGCTTGGCCCAGCCGATTTCAACCGACGCCTCCGGCGCCGTGCTGTCGGGCGTCCAGAAGGTGCCGTTCATCAGCGTATTGGCCGGCGGGAAGCTGCTGCGCCAGCTGAAGTTCAACGGCCGGTTCTCGTCGTCGTCATCGCGCTGGGCTTCGCCTGACGCCGGCTGCCCGCTCTGGTCCGGCGAGCGATCCACGCGCAGCGGCGGCTTGCCGTTGATCGCGATCAGGCGGCCGGTGGCCATCGGTTCGATGCTGGCGTCGTTGGCGCCCAGTCCACGCAGCGCGGCCAGCACGCTGTCGCGCTGTTCGGGCTGGATGTTGATCAGGAAGTAGTTCGGCGTGTCCGCAGGCAGTCGCTCGCGCCACTGCTGCAGCAGGCCGGGGCCGGTCACCGCCAGCAGCAACAGCGCGCACAGCGACAGCGACAGCCCGACCAGCTGCATCACCGCCAGCATCCGGCGCCGGGTCAGCGCCGCCAGGCCCAGCCGCCAGTGGCCGTGCAGACGGTGCTGCAGGCCGCGCAGCAGCTGCAGCAGCACGAAACCGACCACGCCGGCCGCCATCGCCAACGCGGCCAGGCCGCCCAGCACCCATAGCGCCAGCTTGAGATCACCGGTCACCTGCACCGCCAGCAGCAGGCTGGCCGCCAGCGCTGCTACGTAGGCCAGCAGCGAGGCCGGGGGCAGGGCGGCGAAGGAGCGGTTGAGCACGCGCATCGGCGGCACCCCGCGCAGGCGCAGCAGCGGCGGCAGGCCGAAGCCGAACAGCAGCAACAGGCCGATGCCGGCGCCGGTCAGCGCCGGCATTGCCTCGGGTAGCGGCAAGCGCTGCGGCACCAGGCTGCCCAGTACCTGCACCAGACCTTCCTGCGCCGCCATGCCCAGGCCGATGCCGAGTGCGCAGGCCGGCACTGCCAGCATCAGCAGCTGCAGTGCCAGGCCGGACAGAATGTCGCGCTGGCGCGCGCCCAGGCAGCGCAGGATCGCCACCTGGTCGATGCGGCGCAAGGCGAAGCGGTTGGCCGCCAGCGCGGTCGCCACACCGGCCAGCAATACCGCCAGCAGTGCGCTCAGGCCGAGGAAGCGCCCGGCCAGATCGAAGGCCTGGCGCACACCGCGCTGGGTGTCGTCCACGCTCAGCAGGCGAAGGCCTTTTACCTGTGGCAGCAGCCACTGGCGCAACGCGGCAACCTGGTCGGCGGAGCCGGCGAACATCAGCCGGTAGTTGATGCGGCTGCCAGGGCCGAGCAGGCCGGTGCCCTCCACATCGGCGCGGTTGACCAGCAGGGTGGGGGAGAGCGTCAGCAGGTCGCCGCCGGCATCCGGCTCGGCCTCGATGATGCCGGCGATGCGCAGCGTGCCGGCGCCGAATTCGAGGTCATCGCCGGCCTTCAGTCCCAGTCCCTGCAACAGGCGCGGGTCGGCATAGGCCTGGCCCTTGGGCGGCGTGCCGGCGTTGGCGATCAGCGCGCCACCGGGCGTGCTGCGCACCCTCAGCGTGCCACGCAGCGGATAGCCCGCCTGCACCGCCTTGATGCTGGCCATCTGGCTGGCATCACCGTTGAACAGCACGCTGCCGAAGCTGGCGATGCGGGTGAAGGCCAGTCCACGCCGCTGCGCCTCGTCGGCGAATGCCTGCGGCGGGTCATCGCGCCCGGCGATGCCGAGGTCGCCGCCGAGCATCTCCGCCGCGCTGCCGGTCAGTGCCAGGTTGACCCGGTTCACCAGCGTGCCGACCGCGGTCATCACCGCCACGCCCAGCACCAGTGCGGCGAACACGGTCAGCAGGTCACCGGCCAGCGCCTCGCGGCGCAGCGCGCGCCACGCATGCCGCAGCAGGTTCATGCCTGCGCCCCACGCTCGACCGGCAGCAGGCGGCCGTTGTCGATGCGGTGGATGTACTGGCAGCGCTGGGCCAGGCGCAGGTCGTGGGTGACCAGCACCAGAGTGGTGCCGCTGCCGGCGTTGAGTTCGAACAGCAGGTCGCTGATGTGCTGGCCGGTGGCGTGGTCCAGCGAGCCGGTCGGTTCGTCGGCGAACAGGATGCGCGGGCGGGTGACGAACGCACGTGCCAATGCCACGCGTTGCTGCTCGCCGCCCGACAACTGGCGCGGATAGTGGCGGGCGCGATGGGCCAGCCCGACCTGGGCCAGCACTTCATCGACCCGCGCCCGGTCTTCGCGCCCGGCCAGTTCCAGCGGCAGCGCGACATTCTCGGCGGCGGTCAGCGCCGGCAGCAGGTGGAAACTCTGGAACACGAAGCCGACCTCACGCGCGCGCAGCTGGGCGCGGGCCTCTTCGTCCAGCGCCGACAGGTCCTGGCCAGCCAGCGCGATGCGGCCGCGACTGGGCAGGTCCAGCCCGGCCAGCAGGCCGAGCAGGGTGGTCTTGCCGGAACCGGAGGCGCCGACGATGGCCACGCTGGTGCCTTCATGGACCGTCAGGGTGATGTTGTCCAGTATGTGGACTTCACCCTCCGGGCCCTGCACGGACTTGCCGACCTGGTCGACGGCGATGGCGACGGGCGCGCTGCGGGGGGACAGGCTGTCGATGAGGAGACTCCAATGCGCAAGACGGGATGGAGCCGGCGAGCCGGCGCGATGATGGTGCTGCTGCTAGGGTTCCTGCTGTTGCCGGGGCTGGCCTGTGCCAAAGGTCCGGCCGGCACCGTGCTGGTGCTCGGCGACAGCCTCAGTGCTGCCCACAATATCCCTGCCGACGCCGGCTGGGTCAGCCTGCTGCAGCAGCGGGTCAGGCAGCAGTCGAAAACCCCGGCGCGCATCGTCAACGCCAGCATGAGCGGCGAGACCACCGCGGGCGCGCTGACCCGCCTGCCGGCCCTGCTGGCGAAGGAAAAGCCGACCGTGGTAGTGATCGCCCTTGGCGGCAACGATGCACTGCGCGGGCTGACCCCGGCGCAGGTGCAGGGCAACCTGGGAAAGATGGTGCAGGCCAGCCAGAAGGCCGGCGCGAAGGTGCTGCTGCTGGGCATTGACGTGCCGCCCAACTACGGGCCGGCCTATCGCCAGCGCCTGGCGGCGGTCTACAAGGCGCTGGCCACGCAGTACAAGGTGCCGCTGCTGCCCTTCCTGCTGGAGGGCGTCGCCCTGCAGCCGGGCATGATGCAGGCCGACGGCCTGCACCCGACCGCACAGGCGCAGCCAAAGGTGCTCGACAACGTCTGGCCGCTGCTGAGGCCGCTGCTCTGAACCGTTTGTTTACCTCTTGACGGAACTTCACATCGCGTCCACCGTCGATCCGGCATGTTTCACAAAGCTGAAGTTAGAGGGAATCACATGCGTCAGACGAAGGAGACCTCCGGCTTGGTGCTGGTGGTCGAAGACAACCGCAACATCTCCGAGATGATCGGGGAATACCTGGAAGGTCGCGGCTTCGAAGTCGACTATGCACAGGACGGCCTGGATGGCTACCGCCTTGCGGCGGAGAACAGCTATGACGTCGTGGTGCTCGACTTGATGTTGCCGCGCCTGGATGGCATCGAAGTGTGCCGTCGCCTGCGCAACGATGCGCGCAAGTCCACCCCGGTGCTGATGCTCACGGCACGCGACACGCTGGACGACAAGCTCACCGGCCTGGGTTTCGGTGCCGATGACTACCTGACCAAGCCGTTCGCGATCCAGGAGCTGGAAGCCCGCCTGCGCGCGCTGATCCGTCGCGAACGTCGCCAGGTCGGTTCGGAAGTGCTGAAGGTGGCCGACCTGGTGCTCGATCCGGTCAGCATGCGTGCGACCCGTGCCGGCACCGAGCTGCAGCTTTCGCCGATCGGCCTGCGCCTGCTGACCATCCTGATGCGCGAATCGCCGCGCGTGGTCACCCGCCAGGAGATCGAGCGCGAGATCTGGGGCAATGGCCTGCCGGATTCGGACACCCTGCGCAGCCACCTGTACAACCTGCGCAAGATCATCGACAAGCCGTTCGACCGTCCGCTGCTGCACACCGTGCAGAGTGCCGGCTACCGCATTGCCGACATCGCCCAGCCGATGGCCTGAGCAGGATACCCGCCGGTGCAGCAGCAGGCCCGGCCGGGTTGTGGCCACGTACGAGGGCAGGGCATGACCGGCCGGCGTTGCCGCCGGTCATCGCCCATGCACCCGCACAGCGTGGCGCGCTGCCTATAATCGCAGCGCTCTGACCGGGACTCCGCAATGCCGCACGGCCTGCCGCGCAAGATCCGTATCGCCTTCATCCTGCAGGCAGTGCTGGCCAGCCTGGGTATCCTGCTGGGTGCGTGGCTGGTCTCGCTGGTGATCAAGCACAGCCTGGTGGGCGCTGCCCTGCGCGAGGAGGCGGCGTACTACTGGACGCTGCACGAAGCGTCCCCGGTGCAGCCGCCGCCCAACACCCACAACATCCGCGGCTACCTGCTGGAAAGCGGGCAGTCGGCACTGTCGTTGCCAGCCAACCTGCGCAATCTGGAGCCCGGCTTCCACGAACTACCCAAGGACGACCAGCTGGTGCTGGTTGATGTGCGCCCGGCTGGCCGCCTGTACCTGGTGTTCCTGCGCTCGCGAGCAGAGATGCTGGCGTTCTGGTTCGGCATCGTGCCGGTGCTGCTGACCCTGTTGGCGGTGTATGGCGCCAGCTGGGTGACCTACCGCGCGTCCAAGCGCCTGGTGTCGCCGGTGAACTGGCTGGCTCGGCGCGTCTCGCGCTGGGACCCGGGGCATCCGGAAGCGGCCGACCTGGAGCCCAACAAGCTGCCGGCGGACATGCAGGGCGAGACCCGGCAGCTGGCGGCCGCGTTGCACTCGCTGGCCAACCGGGTCAGCGCGCACGTGGCACGCGAGCGCAACTTCACCCGCGATGCCAGCCATGAACTGCGCACGCCGCTGACCGTCATCCGCGTTGCCAGCGACATGGCACTGGGTGATGAAAGCCTGCAGCCGCGCCTGCGCCGCAGCCTGCAGCGCATCCAGCGGGCCGGCCGCGACATGGAAGCGGTGATCGATGCGTTCCTGATCCTGGCCCGCGAGGCAGACGTCGAACCGCAGATCGAGCTGTTCGACGTCAACGATATCGTCCGCTATGAAGTGGACAACGCCAACGAACTGCTGGGGGCTCGCCCGGTGTCGGTGCACCTGCACAGCGATGGCCCGGTGCAGCTGCATGCGCCGCCGCGGGTGCTGCAGGTGGTGGTCAGCAACCTGGTGCGCAATGCATGCAGCTACACCGACGAGGGGCGCATCGACGTGCATGTGCACAACGATCGGGTGGTGGTGCACGATACCGGCATCGGCATGTCCCCCGAAGCGCTGTCACGGGCGTTCGAACCGTTCTATCGCGCCGAACCCAGCCGGCCGCAGGGTACCGGCCTGGGCCTGTCGATCGTACGCAGGCTGTGTGATCGCTTCGGCTGGAAGGTCAGCCTGGCCAGCGAGCCGGGTCAGGGCACCGAAGCGACGGTG
Organism: Stenotrophomonas sp. YJH_SMC_91; assembly: GCF_059368495.1. NCBI lineage: Bacteria > Pseudomonadati > Pseudomonadota > Gammaproteobacteria > Lysobacterales > Lysobacteraceae > Stenotrophomonas > Stenotrophomonas sp. YJH_SMC_91. The sequence goes on along the minus strand of NZ_JCAFRT010000003.1, from coordinate 87,853 downwards.
GTGTTCCGCTGACCCGGCGCCTGCTGCCTTGGTAGTTGCCGACCTCGGTCGGTGCTTTCAGCAGGATTCACGCCGGTGTCCCATGCCAACCAAGGTTGGCATCTACCGGAGCGCGTGCGTGGCGCCCTCCGGCGCACGTCCGCCTCAGTTGCAGTTGACCTTCGGCGCCAGCGCCTTGGTCCAGATGTCATAGCCGGCCGGGGTCATGTGCAGCATGTCCTCGCGGAACAGCGTTGCATCCGGCTGGCCATCCGCGCCCAGCATCGGCGTGTAGATATCGGTGAAGCCGGTGTTGGGCAGCTTGGCCAGCGCGGCCTTGATCAGCGTGTTGGCCTCGTTGATCGCCGGCAGCAGGTGCGCACGCGACGGGCTTGGCTTGATCGACAGGTACTCGACCTTGGTCTTCGGCAGGTCGCGATGCACGCGCTGCACGAAGGCGACCACGTCGTCGCGCACCTGGGTCGCGGTGCGGCCGCTGTTGAGGTCGTTGTCACCGGCGTAGAAGAACACCTTGCACGGCGCATACGGCACCACGATCTGGCCGGCATACCAGGTGCTGTCACGCACTTCCGAGCCGCCGAAACCGCGGTTGAATACAGGCTGGCCGGGGAAGTCGGTGGCCAGGCTCTCCCAGAAGCGGATGGAGGAGCTGCCGATGAATTCGATGCCACCGCGGGGCGGCGGGTTGGCCTGGTCGGCGCTGGCGAACCGGGCCATGTCGCCGGCCCAGGCCACGTTGGAGACCTGTTCGGGCATCCGGGGCGACGTGGTCGGGCCCAGGGCCTGGGCCAGCGGTGCGGCGGTCAGCAGGCCCAGCATCAGCAGGCAGGTACGGCGACGGGACATCAGGCGCTCCAGCAGGGAAGGGAACGTCATCATAGAAGCTGGGGCGGGCCGGGGCTTGCCCCTGGCAGTCCATTCACCGGGCCGGCGCCGGGATGCGGCTGGCGGCCTTGTGGCAAAATGGCGGCCATCTGCCTATTCCTGTGCACCCATGATTCCCTGCCGTGCGTCTGAGCGGTCGCTGCGCCGCGCCCCTGTTGCTGGATGTTCCACCCGTGGCTGATCAGTTCGGCCATCTGCCGCGCGGCCCGCGCCGCATCTTCCAGGCCGCCCGCTGGTCCTGGCAGGGCCTGCGCGCCGCCTGGCTGCACGAATCGTCGTTCCGGCTGGAGGTCTACCTGCTGATCCTGCTGGCGCCCGTCGCGGTCTGGCTGGGGCAGACGCCGGTCGAGCGTGCGCTGATGATCGGTTCGATGCTGCTGGTGCTGGCGATGGAACTGGCCAACTCGGCCATCGAAGCGGTGATCGAACGTTACGGCAGCGAAATCCACGAGTTGGCTGGCCGCGCCAAGGACATGGGCTCGGCGGCGGTGTTCGTGCTGATGATGAACGTGCTGTTGTGCTGGGCCCTGGTCGTGGTTCCACACGCGCTGGCCGGCAGCTACGGCTGAAACCCCATTCCCCCACTGCCTTGAAGAGATTCCATGTCCTTTGAGTTCCTCGCCGACCCCAATGCCTGGGTAACCCTGTTCACGCTCAGCGCGCTGGAAATCGTGCTCGGCATCGACAACCTGGTGTTCATTTCCATCGCGGTCAGCAAGCTGCCGGAAGAGCGTCGCCCGTTCGCACGCAAGCTCGGTATCGCCGTGGCCTGCATCACCCGTATCGGTCTGCTGGTGTCGCTGGCGTATCTGGCGCACATGGCGGCCAACCTGTTCACGGTGGCCGGCATGGGCATCTCCATCCGTGACCTGGTGCTGATCGTCGGTGGCCTGTTCCTGATCATCAAGGGCTGCATGGAGATCAAGGAACTGATCAGCGGCGGCGAGGATGAAGATCCGAGCACCACCAAGGCCTCGGCCGTGTTCGGCTACGTGATCGCGCAGATCGCGGTGATCGACATCGTGTTCTCGCTGGACTCGGTGATCACCGCAGTTGGCATCGCCGACCACATCCCGGTCATGGTCGCCGCCATCCTGCTGTCGGTGTTGGTGATGCTGCTGGCCGCCAACCCGCTGGGCCGCTTCATCGACGCCAACCCGACCGTGAAGATGCTGGCGCTGGCCTTCATCCTGATGATCGGTGCGGTGCTGATCCTGGACGGCCTGGACGTGCACGTGCCCAAGCCCTACATCTACGCCGCGATGGGCTTCTCGGTGCTGGTGGAATGGCTGAACCTGCTGATGCGCCGTCGCGCGCGCGAGCACAACGTGCCGGGCGCTGGTAACTGGTAAGCGCCTCTGGCATGTAAGTCCCTCAGAACCCCCGGCCCGGCCGGGGGTTCTGCGTTTGTGGGGGGCACGGCTCTGCTACGGCGCTGCGGTTTTTGCACTTGTAGCGGGTTTCCGTGCCCCACTTGTGAACCAGAATCAACAGTGTTTTCCCGGGGCGAGGCTTAATCCGCCACATCAAAGCGCGCAGGCTACGCACTCCCGAATCCCTCCCCCAGGACCCCCCCCATGAATTCCAGAGCCGCCTTGCTGGCGCTTGCCGTCGGCGCCTTCGCCATCGGAACCACCGAGTTTGCGCCGATGGGCCTGTTGCCGGTCATCGCCGACGGCGTGGGCGTGGGCATTCCCACTGCCGGCATGCTGATCACCGCTTACGCCGTGGGCGTGATGCTGGGCGCACCGGTGATGACCCTGCTGATGGGCCGCTTCGGCAAGCGCACCGCGCTGATGCTGCTGATGTCGATCTTCGTGGTCGGCAACCTGCTTTCGGCACTGGCCCCGAACTACGGCCTGCTGTTGCTGTCGCGCCTGGTCACCAGCCTCAACCACGGTGCCTTCTTCGGCATCGGTGCGGTGGTTGCCGCCAGCCTGGTGCCGAAGGACAAGCAGGCCGCCGCCGTGGCCACCATGTTCATGGGCCTGACCATCGCCAATATCGGCGGCGTGCCGCTGGCGACCTGGGTGGGCCAGCAACTGGGCTGGCGCCTGTCCTTCGCCGGTACTGCAGTGCTGGGCCTGATTGCGATCACCGCGCTCGGCTTCGCGCTGCCGGCATCTGCACCGGGGCCGCGCCCGGACGTGCGCCGCGAACTGAAGGCCATCCTGCAGCCGCAGGTACTGCTGGCGATGGGCACCACGGTGCTCGGCGCGGGTGCGATGTTCACTCTGTACACCTACGTGGCGCCGGTGCTGACCGAACTGACCGGCGCCTCCAACACCTTCATCGCGATGTCGCTGGCCCTGATCGGTATCGGCTTCACGTTTGGCAATGGCATCGGTGGGCGCATGGCCGACTGGTCGCTTGATGGCGCGACCCGCATCCTGCTGGCGGTCCTGGCCGTGCTGATGTTCTTGCTGCCGCTGGCGTTCATGCACCACGCCACTGCGGCGCTGGGCGTGCTGCTGTTCGGCGCGGCGACCTTCGCCATCGTGCCGCCGTTGCAGATCCGGGTGATGCAGGCGGCGAGCGAGGCGCCGGGCCTGGCGTCGTCGATCAACGTGGGTGCGTTCAACCTCGGCAACGCGGTGGGTGCCGCGCTGGGTGGTGCGGTGATCAGCTCGGGTTTGGGTTACGCGGCGATTCCGGTGGCCGGTGGCCTGCTGGCGGCATCGGGGCTGCTGCTGGCGTGGCTGGGGCGTCCGCGCACTGCGGTGGCTGAGGCCTGCTGAGGGGAGAGGGTTTCCGGCAGGGCTTGCAGCCCTGCACCCGCTGCAATCAACGTCAACGTCAAAAGCTGGTTATCCGTGGGGTGGCGGGGTGGGTCCGGTGGCGGGGGACGCCGTAAACCCGTCCCTGGGGGCTTGGCCGCGGCATCCATGCCGCGGACACCCCCGCCACCGGACCCACCCCGCCTTCGACAATTTCCCGCGGTCTGTCGGAACGGTGTTCTGCTCTGGTAGGTGTCGACCTTGGTCGACACGAATGCCTGAAGAACCGCGTTTTGCTTTTGATTTTTCTTTTGATCTCCCCGCGGTGCCCAGGAAACCGTATGAGGCCGGGCGGGTGGGCGTGGCGGGGGTATCCGCGCCATGGATGGCGCGGCTAAGCCTCCAGGGACGGATTCACGGCGTCCCCCGCCATGCCCACCCGCCCGGACTACTCAGGCGATCCATGAGCATGGCCACCGCGGAGGGGGCGGCGCCCGATGGCCGGTCTTTCACCCGAACCGTGGCATGCTCGGTGCCCAGTCCACCCGGAACCTCCGCCATGCGCCTGTTCACCCGTGTCCTGCCCCTGATGCTGCTGGCCTCCCTGCTGTCCGGCTGCGGCTACAACGCCATCCAGCAGAAGGATGAAGCGGTCAAGGCCAGCTGGTCCGAAGTGCTCAACCAGTACAAGCGCCGCGCCGATCTGGTGCCCAACCTGGTGCAGACCGTGAAGGGCTTCGCCAGCCAGGAAGAGCGCGTGCTGACCGAAGTGACCAACGCCCGCTCGCGTGTTGGCCAGATCAACGTCAACGCCGACGACGAAGCCTCGCTCAAGCAGTTCCAGCAGGCCCAGGGTGAACTCGGCAGCGCACTGTCGCGGCTGCTGGTGGTCACCGAGAACTACCCGGTGCTGAAGTCGGACCAGAACTTCCGCGACCTGCAGGCCCAGCTGGAAGGCACTGAAAACCGCATCACCGTCGCCCGCGGCCGCTACATCCAGCAGGTGCAGGACTACAACACCTACATCCGCTCGTTCCCGCAGGTGATCACCGCCAAGATCTTCGGTTACAAGATCAAGCCGAACTTCACCGTGGAAAACGAAGCGCAGATCTCCAACGCGCCGGCGGTCGATTTCGGCAGCGCGCCGCAGCAGCAGCCGGCACCGCAGCCGGGCCACTGACCCATGCGCCTGGCCACTGCGCTCCTGGCCCTGCTGCTATGGCTGCCGCTGGCATCGCACGCCCAGCAGCTGGCGCCGATTCCGGCGCTGGATTCGCCGGTGGTCGACGCCACCGGCACGCTGGATGCCGCGCAGAAGCAGGCGCTGGTACAGCAGGCGCTGGACCTTCAGCAGCGCAAGGGCAGCCAGCTGCAGGTGCTGGTGGTAGCCACGACCCAGCCGGAAGACATCGCGCAGTACACCACGCGGGTCTTCGACCAGTGGCAGATCGGCCGCAAGGGCGTGGACGACGGGGTGCTGCTGGTGGTGGCCAAGGACGACCGGCGCGTGCGCATTGAACCCGGTTATGGTCTGGAGGGAGCGATTCCCGATGCCATCGCCAACCGGGTCATCCAGGAATACCTGGTGCCGCGCTTCCGCAGCGGCGACTACGCCGGTGGCATCACCGACGCCACGGCGGTGCTGGTCAAGCTGATCGACGGGGAAGCGCTGCCGGCACCGGTCAGCGGCCATCGCGGGCGTGAGCCCAGTGGTGGTGGCGATACCTGGTTCCTGGCGCTGTTCATCGGTGTGTTCGCCGGCAGCATCCTGCGCGGGATCTTCTCGCGCGTGCCGCGTCCGCTGCGTGGCCTGCTCGGCGGTGCCGGTGCGGCGCTGGCGGCATTCCTGTTCACCTCCACACTGCTCGCCAGTGGCCTGGCTGGCGTCGTGGGCCTCATTGTTGCCATGCTCTCCGGTCACCCGGGCCGCTTTGCCGGTGGCGGTGGCTGGGGTGGTGGCAGCTGGGGCGGCGGTGGCAGCTGGGGCGGCGGAGGCGGCTTCGGCGGGGGCGGTGGATTCGGCGGCGGCGGCGGTTGGGGCGGCGGCGGTGGCCGCTCCGGCGGTGGTGGTGCTTCGGGGGGCTGGTGATGATCCAACGACTGTGTCGTCATGTATTTTCGCCGTCGGTACGGCGCGCGTTCCCGCCGGCCACGCTGCAGGCGATCACCGAGGCCATCGCAGCCGGTGAGCAGCGCCACGGTGGCCAGGTGATGTTCGCGGTGGAAGCGGACCTGCCGCTGGCCGCGCTGTGGCACAAGGTCACCCCGCGCCAGGCCGCCGAACATGCCTTCGCGCGCCTGCGCACCTGGGATACCGCCAACAACAACGGTGTGCTGATCTACCTGCTGCTGGCCGACCACGCCATCGAGATCGTCGCCGACCGTGGCCTGCAGGGCCGGGTCAGCCCGGCACAATGGCAGCGGGTCTGCACCCACCTGCGCGAGGGCCTGCGTGGCTCCCATCCGGTGGAAGCGCTGCAGGATGCCATCGACGAGGTCTCCAGCCTGATCGAAGGGCACTTTCCGGCCTCGACCCGGTCGAACGATGACGCGTTGCCGAACTCGCCCCAGCTCCTTGGTTGAGCCGGGGCGGCACTGGCCCGAGAATAGGCGTTCAACCGCAAGGCACCTTCCATGATCTATTTCCACGACATCGACCCCATCGCCCTCTCGCTGGGGCCGATCAAGGTGCATTGGTACGGCATCATGTACCTGCTGGGCTTCACCGCCGCCTGGCTGCTGGGACGCAAGCGCATCGCCGCCGGCCGCCTGCCGGGCGTCGACGCCAATGGTTTCTCCGACCTGCTGTTCTACGCCATGCTCGGCGTTGTGCTGGGCGGGCGCATCGGCTACATGCTGTTCTACGCGCTGGGCGATTTCCTGCACAACCCGCTGCTGCTGTTCAAGGTGTGGGATGGCGGCATGAGTTTCCACGGCGGCCTGCTGGGCGTGCTGGGCGCCTGCTGGTGGTGGTCGCGCAAGCACAAGCTGCATTTCTTCGACACCATGGATTTCATGGCGCCGCTGGTGCCGCTGGGCCTGGGCTTCGGCCGCATCGGCAACTTCATCGGCGCCGAGCTGTGGGGCAAGTACACCGACGGCACGTGGGGCGTGGTGTTCCCGTCCGGCCTGCCGGCGCCGCTGAACCAGCTGGACCACGCGACCCTGCAGGCGCAGTTCGCCACCGGCGCGCTGAACCAGTTCGCGCGCCATCCGTCGCAGCTGTATGAAGCGTTGCTGGAAGGCCTGGTGATGTTCGTGGTGCTGTGGGCCGTGTCGGGCAAGCTGCGTCACCGTTACCTGGTCGGCGGTCTGTTCGCGCTGATGTACGGACTGTTCCGCTTCGCGGTGGAGTTCGTGCGCATGCCCGACAACGGCGTCTACGTGGCCTTCGACTGGCTGACCCGTGGCCAGATCCTCAGCCTGCCGCTGATTGCCTTCGGCCTGGTACTGCTGGCGATGTCGCGCCGTGCGCCGGTACTGCAGCCGCAGCTGCCGGTGGCTGCCGGGGGCAAGGCATGAAGGCTTACCTGGACCTGCTCTCGCATGTGCTCGAGCACGGCGCCGAGAAGAGCGATCGCACCGGCACCGGCACCCGCAGCGTGTTTGGCTGGCAGATGCGTTTCAACCTGGCCGACGGCTTCCCGCTGGTCACCACCAAGAAGCTGCACCTGCGCTCGATCATCCACGAGCTGCTGTGGTTCCTGAAGGGCGACACCAACATCGGCTACCTGAAGGACAACCAGGTGCGGATCTGGGACGAGTGGGCCGACGAGAACGGCGATCTCGGCCCGGTCTACGGCAAGCAGTGGCGCAGCTGGGCCACCGCCGATGGCCGTGAGATCGACCAGATGCAGTGGCTGGTCGACGAGATCAAGCGCAACCCCGATTCGCGGCGGCTGGTGGTCAGCGCCTGGAACGTGGGCGAGCTTTCGCAGATGGCGCTGATGCCGTGCCACAACCTGTTCCAGTTCTACGTGGTGGACGGCAAGCTCAGCTGCCAGCTGTACCAGCGCAGCGGCGACATCTTCCTCGGCGTGCCGTTCAACATCGCCAGCTACGCGCTGCTGACCCACATGGTGGCGCAGGCCACCGGCCTGGGCGTGGGCGATTTCGTGCATACGCTGGGCGACGCGCACCTGTATTCGAACCACTTCGAGCAGGCGCGCGAGCAGCTGTCGCGTGAACCGCGCGCGCTGCCCAAGCTGTGGTTGAACCCGGAGGTGACCGATCTGTTCGGCTTCCAGTTCGACGACATCCGCATCGACGGCTACGATCCGCACCCGGCCATCAAGGCGCCGGTGGCGGTATGAGCGCGATGAAGCTGTCGATGATCGTGGCGCTGGATCGCAACCGTGGCATCGGTCAGGGCAATGCCATGCCCTGGCACCTGCCGGATGATTTCAAGCACTTCAAGGCGCTCACCCTGGGCAAGCCGATCCTGATGGGCCGCAAGACGGCCGAATCGATCGGCCGCGTGCTGCCGGGACGGACCAACCTGGTGCTGACCCGCAGCGGCCAGGTGCCGTTCGAGGGCATGCGCGCGGTGGCGTCGCTGGACGAGGCGAAGGCGATTGCCGAAGGCGAGGGCGCCAGCGAGCTGTGCATCATCGGCGGCGGCGAGATCTTCCACCAGCTGCTGGACCAGGCCAGTGACCTGTACCTGACCTGGGTGGATGCCGAAATCCCCGCTGATACCCATTTCCCCGAAGTCGACATGCAGGACTGGCGGGAAGTGAGCAGCGAGCCGCACCCGGCCGACGAACGCCATGCCTACGCGTTCCGCTTCGCGCACTACGTGCGCCGCTGATCGCGCAAATACCAACGAAAACACCGACGGGGATGTCGACGGGGTAGAGTCGACTGTTAGTCGACTGCTCTCGGCGGTCACCCGAAAAACCCGCGCTGCGCGCGATAGTCGACTGACAGTCGACTCTACCTGGGCTGTCGCTGCGGCATCCGGTAATGCCCGATGATGGCGTGCTGGAACAACAGGTTCTCTTCGCGCGTGCCGCGCGCGATGTTGTGCAGCACCAGCGGCGTGCCATTGGCCAGCCGCCGGTCGGAGACGATGCCCACGTGCAGCAGCCCGTTGCCGTTGAGCTTCCAGGCGACGATGTCGCCGGCCGCATAGTCGGTGGCGGCGGCCGTGATCGGTTGCTGCCAGCCCTGCCGTTCGAACCAGCGCATCAGGTTCGGCACACGGCGATGATCGATGTTGCGGTCCGGCCGTGACAGGCCCCAGATCGCGGGATAGGCACTGAAATTGCCGCGCATGTCTTCATGCACGCGCGCCTGCAGGTCCAAGCCCTGGCTGCGCAGGGCACGCACCACCACGTCGGTGCACACGCCGCGATCAACCGGAACGTCGCCGCCGGGATAGGCCAGCACCTGATAGGTAGGGTCGTAGCGGGTGGTGACGCCGACCTGTGCGCGCGCCGCTGCCACCAGCGGCGGCGAAGGCGCCTGCGGTTGCGATGGCGTGAGGCCGGCGTTTCCGCCGTCGGCGGGGGCCGGGGCCGAAGGGGGCTGGCAGCCGCTGGCCAGGGCCACCGTCAGCAGCAGCACCGTCCATGGTGCCCCACCGCGCCGTGTCATGCCTGCGGCGGGGGACTGTTGCTGCCGGGGCCCGCAGAGCCACCACCCCCACCGCCGCCACGGCGCCGACGACGGCGTGGGCCGCGGTTGCCCGGGTTGGCGGCCGGGGTGTTGCCGCCGCCCTGTTCCTTGCCCTGCGCCGATGCCGCCGGGCGCTCGTGCGCCGGTCGCGCTGGCGGGCGTGCGTTGGGCACGGGTGCGGGGACATCGCGGCCCGGCACCTGCACCACGCGCAGTTCGTCGGTATCGAGCTGGATCGCGGTCAGCTTGCCGCCCCAGACTGCGCCGGTGTCGATGGCATGCACGCCCTGGGTGATGGTCAGGCCCAGCGCCGACCAGTGGCCGCAGACGATCTTCAGGTCGCGCTCGACCCGGCCCGGCACTTCGAACCAGGGGTACAGTCCCTGTTCCTGCGTGCCCGGCGTGCCCTTGTCCTCGATGCCGATGCGCCCGCGCGGGGTGCAGTAGCGCATGCGGGTGAGCACATTGATGATCGCGCGTGAACGGTCGTAGCCGGACAGGTTCGGTGCCCAGCTCGGCTTGTCGCCGTACATGTTGCGGAACAGCTTGCGGTAGCCGGCACCGTGCAGTTGCGCCTCGACCTCGGCGGCATGCTTTTCGGCCATCTGCGTGGTCCACTTCGGCGCCAGGCCGGCGTGCACCATCATCCAGCCCAGTTCGCGGTCCACGTGCACCAGCTTCTGCAGGCGCAGCCAGTCCAGCAGTTCGTCGCGGTCCTCAGCCTGCACGATGCGCAGCAGGTCCGGGTTGACCTTGCGCTGTTCCTCTTCGGTGCGTGCACCGACGGCCAGCAGCGAAAGGTCATGGTTGCCCAGCACCACCACGCTGTGCTCGCGCAGCGAATGCACCAGCCGCAGCGTTTCCAGCGACTGGCCACCGCGGTTGACCAGGTCGCCGCAGAACCACAGGGTGTCCTGCGCCGGGTCGAAGCGGATCTTCTCCAGCAGCCGCTGGGTGACGTCATAGCAGCCCTGCAGGTCGCCGATCGCCCACACACTCATCGTCCGGCCTCCGTGTCAGTGCAGGGTACGCGGGATGGCCAGCACGAAAGGTGCGACCGGCGCGGCAAATTCGGTGCCGTCGTCGGCGACCATGTCGTAGTGGCCCTGCATGGTCCCGTGATCGGTCCCCAGCATGACACCGGACGTGTAATGGAAGTCTTCACCGGGACGCAGGCGTGGCTGCTCGCCGATCACCCCGTCGCCATCGACATGCTCGACGCGGCCGTTGGCATCGGTGATGCGCCAGTGGCGTGCGACCAGGCGCGCGGCAACACGCCCCTGGTTGTGGATGCGGATCGTGTAGGCGAACGCATAGCGTCCGTCTTCCGGCGCGGATTGATCGTCGAGGAAGCGCGGTGCGACTTCGACGGAGATGGCGTAAACGTCAGCGTCTTCCATACCGGCAGTGTAATCAGGAGGCATTGGCCAAAGCGATGAATTCGGCCACGTCCAGCTGTTCGGCGCGGGCATCGGGACGCACGCCGGCGGCAACGAACTGTTCGGCGGACACCACGTTGTTCAGGGCGTTGCGCAGGGTCTTGCGGCGCTGCCCGAAGGCGGCCTTGACCACCTCGGCGAAACGCTTGTGGTCGTTGATGTTGATCGTGGCCGGGTCACGCGGCACCAGCCGCACCACGGCCGAATCGACCTTCGGCGGCGGCCGGAACGCGCCCGGCGGCACCACGAACAGCGAGGTCACCTGGCAGTATGCCTGCAGCATCACGCTGAGCCGGCCGTACACCTTGCTGCCGGGGCCGGCGGCCATGCGGTCGACCACTTCCTTCTGCAGCATGAAATGCATGTCGCGGATCACCGCGGCATGTTCCAGTGCATGGAACAGGATCGGCGAGGAGATGTTGTAGGGCAGGTTGCCGACCAGGCGGATCGGCTGGCCGGCGGCCAGCTCGGTGAAGTCCACGCGCAGCACGTCGCGGTGGACGATGGTCAGCTCGCCCAGCGGCTCGGCGGCGGCGGTCAGCGGCGCGATCAGGTCACGGTCGAACTCGATCACCGTCAGTTTCGGATGCACGCGCAGCAGCGGCAGCGTGATCGCGCCCTGGCCGGGACCGATTTCGACCAGGCGGTCACCGTCTTTCGGGTTGACCGCCATCACGATCTTGTCGATGTAGTGGCGGTCGGCCAGGAAATGCTGGCCAAGCTGCTTCTTGGCCGGGGCGGTGAACACCGGGCCGGAGGGGGAATGCGGGGAATTCATGCGCTCAGTGTACGTTGCCGCGCAAGCTGCGCACACAACGTCGTTGCCGCCTGCAGGCTGGAAGGATCGGCAACGCCACGGCCGGCAAGGTCCAGCGCGGTGCCGTGGTCCACTGCAACGCGTGGGTAGGGCAGGCCCAGGGTCAGGTTCACCGCCTGCTCGAAGCCCGAGTACTTCAGCACCGGCAGGCCCTGGTCGTGGTACATCGCCAGCACGGTGTCGAAGCCGGCCAGCTTGGCCGGCAGGAAGGCGGTATCGGCTGGCAGCGGCCCGATCAGGTCCATGCCCTCCGCGCGCAGCCGCTGCAGCAGCGGGATGACCAGGTCCAGTTCCTCGCGGCCCAGATGGCCGTCTTCGCCGGCGTGCGGGTTCAGGCCGAGCACGGCGATGCGTGGCGCGGGCAGGCCGAACTCGCGGCGCAGCGCGGCGTGCACGGTGCGAAGGGTGTGTTCCAGGCTGGGCGCGGTAATCGCGTCGGCCACCTCGCGCAGTGGCAGGTGGGTGGTGGCCAGGGCCACGCGCACGATGTGGTTGGCCAGCATCATCACCACCTTCACCCCAGCCTGGTCGGCCAGCAGTTCGGTGGTGCCGCTGTAGGCGATGCCGCCTTCGTTGATGACGGCCTTGTGCACCGGGCCGGTCACCACGCCGTGCAGTTCGCCTGACAGGCAGGCCTGGCCGGCACCGAGCAGGGCGCCGATGACCGCGCCGGCATTGGCCGGATCGGCCTGGCCGAAACGGCTCGGGGTGGCATTGGCCACCACGCGCAGGCGCAGGTCGCCGGGGACGCGCGCTTCGGCACCCTCGGGCAACAGTTGCAGCGGCAGGTTCAGCGCGGCCGCGGCCGCGCGCAGGGTGTCCGGGTCGGCGAAGGCCAGCAGCCGGCAATCTTCACGCGGCTGCTGGACGAGGCGGACGCACAGCTCCGGGCCGATCCCGGCGGGCTCGCCCGGTACCAGAGCGAGCTCGGGGCGCATCGATCAGGACTGCGGCGGCGTGGCGGTGTTTTCCGCGCGGTCGCCACTGCGGAAGCTGACGTAGGCTTCGCCGCGCAGTTCCTGCAGGAAGCGGTTGTACTCGTCTTCCAGCTTGCGGCGGCCAATGGTCTCGCGGACCTGGGCACGCTGGTTGTCGTTGGTCACGTCGGTCTGGCGAGTGGCCACGCGCTGCAGGATGTGCCAACCGGCATCGGTGCGGAACGGCTGGCTGACGCCGCCGTCCTGGATGGCGGCCACCTGCTGGCCAAAGGCCGGACCGAACGCATCGGCCGGGAACCAGCCCAGATCGCCGCCCTGGCCCTTGCTGTTGTTGTCCTCGGAGGACTCCTTGGCCACGGTCTCGAAGTCCGCGCCACCGGCAATGCGGGCACGCAGGGTATCGATCTTGGCTTTGGCGGCCGCGTCGGTCTGATGATCGTCCACGCGCACCAGGATGTGGCGACCGTGGTACTCGGTGACGGTGCTGGCGCCAGCGGTGGCGCTGGCATCACGCACTTCCACCAGCTTCAACAGCTGGAAGCCGCTGGGGCCACGGATCGGGCCGACCACTTCGCCGGGCTTCATCTTTTCCATCATCTGCGCGAAGGCCTGCGGGATTTCATCCAGGCTGCGCCAGCCCAGGTCGCCGCCTTCCAGCGCATTGGGGCTGTCGGAATAGCGCACGGCCGCCGCGTTGAAGTCCAGCTCTCCCTTGTCCAGCAGGGCCTTTACGCCATCGGCCTTCTTCTGGCCGGTGGCGATCTGGTCGGCGTTGGCGCCGTCCGGCAACGCGACCAGGATGTGCGCCAGGTGGTACTGGTTGCCTACCGTGGCCTGCTGCTTCAGCGCGGCATCGACTTCACCCTCGCTGACGCTGATGCGGCTCTGCGCGAAGCTCTGGCGCAGGCGCTGCACGGTGATCTCGTCCCGCACCGAGGCGCGGAAATCGTTGAAGTCGATGCCGTCATGGGCCAGGCGCTGGCGCAGGGCGTCCAGGTTCGAACCGTTCTGCTGGGCGATGGAGTTCATCGCCTGGTTCAGCTCCTGGTCGCTGACCCGGATGCCGCTGCCCTGGGCACGGGCTACCTGCAGCTTGACCAGTACCAGGCGCTCGAGCACCTGGCGGCTGAGCACGTCTTCCGGCGGCAGCTGGTTTTCGCGGCCGGCGTACTGCGCCTTGATGTTGGCGATCGCACGCTGGAGCTCGCTCTGCAGGATCACGTCCTCATCGACGACGGCGGCGATGCGGTCAAGCGGCTGCGCCTCCTGGGCAAGCACCTGCAGGGGGGCGGACACGCTGGACACCGCCAGCAGCGAGGCGAGAAGAACGGGGAAGCGCTTGGTCATGGGATCAGGTTCGGATCGTAGTCATCCCGGGTCGCCCCGGTGTTGCTGGGCGGCACGAGATAGAGGTCGTCGCGGTTATAGCCGAGGATAGCACGGCGCAGAGTGCGGTCCGTGTCCTGGCCGATGGAGCTCAGGCCCTTCAGGACGAACTCCACCTGGATGGAGTTGTTCATCTCGCCTTCGCGATTGCGGACATAGCGGCGGCCGACCACACGCACGGCCAAGCAGCAGCTGTCCCACTGGACACCGCCGATGATTTCCAGCGGCTCCTTGTCCTGCAGCGAGTAGTAATAGCGGCCGACCAGGCTCCAACGCGCATTCAGCGGGTACAGGAACGACAGGTCGGCCTGCTCCAGCAGGGTGCGGTCATGCTTGTTGGCACCGGGCAGAGCACCGGCATTGATGCGGTAGCGGTAGCTCAGGTTGACCACGCCGTCGTTGGGCATCAGGTAACGGGCACGGACGCTGGCCAGATCCTCGCGCTTGTACTTCGGGTCCCACTGGTAGGTGGCGCCCAGGGTCCAGCGGTCGTTGATCATGTAGTTGCCGTCGGCGATCCAGGCCGACTTGCCCTTTTCCACCGGGGCGCCGCCGGGGGTGACGGTCACCCGCGACTCATCGAAGTACTGGATCTGGCCGATCGAGGCCGAGAAACGTTCCTTGCCGGTGGTCTGGTCGATGAACCGGGTGCTCACCGCCAGGGTCAGCTGGTTGGCGTCGTTCTGGCGGTCGGCGCCGGTGTAGCGCGAGTCGCGGAACAGCTGGCCCCAGCTGAAGGTGAAGTCACGGGTGTCGAAGATCGGCAGCTCGTCCTGGTTGCGGTACGGCGTGCGCAGGTAGAACAGGCGCGGTTCCAGGGTCTGCAGGAACGACTTGCCGCGGATGCTGGTTTCGCGATCGAAGAACAGGCCGGCGTCGATGCTGCCGATCGGCAGGCTGCGGCTGGGCGAGGTATTGCCGCGCAGCTGTTCGGGCGTGGCCGTGTTCGGGTCGATGCCCTGCGAACTCAGGATCTGGGCCTGGATGCCTCTCACACCATCCACCAGGCCTCGGTCCAGCTGATAGGCGGTGTAACGGTAGGCCAGGGTCGGGGTCACATACCAGGCCGCGCCGCTGATCGGGAATGACACATACGGCTTCACGTCCAATCGCGAACCGCCGCTGACACCGACGCCGTCGGTCCACTGCACTCCGTTGCGGGTGTACTGCAGATCCTTACCGGTGCCGACGGCGTTCTTGAAGTTGATGTCGTCGTGGGTGAAGCGCACCGCTTCGGCGTAGATGCCGGCTTCCAGCCAGGGCCGGACCGGCTTGTCCCAGTTGAAGTACAGGCGTGGCTGGCGGTTGTAGGGCAGGGCGCGCTCGTCGAGCGTGTAGTCGGTCAGCTGCCAGCGGTCGGCCATGATGCCGGCCGTCCAGTTCGTGCCGGTGCCATACAGGCCCACCGTGCTCTGCAGGTTGGAGGCGGTCACCCCCACCAGGCGGTTGGCGAAATCCTCGACATAGCGCTCGTCGCTGACCCAGGCCAGGTTGGCGCGGGCCTGCCAGTGGCTGTCCACGTTGTGGTAGCCGGTGAACATCACCCGGCCGCGGTCACGGTCACGCAGGCGGTCGTTGGGCATGAACGAGGTCAACACCTCGCCGCGGCCGCCGTTGTAGAGGTAGCGGAACTCGTTGTCGAGCAGCAGGCCGCGCCGGCTCATGTAGCGCGGGGTCAGCGTGTCGTCGTAGTTCGGCGCCAGGTTGAAGTAGATCGGCTGGGCGTAGTCGAAGCCGTTGCGCCCGGACATGCCCAGCTGCGGGAACAGCAGGCCGGTCTTGCGGCGATCATCGATCGGGAACTTGAAGTACGGCGCCCACAGCACCGGCACCTTGCCGATGCGCAGCACGGCGTTGCGCGCGGTGCCGAAGCCCTCGTCGTTGTCCACTTCGATCTGCGGCGCCGACAGCTTCCACACCGGCTGCGAGGGGTCGCAGGTGGTGTAGGTGGAGCGGTGCATCTGGCCGACCGCACCCTGCAGGTCGACCGACTCGGCATCACCGTTGCCCCGGCGCGACACCAGCTGGTACTTGATGTCGGAGATCTTGTGGGTATCGCTTTCCTGGTTGCCTTCGGCACGCTTGGCGACCATCCGGATCGACCCGTCCTGGTAGCGGACATTGCCGTCGGCGATGTAGTTGCCGGTCTCGGTGTCGAAGCTGAGCTTGTCGGTACCGACGAACTGGTCACCCCGGCGCAGCGCCACGTTGCCCTCGTACTGCGGCACGGTGGTGGTGCCCAGCAGCTGGTCACCCTCGATGTCGGTCGGCTGCTGCTCGCGGGCGGCCGCGGCGGCAGCCTTGTCCTGGGCCGGGACCGGGGTGGGGGCGTCAGTGAACGCGGGAATGACGTCGGTGGCCGGGCACAGGCCCCAGTTGAGCGGCTTTTCATCGGCCATCGCCGGCAGGCTGATGGCGATGCTCAGAGGCAGGGGAAGCAGGCGGAGGGCTCGGCGCACGCGGTTCGGATTCGGGCGAAAACGGACGGTAGCTTGCCCCATCCCTTGCATAGGGGCAATGAAGGACGCCGGAGCCTGCCGGTTCGGGTTCATCCGGCGGAGGTGCCCACGGACGGCGTGAGCAGGGTCTGGACATGGACCACGCTGCACTCGGCCAGGGCCTGCAGGTCGTAGCCACCCTCCAGCATCGAGACCACCCGGCCGGCCGCGTGACGGCGTGCCAGCGCGTGCAGTTCACCGGTGATCCAGGCGAAATCGTCGGTCTCCAGCATCAGGTCCGCCTGCGGATCACGCAGGTGGGCGTCGAAGCCGGCCGAGATCAGCAGCAGCTGCGGGCGGAAGTCGTCGATGGCCGGCAGCATCTCGTCGGCCCAGACATTGCGGAAGCGGAAGCCACCGCTGCCCGGCGGCAGCAGGATGTTCATCAGGTTGCCGGCACCGCGGTCACGGCGCAGGCCGGAATTGGGGAACAGCCCGGCCTGGTGGGTGCTGTAGTACGAGACCCGGGCGTCGTGCTGGAAGATGTCCTGGGTGCCGTTGCCGTGGTGGACGTCGAAGTCGACCACCGCGATCCGTTCCAGGCCGTGGCGGTCGCGGGCATAGGCGGCGGCGATGGCGATGTTGTTGAGCAGGCAGAAGCCCATCGCCGTGCTGCTGGTGGCGTGGTGGCCCGGCGGGCGTACCGCGCAGAAGGCCAGCGGGTCGTCGCCCAGCATCACCGCATCGACCGCGGCCACGCCGGCACCGGCGGCGTGCACGGCAGCGCTGGCCGAGCCGGGTGAGGTCCAGGTGTCCATGTCCAGCTGGCGCAGCGGTGCGGTCTGCGGTTGCAGCACGAAGTCGAGCAGTGCGCTGTCGTGGACCCGGGTCAGTTCGCCGAACTTGGCCGGTGGCGCTTCGCGCCACTCCAGCTGGCCGGGGAACGCGGTGTGCAGCGCGTCCAGCACATGCTGCAGGCGTTGCGGGCACTCCGGGTGGCCGGGGCCGGGGTCGTGCAGCAGGCAGGACGGATGGGTGTAGATCAGCATCGTGCAGGCTCAGCGCTGGCGCTGCTGTGGTTGCCACAGCGCTTCGCCCTGGCCGTCGGCACGGGCCAGCACCCGGGCCAGCACGAACAACAGGTCCGACAACCTGTTCAGGTACTGCAACGCCTCGCTGCGCACGGCCTCGTGGCGGGCCAGGGTGACCGTTTCGCGCTCGGCGCGGCGGACGATGGTGCGGGCCAGATGGCAGCGCGCGGCGGCTTCGCCGCCGGCCGGCAGGATGAATTCCTTCAGCATCGGCAGGTCGGCGTTGTAATGGTCCAGCTGCTGTTCCAGGGCCGAGACATCGGCGGCGTGGATCGCGGCGTGGCCGGGGATGCACAGTTCGGCGCCCAGGTCGAACAACTGGTGCTGCAGATGCACCACCAGCGCGCGCACATCCTCGGGCAGGGGCACGGCCAGCAGCAGGCCGAGCGCGGCATTGGCCTCGTCGACGGTGCCGTAGGACGCCACCCGGGCGTCATCCTTGGGCACGCGCTGGCCGTCACCGAGGCCGGTACTGCCGTCGTCGCCGGTGCGGGTGTAGATGCGCGAGAGGCGATGACCCATGTCGCGGCTCAGTGGCGGATGTCGCGGCGGGCCTGCTGGAGCTTCAACACCTGCTCCACGGCCAGCTGCAGGGCGGCGGCCAGCGCCACGTAGATCGCCGTGGTGCGCAGGTAGGGGCCGAACCACTGCGCGTAGTTCTGTGCCCAGCCGGCCAGGGTCGGCTCGGCCACGTTGCTGCTGGTCCAGTAGAAGCCGCCCTGCGCCAGCAGGTGGCAGACCGCCACCGAGGCGACCAGCAGCAGCGCGCCCTTGGCCAGTACCGGCCAGCGCGCGCTCTGGTAGTTGCGGCCCAGCAGCATGCCGCCGGCCCACAGCGAGAAATAGGCCGGCAGCAGCAGCCAGTAGCCCGGCGACACGCAGTAGTGCTGCCAGAAGTCCAGGCCGCTGCTGCGGATCACGATCCAGTCCACCAGCACCGCGAACACCATCAGCAGCGGGAACGCCCAGCGCGTCCAGCGGGCCAGGTAGAAGCCACCGATGAAGAACACCGCCCATGAGGCATCGGGGATCGCCGCGAAGTGATTGACACGGGTCGCTGCCAGCACCAGAACGAGCACGGACAGGACGAAGGCGCGGTTGGCAGTGTCGGACATGGTGGCGGGCCCGGAGCGGATTCAGGTTTCATTCTAGCCCGCCGCGCGGGTTGGCGCAGGACCGGCCGTTCGGCGTACAGACGGGGCGAGCGCGTATCATGAACGCATGAGTGAACGACATGACGTGCTGATTGTCGGTGGTGGCCTGGTCGGCGCCAGCCTGGCCATTGCCCTGGACCGCCTCGGCCGCGACGTGGGCCTGCTCGAGGCCAGCCCGGCCGGCGAGCTGCCGGTGGTGTTCGACCAGCGCAATCTCAGTTTCGCCGCTGCCACCGTCAATGCGCTGACCGCGCTGGGGGTGATGCAGAAGCTGGCGATGGCACCGGGCCCGATCCGGCGCATCCACGTCAGCCGTGCCGGCGATTTCGGCCGTGTGCAGCTGGAAGCGGCCGATTACGACCGGCCTTGGTTCGGCCAGGTGGTGGTCGCCCGCGACTTCGGCCAGGCGCTGGAAGCGCGGCTTCAGGAGCTGCCGCGGCTGCGCCGTTACCGGCCGATGCGGTTCCTGGGCCTGGGTGAAGTGGTCGACGGCTACCGCCAGGTGCGGGTCGCCGATGAGGCCGGCGAGCGCGTATTGCTGGCAAGGCTGGTGGTGGGTGCCGACGGTACGACCAGTGGCGTGCGTGGTGCACTGGGTATCGAGGTCGACCGCCATGATTTCCAGCAGACCCTGTTCGTGGCCCGTGTACGCAGCCAGCGCGCGCCGGATGGTACCGCGTGGGAGCGTTTCACCGATACCGGCCCGACGGCCCTGCTGCCGCGCGGCGATCGTCACTTCGGCACCGTGCATGGTGTTGCGCGCGACCAGGCCGATGCGGTGATGGCGCTGGACGATGCCGCCTGGCTGCAACGCCTGCAGAACGCGATCGGCTGGCGTGCCGGCCGCCTGCTCGAGTCCGGCCCGCGCAGCGCCTACCCGCTCATCCAGGTGCTGGCGCGCGCGCTGGCCGGTGAGCGCACGGTGCTGCTGGGCAATGCCGCGCAGACCATTCATCCGCTGGGTGCACAGGGCTTCAACCTGGGCCTGCGCGATGCGCTGACCCTGGCCGAGCTGCTGGAGGATGCGCATGAAGATGCCGGCAGTGATGCACTGCTGCAGGCCTATGTCGCGCGCCGCGAGGAAGATCGCCGGCAGACGGTGGCGTTCTCCGGCGGCCTGGCGCGCCTGACCAGCAACCCGGCGCCGCTGATGCGGCCGCTGCGCAGCCTCGGCCTGGTGGCCGCGCAACGCGCATCGGTGCAGTCGATGCTGGTCGGTGGCGCGATGGGCTTCCGCGGCGAAGTGCCGCGCCTGTGCCGCGGAGAAGCCGCATGAGCCGGCGCATGCGCCTTGATGTGGCCATCGTCGGTGGTGGCGTGGTCGGTGCCGCGTGCGCGCTGGCGCTGGCCGATGCCGGCCTGTCGGTTGCGCTGGTGGAAGGTCGTGAGCCCGCGCCGTGGCAGGCCGCACAGCCTGACCTCCGCGTGTTCGCCTTCGCTGCTGACAACGTACAACTGTTGAGCCGCCTGGGCGTGTGGCCGGCGATCGCGCAGGCCCGCGCCTGGCCCTACCGGCGCATGCAGGTGTGGGATGCGGCCGGTGGCGAAGATCTGCTGTTCGATGCCGATCGCTTCGGCCGTCGTGAACTGGGCTACATCGTCGAGAACGGCCTGCTGCAGGATCGGCTGTGGGCGGCGTTGCCGGCGGCGGGCGTGCAGCTGCACTGCCCGGCGCGGGTGGAAGCGCTGGAGCAGGACGACGACGGCGTGCGCCTGCGCCTGGATGACGGTCGTCGCCTGGAAGCGGCGTTGGCGGTAGCCGCCGACGGCGCCGAATCGACCCTGCGCCAACTGGCCGGGATCGAGGTTGAAAAGCATGACTACCACCAGCGTGGCGTGGTGGCCTACGTGGACAGCGATCTTCCCAACCAGGCCACCGCCTGGCAGCGTTTCCTGCCGAGCGGGCCGCTGGCGCTGCTGCCGGTGGCCGAGCGCCGCAGCTCGATCGTATGGACCCTGCCCGAGGACGAGGCCGCGCGCGTGCTGGCGCTGGACGAAGACAGCTTCAACCGCGAACTGACCCGCGCCTTCGCGGCGCGGCTGGGTGAGCTGCGGCTGGCATCACCGCGCGCAGCCTTCCCGCTGCGCCGCCAGCTGGCACGTCACTACGTGGCCGGCCGTGTGCTGGCATTGGGTGATGCCGCGCACGTGGTGCATCCGCTGGCCGGGCAGGGCGTGAACCTGGGCCTGCGCGATGTGGCCGCCCTGCAGCAGTGGCTGGCGCCGTCGGCCGAGCGCCGTGGTCAGCCGCGGCTGTCGCCACAGCGCCTGCAGCGCTGGGCGCGCGAACGGCGTAGCGACAACCACATCGCCGCCTACAGCTTCGATGCGATCAACCGCCTGTTCTCCAACGACGAAATGCACCTGACCCTGGCCCGCGGCCGCGCGCTGGGCTGCGTCGGCAAATGGCCACCGCTGGTGCAGGCATTCTGGAAGCGCGCCGCCGGGGTGTAGCAGAATGCAAACCGCTCTGGTGGGTGCCCGACGTCAGTAGATCCACGCCATGCGTGGATGAAGATCGCGCTGGATCAAAAAAGGGGACGGAGGGGATTAAGTCGTTTGTGGCACAAACGACTTAATCCCCTCCGTCCCCTTTTTCAGTCGACCAGCCAGCCGGCCAGGTCGGCACGATCCAGCTTGCCGCGACGCTTCACGTCCAACGCATTGAACTCATCGGCCAGCGCCGGATTCGCCTGCGCTTCCTCGCGGCTGATGAAACCATCGCCGTTCACATCCAGCGCAGCGAAGTGGATGCGGTACTGGCCAACCACGCTGCTCGGTTCCAGCGAACGCACGGTCACCTGCGCCTCGCCGGCCGGTTGCGGAATCTCGACGCTGCCGCTGACCCGGCCCGCATCCAGCGGTTGCTGGCGGATCGCGCCGCCGGTGGGGCCCAACGGCTGGCTTTGTGCCGGGGTGTGCGGCAATTGCTGGGCCACCGCTGGTGCGGCGGCCAGCAGGGTGATCAGCAGCGGAATCGTTCGATGTCGCATGGATGCTCCTCCCTCTGCAGCGCCGGGGTATGCCCGGCGGACGTGATGGCCTCAGCGCAGTGGCGACGCCAGTACGGTGATCTCCTCACGGTCGTGATAGAGCTGCTTGGCACGCACCACCAGCGGCTTGCCGGCCTGGTCCTGGAACAGGTCCAGGCACAGGCGGGTTTCGTCCCAGCGCTTCTTCATCGGCAGCTTCAGGTTGAAGATCGCGTGCCGGCACCAGCCTTCGCGGAACCAGGTGGCCATGCGTTCGGCTACGCGGCGCGGCTGCTCGACCATGTCGCAGACCATCCAGTCCAGCGGCTGTTCCGGATGCCAGTGGAAGCCATCGGCGCGCAGGTGCTCGACCAGGCCGGTGTCCAGCACGTGCTGGCGCAGCGGGCCGTTGTCGATGCTCAACACGTGCATGTGCTGGCGGGTCAGCACCCAGGTCCAGCCGCCGGGGGCGGCGCCCAGGTCGGCCGCACGCATGCCGGGCTTGGCCAGTGCTTCGCGTTCTTCCGGCGTCAGCAGGGTCAGCAGTGCTTCGTCCAGCTTCAGTGCCGAACGCGAAGGCGCCTCGGGCAGCAGCTTCAGGCGCGGGATGCCCAGTGCCCACGGCGCGCTGTCGGCCGGGTCGGCCACGCAGACGAAGGCGTGGGTGCCGTCGACGAACACCACGTGCAGGCGCGGCAGGCGGTTGTTCGGCTTGTCAGTCAGCTTGCCGGCCTTGCGCAGCGCCGGACGCAGCGCGTTGCCAAAGGCGCGGGCCAACCCGGACAGCGGCTTGCCGGCGTCCGAGTCCGGGTGTTCCACCCACAGGTCGCCGAAGCGCGGCGCATCGGCCAGCACGTCGAGCATCGGGGTAATGCGGTCGGCCGGGTCCAGCTGCGGCAGCTCGGCCAGCACCACCAGCTTCTGCCGCGCGAAGATCAGCTCGCGCCAGCGCAGGCGCGGCGCCAGCGCGGCGGCTTCGTCGCACATGAAAAGCACGTAACCGTCATTGCGCTGGGTACGTGCATAACCTGCGAAACCGGCTTCGCCGGCGCGGAACTGCAGCTCGCCGGCCAGCTCGGGCTCGAAGCCCTGCCGGCACAGGCACAGCAGGCCGATCCCGGTGTCAGTAACGGGCGCCATCGCTTTCCCCATAGGCGCGCAGCACGCTGCGCGCGGCGTCGCGGTTCAGGCCCTGCACCACTTCGATGCCACGCTTGTTGAGCTCGCCGACCCAGTCGGCCGGCAGCGGGCCTTCATCGAACGGGGTCAGTTCCTCGACGTCGGCCGAGTTGGCACCGATCAGCAGGCGGTCGATGCCCGCCCACACGGTAGCGCCATAGCACTGGCAGCACGGCTGCGAACTGGTGGCCAGGGTGACCGGCGACAGCACTGCGTTCAGGCGCGGGGTCTGCAGGCGCTGCTGGGCCAGCATGTAGGCCATGTTCTCGGCGTGCGCCAGCGAGGTCGCGTGCGGCATCACCCGGTTCACGCCGGCGGCGATGACCTTGTCGTCCGGTCCGAACACCACGGCACCGAACGGACCGCCACTGGCGTGCTCGACGTTCAACCGCGACAGCTCGATCGCCAGCGCGACCTTGGCCTCATCGCCCGGATATCGACGATCCAGGTCGATCTGGTCGTGGATCCAGGCGGGAAGGGTCAGGTGGACTTGCGCGTACAGCATCGCGGGGGTGCCTCGTGTGGGATGGGAAAAAGTGCGGTTGCTTGGGGAACCGGCGCGCAGTGTAGCCGCACGGGCCTGTATCGGGTGTGGGCGTGGGTCAGCCTGGCGAGCCGGTGCGGATCACCACGTACTGCTTGCGGAATTCCAGCCCGGCCTGCGGCCAGCTGGCCGCGTAGGCGCGCAGCAGGGGCAGGGCGGCGGCGAAGTCGTGGCCGTTGACCCGGCAATCGGCCTCGCACAGGCCGTCGGCATCGCGCGAGGCGAACAGGCGGATGGCGAGGAATTGGCGGGCTTTCAGCAGCTCGTCGAAGGCCTCCATGCTGCGGGTGAACAGGCAGCAAGGGCAGGAGCCATGATCGTCTTCGCTGCAGGTGGAGGCATCCACTTCCTGTGCACGGTAGTGCGCCAACGGCCCCAGCACTACAGTGCGCTCGTGTTCCTCGCCATTGTCACCGGCCGGATAGGTCAGGCCCATCATCGGCAGGCCCTGTGCGTCTTGGGCGCCGATCGCGGTCTGCAGGGTCGCCAGGTCTACCCGCACCCAGGTCTGGAAGCCGGACAACAGCGATGCCTGCTCATCGGCACCATTTGCATGCTGGTACTCGAACAGGCCATCGGCGAACAACTGCGGATGCTGGCTTTCGATGACGGTGGAGGTCTGCCAACCACCGTTTTCGCGCGCGTGTGCGGCCATTGCATGCGGGGTCAGGCGCAGGCCGCTGTCCAGCAGCAGCGCGTTGCCGTCGACGTGGCTGGCGACGCCCGCGTCCTGAAGGACCTGCTGCAGCAGCGGGAGGAGAGCGGCGGAGGTCGTGGTCATGTCAGGCCTGTGGGGTGGATGGGGTGGAACATCCAGGCAGGGCCTGGGCATCTAGCGGTCGAGCGCGTCGAGTTCGGCGCGATATCGCTGCGCGTCGGATTGCTGCTGCGGATCGTTGCCGTGGTCGCGCAGCCAGCTTTCCAGCTCGCGGCGATAGTCCGCGCGGAAATCGGCATTACCCGGGCTGAAATGCAGCTTGCGTGCCGCCACCTCCACCCGCTCGCGCGCGCTGGCCCGGGCCTGGGCGACGCCGTGCGGGGATTCATTGGTGAGGATGACGAAGTTGCGTGGGAAGCCCGGCGTGTACTTGACCACGAACGGCTGGTCGCGCGCCGGGATACGGATGGCGTTTTCCAGCGGCCACAGCGAAGCGGTGTTGGTGTGGAACACCACGTCCACGTCGCGGCCCTCGGCGGTACGCAGCACCCCTTCGTAGCGCCAGATGTACTGCTCGTTCATCGTCGAACTGGTGCGCTCGGACTTCACGATCACCGCTTCACCACGCTCGCCCACCACGTTGAGGAAGGCGGCGTTGAGGAAGTGGCCGAGGAAGATGTTGAGCATCGCCAGCGGGAACACCACGATGGCGTAGCCCGGAAAACGCCGCCACCACGAGACCAGCCCGGCCAGCACCATCGCCGAAAAGAACGTCAGCAGCGGATGCTGCGAGATGAACCAGAGCAGGGCGGACAGGGCGGTGATCATCGTCGTGGTCATGCGGGCGCCGTCCTGGCGCCCGCGCAGGTCCTCAGGCCGACCAGGTATCGCGCAGGGTCACGCTGCGGTTGAACACCGGCTTGGCCTCGGTGTGGTCGCGGCGGTCGGCGACGAAGTAGCCGGTACGCTCGAACTGGAACGACTGCTCCGGTGCGGCGCTGGCCGCAGCCGGCTCGACATAGCCGGTGACGGTGCGGCGCGATTCCGGATTGAGGTAATCGCGGTAGGTCTTGCCTTCCGATTCGTCGTCCGGGTTCGGCACCGAGAACAGGCGGTCGTACAGGCGGATCTCGGCCGGCACGCCGTGCACGGCGCTGACCCAGTGGATGGTGCCCTTGACCTTGCGGTTGGCGCCTTCCATGCCCGGGCGCGATTCCGGATCCAGCCAGCCGCGCAGCTCGGTGATGGTGCCGTCGGCATCCTTGATCACTTCATCGCAGCGGATGATGCCGGCACCGCGCAGGCGCACTTCGCCACCCGGAACCAGGCGCTTCCAGCCCTTCGGCGGCACTTCGGCGAAGTCCTCGCGGTCGATCCACACTTCGCGTGCGAACGGCACTTCGCGGCTGCCGAAGCTCTCGTCCTTCGGGTGGTTGCTGAAGGTCAGCTGTTCTTCATGGCCTTCCGGCAGGTTGGTCAGCACCAGCTTGACCGGATCGATCACCGCCATGCGGCGCGGCGCTGCACTGTCCAGGTCTTCGCGCAGCGCGCCTTCCAGCACGCTGAAGTCGATCAGCGAATTCTGCTTGCTGATGCCCACGCGCTCGGCGAACAGGCGCATCGCGGCCGGGGTGTAGCCACGGCGACGCAGGCCCTGCAGGGTCGGCATGCGCGGGTCTTCCCAGCCGTCCACCAGCTGCTCGGTGACCAGCGCCATCAGCTTGCGCTTGCTCATCACCGTGTAGTTGATGTTCAGACGCGAGAACTCGATCTGGCGCGGCTTGGCGGCTTCGCGCGGCAGGCCGGCATCGACCAGCGGCTGGGTCAGCGCATCGTCATGGGCGAAATCGACGTTGTCCACGCACCAGTCGTACAGCGGGCGGTGGTCTTCGAACTCCAGCGTGCACAGCGAGTGGGTGATGCCCTCGATCGAATCACCCAGCGCGTGGGCGAAGTCGTACATCGGGTAGATCGGCCACGCGTTGCCGGTGTTCTGGTGCTCGACGTGCTTGATGCGGTACAGCGCCGGATCGCGCAGGTTGATGTTGCCGCTGGCCATGTCGATCTTCGCGCGCAGGGTGCGCGCGCCATCCGGGAACTCACCGGCACGCATGCGGCGGAACAGATCGAGGTTTTCCTCGACGCTGCGGTCGCGCCACGGCGACGGGCGGCCCGGTTCGGTCAGGGTGCCGCGGTAGGCGCGCACTTCCTCGGCCGACAGGTCGCAGACATAGGCCTTGCCCTGTTCGATCAGCTTCTCGGCGGCCAGGTAATAGGCCTGGAAGTAGTCCGAAGCATGGCGCAGCTCGTTCCACTCGAAGCCCAGCCAGCGCACGTCGTCCTGGATCGCGGCCACGTATTCCGGGTCTTCCTTGGCCGGGTTGGTGTCGTCGAAGCGCAGGTTGCAGACGCCGCTGAATTCGCCGGCGATGCCGAAGTTCAGGCAGATCGACTTGGCATGGCCGATGTGCAGGTAGCCGTTCGGCTCCGGCGGGAAGCGGGTCTTGATCGCCTGGTGCTTTCCGCTGGCCAGGTCCTCGCGCACGATCTGGCGGATGAAATCGCGCTTCTCGTGGCTGTCGGCGGGGGTCTCGGGGCTGGCGGGGGTGTGCTCGGACATGAGTCTGGGGCGAAAAAGGGCAGAAAGACCAACAGTCTAGCGCGTACGGGGCAGGGCTGCCCGGTGGGGTGTGGGGATGCCGGCCAGCGGCCGGCACTACCCAACTGCACGGCGATCCACATTCCGCCGGCCCGCTGCCGGCGCTACCGGAAGGTGGATGGGTAGTGCCGGCCGCTGGCCGGCAGAACGGTCATGCGCCGTCACCACCACCATTCAGCTTCCGGGCGTATGCTGGAACCCTGTCCCACGGAGCCGCCGCATGCACATCGTGTACAAGGCCGACAACCTGTTCGACGCCCACCTGGTCAAGCACGCGCTGGAAGATGCCGGCATCCCGGCCTTCGTGTTTGGCGAGCAGCTGCTGGGCGGCATGGGCGAGCTGCCGCTGTTCGGTGTGCTGCGGGTGGGAATCCCCGATGCGGCACGCCCGCAGGCCGAGGACATCGTGGCGGCGCTGGACTTGGGCCACGCGCCGGACGCCCCCATTTCAGATGCAGACGACATAGCCGGACTTCCGGCGTAGGAGCGCATCATGTTGGGAATTGGCCAGGGCATCCTCGGCATCGGCGCCTTCAAGCAGCGCCTGCCACGCCCGGAAGAGGCGCTGCCGGGGCGTGACCAGCCGCTGCCGCTGCACAGCAACCAGCACTTCGTGAACAGCCATCCGCTGAAGGACCGTTTTGCCGGCCTGCAGCAGATCCGTTTCGCGCTGGGCTGCTTCTGGGGCGCCGAGCGCAAGTTCTGGAGCGAACCGGGCGTGTACAGCACCTCGGTGGGCTATGCCGGGGGCATCACCCCGAACCCGACCTATGAAGAGGTCTGTTCGGGCCTGACCGGCCACACCGAAGTGGTGCAGGTGGTGTTCGACCCGGCGGTGGTGAGCCTGGAGCGCTTGTTGCAGCTGTTCTGGGAGAGCCACGACCCGACCCAGGGCATGCGCCAGGGCAACGACACCGGCACCCAGTACCGCTCGGCGATCCACACCACCGACGAAGCCCAGTACAAGGCCGCGCTGGCCAGCCGCGAGGCCTACCAGGCGCAGCTGGATGCGGCCGGCTACGCCCCGATCACCACCGAGATCGTGTACCCGGCACCGGCGTACTACTACGCCGAGGACTATCACCAGCAGTACCTGGCGAAGAATCCGAACGGCTACTGCGGCATCGGCGGCACCGGCGTGAGCTGCCCGATCGGGTTGGATGTGGAGGCGCCGCGCTGACGCGCGGTGGTCCGCCTGCGGCGGGCAACGTCAACGGCTGAAAGCCAAGGCCAAGGCCAAAGCCAAAGCCAAAGCCAAAGCCAAAGCCAAAGCCAAAGCCAAAGCCAAGCGGCTCTGGTTTGCTGTGAGTTTGGCGGGACGGGTGCAGATGGCGGGACACGCCGTAAACCCGTCCTTGGGGGCTCGGCCACGGCATCCATGCCGTGGACGGTCCCGCCATCTGCACCCGTCCCACCTTCGACAGTTTTCCGGTGACGGTGGGCGAGAGCATTGGTTACTGACGAACTGAAGAAAAACAAAAAGGACGCGGCGTTCGCCGCGTCCTTTTTGTTTGGTTCTGCAGTGCTTTCTGTAGAGCTGAAGGCAGCGGCAGGAGCCGCTGCCAACGTCGCTTGCGCGACGGCCCGGAGGGTGCCGGTCAGGACGACCGGCACAGCCATGCTCGGCTGCGAGCAAGCGAAGCGCGCGACCCGCTGTTGCTCTTCTTTCTTTCTTCCTTGGCGGGCGGCCGCAGGAACTTGTCAGAGGGCGGGCGGGTTGGGTTCGCGGGGGTGTCCGCGGCATGGATGCCGCGGCCAAGCCCCCATGGACGGGTTCACGGCGTCTCCCGCGAACCCAACCCGCCCGACCCAGCACGGCTGTTGCTTCATGCCCTTCGCGACCAACCGACCCGCCACGAGGGGCTCAGCCGTTGGCCGGAATCACAGTGCCGCGCGGATCCGCTCGCGCAGCGCCTG
Organism: Stenotrophomonas sp. YJH_SMC_91; assembly: GCF_059368495.1. Taxonomy (NCBI): domain Bacteria; kingdom Pseudomonadati; phylum Pseudomonadota; class Gammaproteobacteria; order Lysobacterales; family Lysobacteraceae; genus Stenotrophomonas; species Stenotrophomonas sp. YJH_SMC_91. The sequence continues at coordinate 59,440 of NZ_JCAFRT010000003.1, read as the reverse complement.
CAGATCCTTGGCAAACGCATCGATACCGGTCGCCAGCTTCTCGGTCGCCATCGGATCGGCCGCCAGGTCCGCCGCGAACTTCGCCGCATCGATCGGGGTCACCGCCGTGCCGTCCGCTGCACCGGCCACCAGCTTGCGCGGCAGCTCGCCGTGGTCGGCGTCCAGCTTCTCCAGCAGGTCCGGCGAAATCGTCAGGCGGTCGCAGCCGGCCAGCGCTTCGATCTGCGCGGTCGAACGGAACGAGGCACCCATCACCACCGTCGGCGAACCGCGGCGCTTGAATTCGGCATACACGCCACGCACGAACTTCACGCCCGGGTCTTCGTCGATGGTGGCCGGGGTCTGGCCGTTGGCCACGTACCAATCGAGGATACGACCGACGAACGGCGAGATCAGGAACGCGCCGGCTTCGCTGCAGGCCAGCGCCTGGGTCGGGTTGAAGATCAGGGTCAGGTTGCAGTCGATGCCCTCGGCCTGCAGGATGCGCGCGGCTTCCACGCCTTCCCAGGTCGCGGCGATCTTGATCAGGATCTTCTCGCGCGGCACGCCGGCATCGGCGTACATCTGGATGAACTGGCGGGCCTTGGCCACGGTGGCGGCGGTGTCGTGGGCCTGGTCGGCGTCCACTTCGGTGGACACGCGGCCCGGCACCAGCGTGCTCAGCAGCGCGCCGACGCCGATGGTCAGGCGGTCGGCCACGGCGTGCACCACGGCTTCGCGGTCGCCACTCTGCTGGCGGCCCCAGGCCAGTTCGCGTTCGATCAGCTCGGCGTAGACCGGCAGGTCCAGCGCCTTCTTCACCAGGGTCGGATTGGTGGTGCAGTCCACCGGCTGCAGGCGCTTGATCGCCTCGTAGTCACCGGTATCGGCAACGACCACGGACAGTTCGCGCAGCTGGGACAGTTTGGACGGGGTACTCATTACGGCTCCTGGTGCAGGGGGATCGAATCGCGCGCGGTGCGCAGCGGTAATCAGGGGCGGTCGTTGTGGACCGCGGTCACGCGCAGGCGCAGCTTGCGGCCGCCGGGCGCGTTCCAGTCGATGCTCTGGCCGATCGAAAGGCCGAGCAGGGCACTGCCGACCGGGGCCAGCACGGAAACCTTGCCTTCATCGACGTTGGCTTCGCGGGGGAAGACCAGGGTCAGGACGTGCTTCTCGCCCGACACTTCATCTTCGCACTCCACGCGCGAATGCATCATGACGATGCCTTCGGGAATCTGGTCCGGTGCCAGCACGGTGGCCCGGTTGAGTTCTTCAGCAAGCGCGAGCGCGGCAGGCGTCTGGCTCAGCGCAGGGGATTCGAGCATGGCGTCCAGGCGGTCCATGTCGAAGGTGGAAACGGTGATCGACGGCGGCAGGCCGCTGGCGGTACTCATGGTGAAGCTCCTTGGTTGAAAGCCATGCAAAAGGCGGCACCTGCTGGCGCCGCCTGTCTGTATTGTGGGGACAAATGCGGCCGGAATCGACTCCTGCCGATTCCAGGCCGGTGCTGCGGGGGTTCAGCCGTTCAGGGCGGGGCCGGGCAGGGCGGTCGCTTCGCCGGTGGCATTCACCGCATCAAGGGTGAACAGCGCCTGCGGCAGGCGCTTGAACTGGTCGGCCAGTTCCATCAGGAAGTCGTTCATGGCCGAGCTGCGGCGCCAGATCATGGCGATGCGACGGCTGGGACGGCCCTCGCCGGTGAAGTCGAGCAGGCGGATGTTGTTCGATCGCGGCACCGGCGGCTGCACCGACAGGCTGGGCAGCAGGGTGATGCCGACATCGGCGGCAACCATCTGCCGCAGCGTCTCCAGACTGGTGGCGCGGAACTCGGACTTCTCGTTGGCGCCGAACAGGCGGCACACTTCCAGCGCCTGGTCGCGCAGGCAGTGGCCATCTTCCAGCAGCAGCAGCTTCTGCGTGGCCAGTTCCTGCACATCCAGGTGTTCGCGGCGGGCCAGCGGGTGGCGCCCGGACACCGCCAGCAGGAACGGTTCCTCGAACAGGAACTCGGCGTGCAGCTGGTCGTCGATTACCGGCAGCGCCAGCAGCGCGGCGTCCAGCTTGCCTTCGCGCAGGCGGTCCAGCAGCACATCGCTCTTTTCCTCGACCAGCAGCAGTTCCAGCTCCGGGAAGCGCTCGCGGATGCGTGGGATCACATGCGGCAGCAGGTACGGACCGAGGGTCGGGAAGATCCCCAGGCGCACCGTCCCGGCTTCCGGGTCGCGGCTGCGTCGCGCCGCTTCCTTCAGCTGCTCCACTTCGGACACGATCACCCGTGCCCGTGCCGCCGCTTCCTGGCCGGCCGGGGTCAGCATCACCTTGCGCGGTGCGCGTTCCACCAGCGGCAGGCCCAGTTCTTCTTCCAGCTTGCGGATCTGCGTGGACAGCGTGGGCTGGCTGACAAAGCAGGAGGCGGCAGCCCGGCCGAAATGCTTGTGGTCGGCCAGGGCTACCAGGTACTTCAGATCACGTAGGTTCATCCTTACACCCCAAGGGTAACGGACCGGCTGACGGCATGGTTACCCGACAGGCAGACAATGTTCCCGGTGATCTGGGAACGGTGGATCAGGCCGCTTCAGCAACGGCACCGCTGCTGTTGCTCACCGACGAGCGGATCAGGTGGTCGAACGCGCTCAGTGCGGCGGTCGAACCGGCGCCCATGGCAATGATGATCTGCTTGTAGGGTACCGTCGTGCAATCGCCAGCAGCGAACACACCCGGCAGGTTGGTCTGGCCGCGGTCGTCGATGACGACCTCGCCACGCGGCGACAGCGCCACCACATCCTTCAGCCACTCGGTGTTGGGCAGCAGGCCGATCTGCACGAAGATGCCTTCCAGCTCGACGCGGTGGGCGTCGCCGCCGACGCGGTCCTTGTAGACCAGGCCGGTGACACGGCTGCCGTCACCCAGCACTTCGGTGGTCTGTGCGCTGGTCAGCACGGTGACATTGGCCAGGCTGCGCAGCTTCTTCTGCAGCACTTCATCGGCGCGCAGGCTGGAATCGAACTCCAGCAGGGTTACATGCGACACGATGCCGGCCAGATCGATGGCCGCTTCCACGCCGGAGTTGCCGCCGCCGATCACCGCCACGCGCTTGCCCTTGAACAGCGGGCCATCGCAGTGCGGGCAGTAGGCCACGCCCTTGTTGCGGTACTGGTCTTCGCCCGGCACGTTCATCTGCCGCCAGCGCGCGCCGGTGGACAGGATCACCGAGCGCGACTTCAGCACCGCGCCGTTCTCCAGCTGCACCTGCACCAGGCCGTCTTCGCCGGCCGGCACCAGCGCACTGGCGCGCTGCAGGTTCATGATGTCCACCTCGTACTCGCGCACGTGCTGTTCCAGTGCCGTGGCCAGCTTCGGGCCTTCGGTCTCCTTCACCGAAATGAAGTTCTCGATCGCCATGGTGTCCAGCACCTGGCCGCCGAAACGCTCGGCGGCGATGCCGGTGCGGATGCCCTTGCGTGCGGCGTAGATCGCCGCTGCAGCACCGGCCGGGCCACCGCCCACCACCAGCACGTCGAAGGCGTCCTTGGCGGCGATCTTCTCGGCATCGCGCTTGCTGGCATTGGTGTCCAGCTTGGCCACGATCTGCTCGAGGGTCATGCGGCCCTGGTCGAACACTTCGCCGTTGAGGTACACGGTCGGCACCGACATGATCTCGCGCTTCTCGACTTCGTCCTGGAACAGGGCACCGTCGATGGCCACGTGCTGGATGCGCGGGTTGAGCACCGCCGCCAGGTTCAGCGCCTGCACCACGTCCGGGCAGTTCTGGCAGGACAGCGAGAAGTAGGTTTCGAACCTGTACTCGCCTTCCAGGTTCTGCACCTGCTCGATCAGCTCGGCGGTGGCCTTGGACGGATGACCGCCCACCTGCAGCAGCGCCAGCACCAGCGAGGTGAACTCATGGCCCATCGGCAGGCCGGCGAAGGTCAGATGGATGTCCTGGCCCGGGGTGCCCAGGTCGAAGGACGGCACGCGGCCCTGGCCATCGCGCAGCACCTGCAGCGAGATCTTGTCCGACAGGCTTTCCAGGGTCTGCAGCAGTTCCAGCATCTCCTGCGACTTGGCGCCGTCGTCGGCGTGCGCGGTGATCTGGATCGGGCGGGTCACGCGCTCCAGATAGGTCTTCAGCTGCGACTGCAGGTTGGCGTCCAACATCGGTCTTCTCCTGGCTTCAGGCAAACAGGGGGCGTGGCACCGCTGTACAAGGTAGCGGACCAGCTGGGGGTAGGGGTGAACCCAAGACAGCGACCGTGGAAGGGGCTGGCTGGCCAAGGCGGGCGAGCGTTGGCTGTCTTGGGTTCACCCCCACGCCGGTAGGGCACCGGCATGGGGATGAAGGGCGCGCCGTGGCGTGGGGCCACGGCAGGCCGGTACTGCGTTAGATCTTGCCGACCAGGTCCAGCGACGGGGTCAGGGTCTTCTCACCTTCCTTCCACTTGGCCGGGCACACCTGGTTCGGGTTGGCGGCGGTGAACTGGGCAGCCTTCAGCTTGCGCAGGGTTTCGGACACGTCACGGGCGATCTCGTTGGAGTGGATCTCCAGGGTCTTGATCACGCCTTCCGGGTTGATGATGAAGGTGCCACGCAGGGCCAGGCCTTCTTCCGGAATGTGCACGCCGAAGGCGTTGGTCAGCTGGTGGGTCGGGTCGCCGACCAGCGGGAACTGGGCCTTGCCGACGGCCGGCGAGGTTTCGTGCCACACCTTGTGCGAGAAGTGGGTATCGGTGGTGACGATGTAGACCTCGGCGCCAGCCTTCTTGAACTCGGCGTAATGGTCAGCCGCGTCTTCGATCTCGGTCGGGCAGTTGAAGGTGAAGGCGGCCGGCATGAAGATCAGGACGGACCACTGGCCCTTCAGGCTGGCGTCGGAAACCTTGATGAACTCGCCATTGTGGTAAGCGTTGGCTTCGAACGGCTGGATCTGGGTGTTGATCAGGGACATCGTTTTTCCTCTGGTGAAGGGGAGTGGGTGAATCGACAGGAGCTAGGTTACCGACTCGCTGGCGATAAGAACAATCCATTGATTGCATCTATTTGATAGATGGAGTCTATCATTCGGTCATGAGCAGGCACTGAACCTTGCCGCTCCCATCCTGCAACTGGCTGTGTGACAAGGGAAATCTCCCGGAGGCGCGGAAAGGGGCCGATAGCCCCTCCTTATTCCCTCCGGCAGAACCTGAACGGATTGCAGCTTTTTGTAGTGTCGAGCCACGCTCGACTGCGGCTCTACAATTGCGGAATGTCTTTCCAAACCGAACCCACCCTGCGCCAGATCGTGGCCGAGGCCAGTGCCCGTCTCGGCGGCATCGAAGCCCGCCACGAGGCTGAACTGCTGCTGCTGCATGTACTGGACCGCCCGCGCAGTTGGTTGTTCGCGCACGCCACCGATCCGTTGGCCGCCAATGACCAGGCCGCCTTCGAGGCGTTGCTGGCCCGCCGCGTGGCCGGTGAGCCGGTGGCCTACCTGACCGGCCGTCGCGGATTCTGGACGCTGGACCTGGAGGTCGACCCGGCCACGCTGATCCCGCGTCCGGAAACCGAGCTGCTGGTCGAGCTGGCACTGGAGCGCCTGCCGCCAGACCAGTCGCTGCAGCTGGCCGACCTGGGCACCGGCAGTGGTGCGATTGCACTGGCACTGGCCAGCGAACGGCCGCAGGCGCAGGTGCTGGCCACCGACGCCAGCCCGGGCGCGCTGGCCGTGGCCGCGCGCAATGCCGCCCGCCATGATCTGCGCAACGTCCGCTTCGCTGAAGGCGGGCACGACTGGTATGCACCGCTGCAGGGCGCGCGTTTTGATCTGATTGCCAGCAACCCGCCGTACATCGCCAGCGACGATCCGCATCTGGAGCGGGGTGACCTGCGCTTCGAGCCGGCCACCGCACTGGCCTCGGGTCCGGATGGCCTGGACGACATCCGCCGCATCGTCGACGGTGGCCAGGCCCACCTGCTGCCCGGCGGCTGGCTGCTGATCGAGCACGGTTGGGACCAGGGCGAGGCGATCCGCGCGCTGTTCGACGCGGCGGGGTTTGCCGAGGTGCAGACCGTGCAGGATCTGGAGCAGCGCGACCGCATCACCCTGGGCCGGCGTCCGGCCTAGAATGGAGGTTCTCCTGCCCCGGCAGGGCATCACCCTGGAGCTGCAAGCATGCGTACGCTGTACCCCGCCATCCCCCCCTACGACGTCGGCACCCTGAAGGTCGACGACCGCCACACGCTGTACTTCGAACAGTGCGGCAACCCGGACGGCAAGCCGGTGGTGATGCTGCACGGTGGCCCGGGCGGTGGCTGCAGCGACAAGATGCGCCAGTTCCACGACCCGTCCAAGTACCGCATCATCCTGTTCGACCAGCGCGGTGCCGGCCGTTCCACCCCGCACGCCGACCTGGTGGACAACACCACCTGGGACCTTGTTGCCGATATCGAGAAGCTGCGCGAACACCTCAAGGTCGATCGCTGGCAGGTGTTCGGTGGCAGCTGGGGTTCGACCCTGGCGCTGGCCTATGCCGAAACCCATCCGCAGCGCGTGACCGAACTGGTCCTGCGCGGCATCTTCATGCTGCGCCGCTGGGAGCTGGAATGGTTCTACCAGGAAGGCGCCAACCGCCTGTTCCCGGATGCGTGGGAGCACTACCTCAAGCCGATCCCGTCGGTGGAGCGCCATGACCTGATCTCGGCCTTCCACCGCCGCCTGACCAGCGACGACGAAGCCACCCGCCTGGAAGCGGCCAAGGCGTGGGCGGTGTGGGAAGGCGCGACCAGCTTCCTGCATGTCGATGATGACTTCATCAACAGCCACGAAGACCCGCACTTCGCGCTGGCGTTTGCCCGCATCGAGAACCACTACTTCGTCAACGGCGGCTTCTTCGAGGTGGAAGACCAGCTGCTGCGCGACGCGCACCGCATCGCCGATATTCCCGGCGTGATCGTGCACGGCCGCTACGACGTGGTCTGCCCGCTGGCCAATGCCTGGGACCTGACCAAGGTCTGGCCGAAGGCGAAGCTGGAAATCACGCCGGCCTCGGGCCATTCGGCGTTCGAGGCCGAGAACGTGGACGCGCTGGTGCGCGCCACCGACAGCTTCGCCTGATCGGTAGTGCCGGCCGCTGGCCGGCAACGCCGCACCGGTAGCGCCGGTCATACGCGGCGCTATGAACCCTCATCCACGCATGGCGTGGATCGACCACAGCCTGGTAGTGCCGGCCGCTGGCCGGCAACGCCGCACCGGTAGCGCCGAGTCATGCGCGGCGCTATGAACCCTCATCCACGCATGCGTGGATCGACCACAGTCTGGTAGTGCCGGCCGCTGGCCGGCAACGCCGCACCGGTAGCGCCGAGTCATGCGCGGCGCTATGAACCCTCGTCCACGCATGGCGTGGATCGACCACAGCCCGGTAGTGCCGGCCGCTGGCCGGCAAACCTGAAACGGGTGGATTCCTGCAGACGCCGGCCAGCGGCCGGCGCTACCAATCCCCGGCCAGCAATGCGTCGGCCAGCACCTGCAGCTTCGGCGAATGCTGGCGCGACGGCGGGTAGATCAGTGACAGCGCGCGGCTGCGGCCCTCGAACGGCTGCAGCACACGTTGCAGGCGGCCGTCAGCCAGCGCGTCGGCCACCGCGAAATCCATCACCTGCACGATGCCGATGCCGGCGATGGCCGCTTCCACCAGCGGATCGCCGCTGTCGAACACCATCCGCGTCGGCGGCGTGAACTCGCGCAGTTGCCCGTCCTGCAGGAACTGCCAGTCCACCAGCCGGCCACTGCGCAGGTTGCGCACCGCCAGGCAGGCGTGATCCTGCAGCGCGGCCACATCGTCCGGTGCGCCACAGCGGGCCAGATACGCGGGGCTGGCCACCGTCACCCAGCGCAGCGGCCGCAATGGCCGCGCGACGATGCGCTGGTCGGCGATGACGCCGGTGCGCAGCGCGGCATCGAAGCCTTCCTCGACCAGATCGACCAGGCGGTCGCTGAGCACGGCTTCCACCTGCAGTTGCGGATGCTGTTCCAGTAATGGCGCCAGCATCGGCACCAGCACCTTGCGCCCGAACATCGACGGCGCACTGATCTTCAACGTACCCGAGGGCGTGCACGGGCGGTCGGCCAGTTGCCGCTCGGCATCGTCCAGGCCGGCCAGCAGCGGTGCCACCTGTTCCACGAACTGGCGGCCATCCGGGGTCAACGCCACGTTGCGGGTGTTCCGCTGCAGCAGCTTTACCCCCAGCGTGGCTTCCAGCCGCCCGATCGCGCGCGACATGCCGGACTGGCTCAGGCCCAGCTGCCCGGCAGCGACGGTGAAGCTGCGTGCCTCGGCCACCTGCACCAGCATGCGCACGGCATTGAGGTCCAACGAGGATCCATTCATGCCGAAAATCATGACAGATATGGTCGGGCAGGGGTTTATTGATTGGCCCGCATCAATGAGACTGCGCTCCCCCATCGATCCAGACCGCCGATGCCTCCCCTCAAATACCCGCGCTGGGCGTTGACCCTGCTGGCCACCGCGCAGCTGATCATCGCCCTGGACGCCACCATCATCTTCGTCGCCCTCCATGACATGGGCCGCGCGCTGCAGATCAACGCGCAGCAGCTGCAGTGGGTGGTCAGTGCCTACACCGTGGCGTTCGGTGGCAGCCTGCTGCTGGGTGGCCGCGCCGCCGACCTGATCGGCCGTCGCCGTTTCTACCGGCTGGGCATGCTGCTGTTCGCACTGGCGTCGCTGCTCGGTGCGTTGGCGCCGAATGCCACCTTGTTGATCATCGCGCGCGCCGCGCAGGGCGTCGGTGCGGCCCTGCTGTTCCCCGCCACGCTGGCACTGATCAACACGCTGTACGCCGAAGGCCCGATGCGCAACCGCGCGCTGGCGATCTGGAGCATGGCCAGTGCGGTGGGCCTGGCGCTGGGCACGCTGCTGGGTGGCGTGCTGACCCAGGCGTTCGGCTGGCCGGCGGTGCTGGCGGTGATCGTGCCGCTGGCCACGGCGTGTGCGGTCGCAGCCGGTGCGTGGTTGCCGTCCGATGGTCCAAGGGTGCGCGGCCGCTCCTTCGATCTGGCCGGTTGCCTGACCGTCACCGCCGGCGGCAGCCTGCTGGTCACTACCCTGGTTCAAGGGCCGGAGTGGGGCTGGACGGCACCGGCCACGCTGATCTGCCTGCTGCTTTCAGCCGTGCTGTTGACGGTGTTCGTACAGATCGAAAAACGCAGCCGTGACCCGCTGATGCAGTTTTCGCTGTTGCGCCTGTCGGGCCTGCGCGCGGCACTCGGCCTGACCTTCGCCTTCATGAGCAGCTATGGCGTGCAGTACTACTTCCTGGCGCTCTACTTCCAGGATGGCTATGGCTGGAGCCCGCTGCAGGCCGGCATGGCCTTCCTGCTGCCGACGTTGGTGTGCACCTTCGGCATCCGTATTGCCGAACGCATGCTGCGGCGCCGTTCGCCAAGGCAGGTACTGGCCTGGGGCTTCGCCGCCGGTGCCATCGGCATTGCCGCGGTGGCGCTGGCGATGCCGCACGGTGCCAGCTACTGGCCGCTGCTGCCGGGCATCGTGGTGCTCAGCATCGGCCAGGGCATGAGCTGGACGGCGATGTGGATCGTGGCCGGGCAGGGAGTGCCGGCCGCACAGCAGGGCGTCGCGTCCGGCATGGCAGCCACCGCCCAGCAGATCGGCGGGGCGTTGGGACTGGCGGTGCTGGTGATGGTGGCCAACGCCGCGCGCGGCACGCAGGCAGCAACCAGTGCCGACGCCCTGCAGGGCATGGTCAATGCACAGTACGGCGCCGCGTTGTTCGCCGCGCTCGGCGTGGTGATCGCGCTGGGCCTGCGCCCGGCGCCGGTCGAGTCGGCCGCCGCCGTCTGCCCGGTCAGCGAGGCATGATTGAAGGCGCTGGCGTGGGTGGATGTGCCACGCCTGCGGTGGTGCCGGCCGCTGGCCGGCAACCTCGGGGTGGTTGGATCATTGAGGTTGCCGGCCAGCGGCCGGCACTACCGATCCGGAATGGATCCACGCGCGTTCAACCGAACGCCAGCAACTGCGGCTGCAATGCGCTGAAGATCCGCGCCAGCCGCTCCGCCCACGCCTGCTGCCCAGCCACATCGGCAATCAGGTCCTGGCGGATTTCCAGTTCCACGTGCACCAGCCCGCGGCCTTCGCCATGCACCGGCACTGCGTAGTCGCTGGTGCTGCTCACCGAATACGGTTCATTGTCACCAACCACCAGGTCGCCTTCCTCGCGCAGTGCCTGCAGCAAGGCATGGGCGAAGCGCGTGTCCTGGTGGTACAGCACGCCGGCATGCCACGGTCGCTGCGCGCCGTTCATCGCCGGAGTGAAGCTGTGCATCATCACCAGCAGGGTGGGGCGGCCGGCATCTCGGCGCGCATCCAGTTCCGCGTCGATGCGCGCGTGGTAGGGCGCGTGGATCGCATCGATACGCTGCTGCCGCTGTGCCGCCGACAGCCCGGCATTGCCCGGCACCACGGTGTGGTCGCTCACCTCCGGAATCAGCGTCGGCGAGGCCAGCGGGCGGTTGCAGTCGATCAGCAGCCGCGAATAGGTCTGTTCGATGGCCCAGGCATCCAGCCGTTCGGCCAGTGCGCGGGTGGTGCCGGCAATGCCGATGTCCCAGCCGATATGGCGGTCCAGTTCGGCCTGCGGCAAGCCCAGGCCTGCGAGGGTACGCGGCACCTGCTGGCCGGCATGATCGGCCAGCATCAGGTACGGCGAGGCACCCTGAGGCCGGTGGATCGTATGGATCGCCGGGTCGTCGGCGCCGAGCAGCGCCGGCAGCGCGTGCAGGTCGGCGTCAGCCACGCGGGCGTCCGTCCAGGTGATGCTCGATCATCCACAGCCCGGCCCAGAGCTTGGCGTCCAGCTCGTAGCCTTCGCCCATCTTCTGCACCAGCCAGGCCGCTGCCTCACTGCGCGGAATCTCGTGCACGATGATGTCTTCGCTGTCGTCACCACCGCCCTCGCCAACGCGGCGCAGGCCGGTAGCGCGCACGAAAGCGATCTTCTCGCTGCTGGCGCCGGAAGAGGTCGGGCCGATCAGCAGCACTTCGGCGTGATCGGCGGTCCAGCCGGTTTCTTCTTCCAGTTCGCGCACGGCCGAGACTTCGATCGATTCGCCGGCGTGGATGTCGCCGACCAGGCCGGCCGGCATCTCGATGGTGGGTGCCTGCAGCGGCACGCGGAACTGCTCTACGAACAGCACGTTGTCCTCGGGGGTGACGGCGATGATGATCGCGGCCAGGCCACCGGCGTGGGTACGTTCGCTGTATTCCCAGGTGCCGCGCACCAGCATGCGCTGGTACTTGCCTTCATAGACGACACGCGGGGCTTCGGTGTTGCGCTGGCTCATGCGGGCTCGCTGTGGGTGGGAAGAATATCGGGCACGCCGGCGGCATCGAACAGCCGGCGGCGGGTCATCGGGCCGAAGCGCAGGGTCTGGCACAGGCCGCCGAGCAGCTCGGGATCGGCCGCCTGGCGCAGCAGGCCGGGCTGGCTGCCTTCCAGTGGCGCGTCCAGCGCGATGGTGGTCAGCTGGCGCCAGAGCTGGGCGTGCTCGCGCTGCTCGCGCAGGCGCACCGCCATCTGGGCGGCGCCGCGCAGGCGCAGGAACGGCACTTCGTCCAGGCGTTCGTACAGCGCATCCATGCTGCCGAAATGGGCCAGCAGCACGGCGGCGGACTTGCTGCCGACGCCACTGATGCCGGGAATGTTGTCCACCGCATCGCCGCACAGCGCCAGGTAGTCGGCGATCTGGTGCGCGTGCACGCCGTGCCGCGCCTTCACTCCGGCCACGTTCCAGCGCTGGTTGCGTGCGTAGTCCCACTGCTCGTCGTGATCCAGCAGCAGCTGCGACAGGTCCTTGTCGGCGGAGATGATCACGCCGCGGTGGCTGCCACGATGCACATGCAGGGCGCTTCCGATCAGGTCGTCAGCCTCGTACTCGTGGTGCGCCAGCACCGCCAGGCCCAACGCCGCGCACAACGCCTTGCAGTGCACGAACTGGCGCTTGAGCGCCTCCGGCGCCGGGTCGCGGTTGGCCTTGTAGGCGGGGTACAGGCGGTGGCGGAAGCCACTGTCCAGCGCTTCGTCGAAGGCGATGGCGATGTGACGCGGGCGTTCGCGCTCGAGCAGGTCCAGCAGGAAGCGGGCGAAGCCGTGCACGGCATTGGTCGGCCAGCCCTGCGCGTCCTGGAACTGGTCGGGCAGGGAGTGCCACGCGCGGAACACATAGATGCTGGCGTCGACCAGGTACAGCGACGGCGGTGGTACCGGCAGGGTCATGCCGGAGGCGTCCAGTCGCGCAGCAGGGTGGCAGGGTCCGGACGCTCGCGCTCGGGCACGGCGGCCTTCGGCGTGCCGATATGGATGAAACCGGCGATGCCTTCGCCCTCGGCCAGGCCCAGGTAGGCGTGCACGGCGGGGTCGAAGGCCATCCAGGCGGTCAGCCACTGCGCGCCGAAGCCCAGCGCCTGTGCGGCCTGCAGCAGGGCGAAGCAGACGCAGCCGGCGGTCATCAGCTGCTCCTGCTCGGGGACCTTCGGGTCCCGGCGCGGGCTGGCCACCACCACGATCACCAGCGGCGCATGGCTGAAACGCTGGCGATCCTTCTCGAACACGGCCTCGCCCGCATGCGGGTCGCGTTGGCGGCTGCGCTCGGCCAGGAAGTCGCCCAGAGTGTGACGTGCATCGCCGGCGATCTTCAGGAAGCGGAACGGTACGCGCTTGCCGTGATCGGGCACGCGCAATGCCGAAGCCAGCATCCGCTGCAGGGTGGCCGGGTCCGGGCCGGGCTCGGCCAGTTGCCGCGAAGGCACTGAGCGGCGGGCATCCAGGGCGAGCAGGGCGGCGGGGTCGGGCATGGAGTCTGAACCGGTCATCACGAAGGTTTGATTATAGTCGGGGTGGTCAAAGACACCGTCTGTGTCGCGTCTGGCCTTTGAATACCAAACTGTGATGAACGTCATGCCACTGGCGGGAAACGGGCGGCCGCTTCCCCTCGCCTCGCAGGCCTTGCACGGCTTACGATATCTACCTTGCCGGGCCGCCGGTCATGAGGTTTGAAGTGAGGACTGTTTCACTGTCCGTGACGGGCTGGCCGGCCTACCATCGACGTACCGGTACATGGGGTGTGCCGGTCGTCGCGATGTCCACGTTGTCTGTCGTACCAGAGAAGGTGGGGAGCCTTCCCGAATGATGAGCGCGCCCACACCGATGGGATCGCCGGGTCGTGACCCGGCCCAGCTCCAGCGTGCCCGGGACATGGTCCTGCCCGCGCTGTGCCAGGCCTTTGGCGCGGCACTGGCGCGCTTCGACGATGCCCTGTTCGACCGGGCCGGCAATGCCGGTTCGTCGCAGCTGCTGTTCCTGGATGCGATGCGCGAACTGCGCCGCCGCCGCGAGGACATTGCCGGTGCCTTCTCTGGCCACCTGCAGCGGGCCTGGGATGCGCTGGCCAGTGGTGAGCCCATGTCGGCCGAATCGACGCTGTCCGGCCCAGCCGAGGATGGCCTGAGCCTGCTGGCCGAGCACGTGCTGGAGTCGCGGCTGGCGGTGCGCAATTTCGCCACGGTGCTGCTGCGTGACTTCAAGCCGGTGCTGGCGCGGCTCGACCGTCGCCTGGGCCGTCTGGTCGGCGGCGCCGAACTGGATGCCGACCATAATCCCATCAGCCCCGAACACCTGGGCGTGGCCATCCACGAAGCCTTTGCCGGCTGTGAACTGGCCCCGGAAGTACACCTGGTGCTGATCAAGCTGTGCGAGCGCGACCTGCGCGCGCCGGTGGGTCGCATCTACGAGAAGCTGGACGAGCAACTGGCCGCGGCCGGGGTGATGTCGCAGATGGGGGCGCCGCGGCGTCCGCCGTCGGCCGCGCCCGACCCGCGCATGGCCTCGGGCCTGGATGACCTGGTGGAGCAGCGCCCGGGCTCGGGCCTGGACGGCGAATTCGGTGATGACGAGCAGGCCGCGCCGGCCTGGGCGCAGCGCTTTGCCGCACGCTGGTCCGAGCGGCGTGGCCACATGCAGCAGCACCTGGGCGCCGAAGGCAGCGGCACCGGCGAGGCCCATGCGGGCCAGCAGGGCATGCTGCTGGAGGCGCTGCACGAACTGCTGCAGCAGACCCGCCACGTGCGCGAGGACGCGACGTCGGCCGCACAGGTGGCGATCGGCCAGCAGCGTCCGCTCAGCCAGCGCGAGATGATGTCGGTGCTGTCGCTGCTGCAGGCCACGCCCAGCGCGACCCTGCGCGCAGCGATCGGCGAGGACGGCGAATCGTTGGCGCAGCGGTTGAAGAGCGAAGTGCTGTCCAGCGCCACCCGTCTCGGTGTCGACCCGGGCCAGACCCGGCTGGACCCGCAGGACGAGGATGCAATCGACCTGGTGGGCATGCTGTTCGACGTGATGCTGGACGAGCGCGAACTGGAAGGCCGCTCGCGCGAGTTGATCGGCCGCCTGGTGGTGCCGTTCGTCAAGGTCGCCATGCTCGACCGTCGCATGTTCGTGCAGAAGACCCATCCGGCGCGCAAGCTGCTCAACTCGCTGGCCGAGGCCTGCGAAGGCAACACCGGCGAAAGCCAGGCCGAGCGCATGCTGATGGCCAAGGTCGAGGAGATCATCGAGCGCCTGGTCGCCGAGTTCAACGAGAACCTGGCGATCTTCCTGACCCTGGAAGAAGAATTCCGCGAGTTCCTCGTGCAGCATCGTCGCCGCGTGGAAATCGCCGAGCGTCGCGCCGCCGAAACGCAGCGTGGCCAGGAAAAGCTGGAAATGGCCCGTACCCGTGCCGGTGCCGAGCTGGACCGCCGCATTGGTGATGCCACCCTGCCGCCGGCCATCGCTGAATTCCTGCGCCAGCCATGGCAGCACCACCTGACCCTGGCGCTGCTGCGCGAGGGCGAGGAGGGCGCATCGGTGGCCGAAGCGCTGAGCCTGGGCGACGGGCTGCTGGAGGAAGTTGCCGAGGCCCGCCGCCAGATCGTCGGCAAACCGTGGCTGCAGGCCTGGCAGCCGGTGCTGGCCAAGGTGTTCGCCAGCGTGGGCGTGCATGGCGACGCCGCCACCGGCGCCATCGATGCCCTGCATGACACCCTGCAGGGCATTGCCGAATCGCGGCCGGAACTGCAACGCGCGCTGCCGGAACTGCCGCAGGTCGCACTGCCCGCGCCACCGGTAGCCGAATCGCCGGCGGTGGAGTTGAGCGGCCAGATCGATGCCGACGATTTCGACAACGCCGACGCCGATCGCTTCCGCCGCATGGAGATCGGCAACTGGCTGGACTTCGTCGACAAGGACGGCAAGGTGCAGGCCGGCAAGCTGTCCTGGGTCAGCCCGATTTCCTCGCGCCTGCTGTTCGTCAACCGTCGCGGCGTGCGCTTCTGCGTGGCCTCGCCGGAAGAACTGGCGGTGATGGTGCGGCTGGGACGTCTGCGCGCCCATGTGGATGACGGTGCGTTCGACAGCGCGATGCAGGGTGTGATCGATCGGCTGGACCCGGGCAGCGCCACGCTGCACTGAGTGGAGCCGCCTGCTAGGATCGGGAAAACTCACCGATCAGCGGGGACCTGCATGGCCGTGGCGTTGCTGGGGATCAAGGAGACCGCGCCGGGCGAACGGCGCGTGGCGCTGACGCCGGAAACCGCGCGCAAGCTCGGCGCCCTCGGCATTACCGTCTGGTACGAGGCCGGCGCCGGTCTGGCCGCAGGTTTCACCGATGCAGCCTACGACGATGCCGGTGCCCGCGCATTCGACGCCGGCCGCTGGGCCGAAATCGACATCCTGTTGTGCGTGCAGGCGCCGCCAGCGGCGGTGCTTGAACAGCTCAAGCCGGGTGCCACCGTGGTTGGCCTGTTGACCCCGGCCAGTGATCCGGGCCTGGCGGCACTGGCTGCCGATGACCGCCTGCACCTGTTCCCGCTGCAGCAGCTGCCGCGCACCACCCGTGCGCAGGCGATGGACGTGCTCAGTTCGCAGGCCGGCATGGCCGGTTACAAGGCCGCGCTGATCGCCGCCGAACGCGCACCACGTTTCTTCCCGATGTTGACCACCGCTGCCGGCACCGTGCGTCCGGCCAAGGTGCTGGTGATCGGTGCCGGCGTGGCGGGGCTGCAGGCCATTGCCACTTCCCGGCGTCTCGGTGCACAGGTGGAAGGTTTCGACGTGCGTCCGGAAACCCGCGAGCAGATCCAGTCGCTGGGCGCGCGCTTCCTCGACCTGGGGGTGAGCGCGGCGGGCGAAGGCGGGTACGCGCGCGCGTTGACCGATGAAGAGCGTGCCGAGCAGCAGCGCCGCCTGGCCGACCACCTGCGCAGCGTGGATGTGGTGATCTGCACGGCGGCGGTACCGGGGCGCCCGGCGCCGACGATCGTGACTGCCGCGATGGTGGAAGGCATGGCCACCGGCAGCGTGATCGTGGACCTGGCCGCCGAGAGCGGCGGCAACTGCGCACTGACCCAACCGGGGCAGTGCATCGAGCATCAGGGCGTGACCATCGATGGCCCGCTGGGCCTTGCCAGCCGCGGCGCCACCCAGGCCAGCGAGATGTATGCGCGCAACCTGCTCAACTTCGTCGCGCTGTTCGTGCGCGAAGGGCAGCTTGGTTTCGACTGGGAAGACGAGCTGCTGGCGAAGACACGCTGGCAGGCGTGAACGACATGGGGTCAGATCCCTTTGCCTCTGGCAAAGGGCTCTGACCCTGGTTCCCGGAATCTGCCAGGGGTCGGATCCCTTTGCCTCAGCAAAGGGCTCTGACCCCGTTCCCCGGAATCTGCCAGGGGTCGGATCCCTTTGCCTCAGCAAAGGGCTCTGACCCCGTTCCCCGCGGCGTTTCAGCGCGGCTTCGCCGGCGGTGGGTTGTCGCGCACCCAGTCCTTGCGTTGTTCCGGCGTCATCTGCGACCAGCGCTCGCGCAGTGCATCGCGCTGCGCGGGCGGCAGTTCCCGCATCTGGCCGAACAGGGCCCGGGCCTGCTCACGCTGTTCCGGGCTCATGTGCTCGAAGCGGCGCAGGCCACGGCGGGCCTTGTCGCGCTCCTCCGGGCTCATCGTCTGCCAGCGCTGGCCATGCGAGAGCATGCGCTGGCGCTGGCCGGCATCGGCGCTGTTCCAGCGGTCGCGCAGTGGCGCCAGCAGCGATTCCCGCTGCGCTTCGCTCAACTGTTCCCAGGCCGGCAGCGGCGTGGCCGGCGCAGGGCGTGCCGCAGGGGCGGGCGCGGCGCTCTGCGCCAGCGCCGGGAGGGCCGGCAGCAGCAACAGGGTCATCAGCAGGGGCAGGGTGTGCAGTCGGGACATGATTCACTCCATCGCCAGGTCGGTATCGCCCAGCCACAGGTACAGATCGGGATTTTCGTCGTAGAGCGCGCTGTTGTCTTCCACCGAGGCCAGCACAGGTGCCGGCGCGGGGCCCGTCAGCGTGCCATGGCCAGTGAACTGCAGGCCGATACCCAGCGCCACCACCAGTGAACAGGCGCTGGCCAGCCACCAGCGCAGGCGCCCGTGCCGGGTCGCGCTGGCGCCGTGTCGGGCCTGGCGCAGGCGTGCCAGTGTGGCCGGCGACAGCGCATGCAGCGACTGCGCGTGCAGGCTGCGCAGGGTGTCATCGGAAGGCAGGGAGCGGTTCACGGGTGGATCTCCAGGTAGTCCTGCAGCGCCTGCCGGGCGCGTGCCAGATGGGTTTTTACCGCGCCTTCGCTGCAGCCCATGGCGCGGGCGGTGGTGGCCCCGTCCAGGTCCTGCAGCACGCGCAGGGTGAAGGCCTCGCGCTGGCGGGCGGGCAGGCGGCGCAACGCGTCCACCAGCTGCTGGTACTGCTGGCGCTGTTCATGCGCCTGTGCCGGGTCCGGGCCGGGATCGGCCCAGTCGATCTCGCCGCCTTGCGCGTCCTGGTTGTCGCGCCAGAACGGCAGGCGGAAGCGGCGCCGGCGCTGCACGTCGATCACGCGCCGGCGCAGGATGCTCCAGAACAGCGGCGCCCATTCGGCTGCCGGCTTGTCGGCGTAGTCCAGCATGCGCAGCAGCGCGTCCTGCACCGCGTCCATGGCGTCTTCGCGCTGGCGCAGGCCGGCCTCGGCGAAGCGGAACGCGCGCGGGCCGACGCTGGCCAGGAACGCTTCCAGCGATGCCGGCAGGGCATCGGTCTCGGCGCTCGGGGGGACGGGGCTGCTCACCAGCACAGGGTACGGTTCCTCGCTCGGGGTCACCATCGACAACGCGTGAGCGCCGCTTCGGTTGACGCCGGGTGCACGCCGGGTTCAGCCCATGGTTATGATGGGCCGACGAAGACAGAGCGGGAGCGTTGCCAGTGAGTGACGGGTTCGTAGCGCTGTACATCTTCATGCTGGCCGCCATCGCCGGCCACGTGATCATTTCGCGGGTGCCGGTGATCCTGCATACCCCGCTGATGTCGGGCTCCAATTTCATCCACGGCATCGTGCTGATCGGCGCGATGGTGGTGCTGGGGCACGCACAGACACCGTTGGAGAAGGCCCTGGGCTTCCTCGCCGTGGTGCTGGGTGCCGGCAATGCCGCCGGTGGCTACGTGGTTACCGCGCGCATGCTGGAAATGTTCAAGCCGAGCGCGCCCAAGGGCGGCAAGGACGAGCCGAAGGAGCCGCAGGCTTGAACATCAGCACCGTCGAACTGCTCGATTGGCTGGTCAAGGCCAGCTACCTCGTCGCCGCCACGCTGTTCCTGCTGGGCCTGCAGCGCATGGCCTCGCCACTGACCGCGCGCAGCGGCATCCGCTGGGCCGGGCTGGGCATGCTGCTGGCCACGGCGGCCACTTTCTTCCTTCCCGAACTGCACAACGTTCCGCTGATCCTGGTGGCGCTGCTGCTCGGCGCGGGCCTGGCCTGGTGGTCGGCCGGCAAGGTTGCCATCACCGACATGCCGCAGATGGTGGCGCTGTACAACGGCATGGGCGGTGGATCGGCGGCGGCGATCGGCGCGGTGGAGCTGCTGCGCTACGCCTTCCTTGCCAACCGCGATACCAGCCACTGGAGCGCGCAGGCGCTGGCCGACCTGGCCGCGCGCCAGCCGTCGGGCACGGTGCTGCTGCTGGCGGTGGTCGGCGCAGCGATCGGCGCGGTGTCGCTGTCCGGCTCGGTGATCGCCTGGGCCAAGCTGGATGGACGCCTGGACAAGCGCGTGACCTGGCCGGGCCAGCAGGTGATGAACCTGCTGGTGGCGCTGGCGGTGGTGGTACTGGCGATCATCGCCGCCAGCACGCTCAGCACCTGGGCGATCGTTGCCTTCTTCGTACTTGCGCTGACGCTGGGCGTGCTGATGACGCTGCCGATCGGTGGCGCCGACATGCCGGTGGTGATCTCGCTGTACAACGCGTTCACCGGCCTGGCGGTGTCGTTCGAAGGTTACGTGCTGGGCAACGAAGCATTGATCATCGCCGGCATGATGGTCGGCGCGGCGGGCATCCTGCTGACCCGTCTGATGGCCAAGGCGATGAACCGGCCGATCCGCAACGTGCTGTTCTCCAACTTCGGCGGTGGTGCTGGTGGCGAAGCGCAGGCGATCAGCGGCTCGCAGAAGCCGATCGAAGCGGCTGACGTCGCCGCGATGATGGCCTTCGCCGAGCGCGTGGTGATCGTGCCCGGCTACGGCATGGCCGTGGCGCAGGCGCAGCACAAGATATGGGAACTGGCGCAGCGGCTGGGCCAGCGCGGAGTGAAGGTGAAGTTCGCCATCCACCCGGTGGCGGGACGCATGCCGGGGCACATGAACGTGCTGCTGGCCGAAGCAGGCGTGCCCTACGACCTGATCGCGGACATGGACGACATCAACCCGGAGTTCGCCAACACCGACGTGGTGCTGGTGATCGGCGCCAACGACGTGGTCAATCCGGTCGCACGAACCGATCCGGCCAGCCCGATCTACGGCATGCCTGTGCTGGACGTGGTCAATGCGCGCAACGTGGTGGTGATCAAGCGCGGCAAGGGCACCGGCTTCGCGGGCATCGAGAATGCGCTGTTCTACGCCGACAACACCCGCATGCTGTATGGCGACGGTGCCGAAGCGGCAGCCTCGCTGGTCAGCGAGTTGAAGGCGCTCGACGGCGGGCATTGAGGACCGGGGTCAGATCCCTTTCCGCAGGAATGGGCTCTGATCCCTTTGCCGGCCAGCGGCCGGCACTACCGCATCCACGTGTGGCGGCTACATCGGGTAGGTGCGGACCCTGGTCCGCACGCGTTTGCCGGCCAGCGGCCGGCACTACCGCATCCACGTGTGGCCGCTGCATCGGGTAGGTGCGGGCCCTGGTCCGCATGCTTTTGCCGGCCAGCGGCCGGCACTACCGTCCCATCCACGCATGCGTGGATCTACCTGCATATCCCCGGCGGGCGTGGCAACCGGCGCGCTCAGCGCGCCAGCCAGGCGCCTACGGCCACGGCCACGGCCAGCCACAGCCACTCCACCGCGCCATTGGCCAGGGTGATCAGGGTCCAGGCCAGGTGCGGGCCCATCCGCATCGTGGCGTCCCACAGGTCCAGCCCGATCGAGCCGCCCATCCAGGCGCTGGCGATGGTCCAGTTGGCCACGGCGGCCACCAGCAGGGTGCCCACCACGACCAGCACGATGCGCAGCCGGCCCGGGCCGAGCGTACCCATGCGCAGCATGAACACCAGTTCCAGGGCGGTCAGTACCGCCATCCAGCCGACCTGCCGGCCGGTCATCAGCGCCAGCACCATCCAGGCAAGGGGAGCAACAACCAGGCCCAGCAACAGCATGATGGGCCAGAGCCAGGTCACGGTCCTGGCACGCGCGGCATTGGAGGACATCGAAGCTCCCTGAAGATCACCCACAGGATACTGTGGTTTGCGGCGGTGCACCGGCGGTGCCGGAGCGGCTGGGCTAGAATGCCGTCTTGCGTGGCCCCGGCCACGGCCCCATATCGGTCCCCATGTATTCCCGTAGCAGCGAACCTGTCCACTTCGAGCGCGATTGCGAGGCCGTGATGGTCCCGCAGGGCGATACCGTGACCCTGCCCGCCGGCAGCTATGGGTACATCACCCAGGCGCTGGGCGGCAGCTATTCGGTGTTCGTCGAGGGCAACCTGTTCCGCATCGCCGGCAAGGACGGCGACGCCATCGGCAAGGAGGCACCGGCACCGCTGGAACTGCCGGCCGACGCCACTGATGAACAGGTGGAACAGCTGGTGTGGCAGCAGCTGCGCACCTGCTTCGATCCGGAAATTCCGGTGAACATCGTCGAACTGGGCCTGGTCTACGAGGTCGAGATCAAGCACCTGGACGAAGGCCAGCGCGAGATCGACGTGAAGATGACCCTGACCGCACCGGGCTGTGGGATGGGCGACATCCTGGTCGATGACGTGCGCAGCAAGCTTGAAATGATCCCGACGGTGGCCGAGGCCGACGTCGACCTGGTGTTCGACCCGCCGTGGAACCAGCACATGATGTCCGAGGCGGCCCGGCTCGAGACCGGCATGCTTTGACCCAGGGCCCGCAGTGACGCGCGCCCGGCACTACCCGCAACCAGAACAGGAGTCCTCCGGTGTCCCAGTCCATCCCCAGCTTCGCCGTTACCCGTTCGGACCACCCGCGCAGCGCTGAAGAGCGCGCCAAGATCCTGGAGAAGCCGGGCTTCGGCCTGCACTTCACCGATCACATGGTGGAAGTGCGCTGGGACAAGGATGCCGGCTGGCACAACGCCAACGTGCGTGCCTACGGCCCGTTGCAGCTGGATCCGGCCGCGGCCGTGCTGCACTACGGCCAGGAAATCTTCGAAGGCATCAAGGCCTACCGACATGCCGATGGCTCGATCTGGACTTTCCGTCCGGATGCCAACGGCCGTCGCCTGCAGCGTTCGGCGCAGCGCCTGGCGCTGCCGGAACTGCCGGTGGAGATCTTCGTCGAATCGCTGAAGCAGCTGATCGCCGTCGACAGTGACTGGGTGCCGTCGGCCGATGAGTCCAGCCTGTACTTCCGTCCGTTCATGATCGGCGACGAAGCCTTCCTCGGCGTGCGTGGCGCGCACAAGGCCGGCTACTACGTCATCGCCAGCCCGGCCGGCCCGTACTTCGCCAAGGGCGTTGCCCCGGTGTCGATCTGGCTGTCCACCGAATACGCGCGTGCGGCCAAGGGCGGCACCGGTGCCGCCAAGTGCGGTGGCAACTATGCTGCCTCGCTGCTGCCGCAGCAGAAGGCGCAGGCACAGGGCTGCTCGCAGGTGCTGTTCCTCGACCCGGTCGAAGGCAAGTACCTGGAAGAGCTGGGTGGCATGAACGTGTTCCTGGTCTACAAGGACGGCACGCTGGTGACCCCGGAACTGTCGGGCAGCATCCTCGAAGGCATCACCCGCGAGAGCATCCTGCAGCTGGCCCGCGACCGCGGCATGAAGGTCGAAGAGCGCAAGGTCAGCATCGACGAGTGGAAGGACGGCGTGGCCTCCGGCGCGATCAGCGAAGTGTTCGCCTGCGGCACCGCGGCGGTGGTCACCCCGATCGGCCAGCTGAAGGGCGAGGGCTTCTCGGTGGGCGACATCAACGCCCCGGCCGGCGAAGTGACCATGTCGCTGCGCAAGGAACTGACCGACATCCAGTACGGCCGCCTGCCGGACCGCCACAACTGGCTGGTCAAGCTGGGCTGACCGCCCACGCTGAACTGTAGCGTCGAGCCACGCTCGACTGCTCTTCCGGAAAGCCCGTCCCCGTGACGGGCTTTCTGCGTTGTGGGCCTGCGGTCAGATCCCTTTTCCATGGGAAAAGGGATCTGACCCCGAATCAGCGAACGCCGATGTCGGCATAGTCATTCCAGGACACGTGACGGCCCAGTCAGGTCTGTGCAGGACACGAGAAGGTTCCTTCACCTTCACAAACCCTCGACCCGAAAAGTCTCAGAACGAACATTTCATCTTGCTGAAAAGACGCTGAAAATCTTGTGGTGTCCGGTTTCGGCCATTAGCGTCATCTGCACGGCGGATCGTTAGGGGGATCCGCTGACTCACCGGACTTCGAACCTCGCCAATGCAAGCCAGCCCCGGGTTCGGGCCGGTGCTTCTGCCGATTCCGGCATTCACACCACAAGAAAGGGAAATACGATGTCCCAGGTAACGCAACCGCGTGTGCGTCGAGTGTGGGTGGTCCTTGGTGCGTCCGTTCTGTCATCGCTGCTGCTGGCCATGCCTGCGCTGGCCGGTGATGTCCAGCTCAGCGGCCTGCAGTCCGCGCCGACGCACCAGCGTTTCATCGTGAAGTACCGCGACGGCAGCGCCGCCGTGGCCAACACCACTGCGCTGGCTTCGTCGCTGAAGACGGCCGCCGCCGGCCTGGCCAGCAGCCAGGGCCGCGCGCTGGGCCTGCAGCAGGTCCGCAAGCTGGCCGTCGGCCCGACCCTGGTCAAGACCGACCGTCCGCTCGACCAGGCCGAATCCGAACTGCTGATGCGCAAGCTGGCCGCCGACCCGAACGTGGAATACGTCGAAGTCGACCAGATCATGCGCGCGACGCTGACCCCGAACGACACCCGCTTCAGCGAGCAATGGGGCTTCGGCACCTCAAATGCCGGCATCAACATCCGGCCGGCCTGGGACAAGGCAACCGGCACCGGCGTGGTGGTGGCCGTGATCGATACCGGCATCACCAACCATGCCGATCTCAACGCCAACATCCTGCCGGGCTATGACTTCATCAGCGACGCCGCGATGGCGCGCGATGGCGGCGGCCGCGACAACAATCCGAACGACGAAGGCGACTGGTACGGCGCCAACGAGTGTGGCTCGGGCATCCCGGCCTCCAACTCCAGCTGGCACGGCACCCACGTTGCCGGCACCGTGGCGGCGGTGACCAACAACAGTACCGGCGTGGCAGGTACCGCGTTCAATGCCAAGGTCGTGCCGGTGCGCGTGCTCGGCAAGTGCGGCGGCTACACCTCCGACATCGCCGATGCGATCGTGTGGGCGTCCGGCGGCACCGTCAGCGGCGTACCGGCCAACGCCAATCCGGCCGAAGTCATCAACCTCTCGCTGGGCGGCGGTGGCAGCTGCTCGACCACCTACCAGAACGCGATCAACGGCGCGGTCGGCCGTGGCACCACCGTGGTGGTCGCCGCCGGCAACAGCAACACCAACGTGTCCTCGTCGGTGCCGGCCAACTGCCCGAACGTGATCGCGGTGGCGGCGACCACCTCGGCCGGTGCACGTGCCAGCTTCTCCAACTACGGTACCGGCATCGACATTTCGGCACCGGGCCAGAGCATCCTGTCCACCCTCAACACCGGCACCACCACGCCGGGCAGCGCGACCTACGCGTCGTACAACGGCACCTCGATGGCAGCGCCGCACGTGGCCGGCGTGGTCGCGCTGATGCAGTCGGTCGCTCCGAGCCCGCTGAGCCCGGCGCAGGTCGAGAGCATCATCAAGAGCACGGCACGTCCGCTGCCGGGCGCCTGCTCGGGTGGTTGCGGCGCCGGCATCATCGACGCCAATGCCGCCGTGGCCGCGGCGATCAACGGTGGCGGCAACCCGAACCCGGGTGGCAACGTGCTGCAGAACAACGTGCCGGTGACCGGCCTGGGCGCTGCGACCGGTGCCGAGCTGAACTACACCGTGGCTGTTCCGGCCGGCAGCACCCAGCTGCGCGTCGCGATCAGTGGCGGCAGCGGTGATGCCGACCTGTATGTGCGCCAGGGCAGTGCCCCGACCGATACCACCTACACCTGCCGTCCGTACCTGAGCGGCAACAGCGAGACCTGCACCATCAACAGTCCTGCCGCCGGCACCTGGTATGTGCGGGTGAAGGCCTACAGCACCTTCTCGGGCCTGACCCTCAACGCCCAGTACTGAGCCCAAGCCCCTCTCCATGGGCACGCCCCGGCTCAGGCCGGGGCGTTTTTCTTTGGGTAGGTACCGGCCTTGCAAGGGCAGCGCTTTGGTGCGTGCCGACCTTGGTCGGCACGCTGTTCCTCAGACCGACTCGAAGCGGTTGGCGGCCACGTTCTTGCGCACGTGCTGCGGATCGAAGATACGACCGTTCATGGCGATGTATACGCCGCTCGGCAGCGACTGCACCGCACCGATCGCGCAGCCGATGTTGAACTCCGCATCCGACCCACGGAACCGCGCCGGGCTGAGCGCGCCGGTCATCACGATGGTCTTGTCCGGGATCGTCGCCAGCACCTTGCCGGTCTGCACCATCGAGTCGGTGCCGTGGGTCACCAGCACGTGGCGGGTCGGCTGCGCGGCGATGGTGGCGCGGATCAGTTCGCGGTCTTCATCGTTGATGTGCAGCGAATCCTTGCGCAGGATCGGAATCACGTTGAAGCGGAACGTCACGCCCAGCTCGCGCAGGATCATGCCGATCTGGGGGTCGCCGATCTGGTAGTCCGACTTGTCGTCGAAGTAGATCTTGTCGATCGTGCCACCGGTGGTGACGACCAGGAGCTCTTCCATCATGTGCATGCGCGAAACCAGGACAGGTACAGCGGCGCGGGGCCAGGAACACAGATGATACGGCCCGGCGGGCGCAGCGTCAGCGTCGCTTGCCGAAGCGGGCGCGCAGCCCCGGCAGGCTGGCGCTGAAGATCACCAGCAGGGCCAGGGCGATTTCGATCAGCGCCAGCCAGCGTGTTTCCGGGTGGCTCCAGGCGCTCATCACGCCGTGGCTGAACCAGCCCAGCGCCAGCACCGAGGCCCAGAACCCGGCCTTGCGCCAGCCCAGCCGCAGCGCAAAGGCCAGCGCCAGCGGCGGCGCGGTGAACACCAGCTGGGTGGCCAGCCAGTGCTTGTCATTGATGAACCAGCCGGCGAACAGCGCGGCCAGCCCCATCAGGGCCAGCAGCAGGACCGTGCGCGGCGGGCGGCTCATCGGGCCAACCGCTGCGCGATGTCGGCCACCCGGCGGCCCAGCGCGCGGGCCAGCACGGCCTCGTCGTCGGTCGGCTGCGGGTCATCGGCGGCACCGGCCACGTGGCTGGCGCCATAGGGCGTGCCGCCGCTGGTGGTGTGGCTCAACGCCGGTTCGGTGAACGGGATGCCGACGATCACGCAGCCGTGGTGCAGCAGCGGCACCTGCATCGACAGCAGGGTCGATTCCTGGCCGCCGTGCATCGAGGCGGTGGAGGTGAACACGCCGGCCGGCTTGCCGGACAGGGTGCCATTGACCCATTCGGCGCCCAGTCCATCCAGGAAGTGCTTGACCGGCGCGGCCATGTTGCCGAAGCGGGTGGGGCTGCCGAGCAGCAGGCCCTGGCATTCCACCAGGTCCTGCACGCTCACGTAGGGGGCGCCGTCGTCGGGTACCGGCGGCTGCGCGGTCTGGGTCACGGCGGCCACTGGCGGCACCGTGCGCAGGCGCGCGCTCATGCCCGGCACTTCGCCGATGCCCCGCGCGATCTGGCGCGCCAGCCGTGCCACCGAACCGCCCCGGCTGTAGTACAGCACCAGAATCTCGCCCATCGTGCCCGCTTCTCCTCGTCGTGTGGTCGCCAGTATGGCTATCCTGCCAGCATTCCGCATCGGGTACCCTTCCACCGATGGAACCTTTGGATACGCTCAACCTGTGGATGGAGCGCGCGCGGGATCGTGCACGGGCCATCAGTTTCGGCCGCTTCCTGTGGCATCGCTTCCTCGACGACCGCCTGTTCCAGGCAGCGGCGGCGCTGGCCTACACCACGGTGTTCGCGCTGGTACCGCTGGCGATCGTGGTGTTCGGCGTGCTCTCGGCCTTCCCCGTCTTCGACCGCTGGAGCGACCAGCTCAGCGATTACGTCTTCTCCAACTTCGTGCCCAATGCCGCGCGCGCGGCCGAGGGCTACCTGCGGCAGTTCTCGGCCAGTGCCGGCCAGCTCACCGCCGCCGGCTTCATCGCGCTGGTGGTGTCGCTGCTGATCACGCTCAACAGTGTTGAAGAAACCTTCAACCAGATCTGGCGGGTCGGCTCGACCCGGCCCAAGCTGACCCGCTTCCTGGTCTACTGGACTGTACTGACGCTGGGCGCGATGCTCGCGGCGGCTTCGCTGGCGGTGTCGGCGCGGGTGTTCGCGATGCCGCTGTTCGGCACCCAGGAGGGCCGCTGGCTGGCCGAACTGGCACTGCGGCTGGCGCCGATCCTGATCGAGTTCGTCTGCATCACGCTGATGTTCCGGGTGGTGCCGCACCACACGGTGAAGTGGCGGCATGCAGTGCCTGGCGCCATTCTGGCCGCGGTGATCCTGGAGCTGGTGAAGTGGGGCATCGGCGCCTACCTGGGCAGCTTCCAGTCCTACCAGAAGCTGTATGGCACGGTGGCCTTCGTGCCGATCCTGCTGCTGTGGATCTACCTGTGCTGGGTGGCGGTGCTGCTGGGCGCGTCGTTGTCTTCGTCGATGGCGGCCTTCCGCTACCAGCCGGTGGAACTGCGCCTGCCGCAGGGCTACGAGTTCTATGGCCTGCTGCGCCTGCTCGGCCGCTTCCACCATGCCCGAGCCAAGGGCAAGGGCCTGGCCGATGATGAAATCCTGCGGCTGGAGCCGATGCTGACCGATTCGCTGCTGCAGGACCTGGCCTGCAACCTGCAGGAGATCGGCCTGCTGCGCCGCGATGAACGTGGCGAATGGCTGCTCTCGCGCGACCTGGACCAGGTGAGCCTGGCCGATCTTTACGAATGTACCCAGTTGCGCATTCCGGTAGCCGAGCAGCATCTGCCGTATCGCGACGACAGCCTGGGCCGTGCCGCATTGGCGGCGCTGGATGATCTGCGACTGCCCCTGCGTGAACGCCTGAAGCGCAAGGTCAGCGATATCTATACCGACTCTGGAGACATGCCATGACCCGCAAGACCCCGTTGCTGCTCCCGCTGGCCCTGCTGCTGGCACTGTCGGCCTGCAAGCCGGCCCAGGAGCCGACGCCGGCCAGCAGCCAACCGCCGGCGCAGGCACCGACGCCGACCGCACCGGCGCCGGTCGAGGAAACCCCGGCCGAGCGCACCACCGCCGAGTTCCCGACGCTGAAGATGAAGGCGGTGGATGGCAGCGACTACGACCTGGCCGCGCACCGCGGCAAGTGGGTGGTGGTGAACTTCTGGGCGACCTGGTGTGCCCCCTGCCGCAAGGAGATGCCGGAGTTGTCGGCGCTGCATGCGATGCGCAGCAACATCGAAGTGGTCGGCCTGGCCTACGAGGACATCGAAGTGCCGGAAATGCAGTCGTTCCTGACCAAGCATCCGGTGACCTATCCGATCGTGATCGTGGACCCGTTCGATCCGCCGGCCGATTTCGCCACGCCGCGCGGCCTGCCGCTGACGCACCTGCTGGATCCACAGGGCAAGCTGGCGCACACCTTCCTCGGCCCGGTGACGGCCGCCGACATCGAAAGGCAGATCGCTGCTGCCAAGTAATGGGGTTGGGCGGCAGGGCCTGCGGCCCTGCACCCGCGGTAGTGCCGGCCGCTGGCCGGCAACCCCAGCAACAGCAAAAGCAACAGCAACAGCGGGCTATCCGTGGGATGGCGGGGCGGTGTCGGAGTGCGGGGACGCTGCAAGTACGTCCCTGTAAGCTTGGCAGCCGCATCCATGCGGCTGACACCCCGCACTCCGACACCGCCCCACCTCTGACAGATTCCTCATGTCTGGTAGATCCACGCCATGCGTGGATGATTCTCCAGACAAATCGAATATTTCGAATTGAATTCGAAGAGCATCCACGCATGGTGTGGATCAACGACAGATCGCGGAGAACTGTCGAAGGCGGGGTGGGTCCGGGTGCGGGGGCGTGAGCCGCATGGGCGCGAGGCACGCCTCGGGCGGGTTGGGCAGGACGCCCAACCCCGGTCTTGCCGTGTGCGCAGGACAGCGCACACGAGCAAGCCGCGACCGAGCTTACATGGACGTACTTGCAGCGCCCCCCGCACCCGGACCCGCCCCGCCATCCCTCAGGAAGCCCGCCGTTGCTGTTGCTGTTGCCGTTGCTCTGGCTTCGGCAGGTGCAGGGCCGCAGGCCCTGCCGACCTACCCTAATCCTCGACCGGGAAGTCCTCGATCGGCTTCAGCACATCGTAGTGCTCGCGATGCAGCTTGCCCTTCAGCTTCGGCAGCTCCGGCAACGGCGCATCCACGCGCGTGTCCGGCAACCGGTCCAGCAGGTTGCGCACCAGCGTCAGCCGGCCCAGCCGCTGGTCGTTGAAATCCACCAACGTCCACGGTGCCGCCTCGCGATGGGTCGCGCGCAGCATCGCCTCGCGCGCCTCGGTGTAGGCGCTGTACTTGCTGCGGGATTTCAGGTCCACCGGAGAGAGCTTCCAGCCCTTCAGCGGATCGAGATGGCGCTCGGCGAAGCGCTTCTCCTGCTGCTCCTGGTCCACGCACAGCCAGTACTTGAACAGCAGGATGCCGTCGTCCACCAGCAGCTGTTCGAACACCGGCGCCTGGCGCAGGAACTGCTGGTACTCGGTCTCGCTGCAGTAGCCCATCACCCGTTCGACGCCTGCGCGGTTGTACCAGCTGCGGTCCATCAGCACGATCTCGCCGGCGGCGGGCAAGTGCGAGGCGTAGCGCTGGAAGTACCACTGCGTGGCTTCGCGGTCGGTGGGCTTGGGCAGCGCCACCACCCGGCACTGGCGCGGGTTGAGGTGCTGGCTGATGGCCTGGATCGCGCCGCCTTTACCTGCGGTATCACGGCCTTCGAACAGCACCAGCAGGCGCTGTCCGCTGTGCTGCACCCAGCGCGCCATGGCGGTCAGTTCCAGCTGCAGCGGCAGCAGCAGTTCGTCGTAGTCCTTGCGCTTGAGCTTGGCCATCGTCACACCACGCGGGGAGGAAGCCCGAGCGTAGCGCAGGGGCTGCCCAGGCGATGTCGACGCCGGGTAGAGTCGACGGTCAGTCGACTATCGCGCGCAGCGCGGGGTTTTCGGCTTCCTGCCGAGGGCAGTCGACCAGCAGTCGACTCTACCCAGTCGACGTCATCCAATCGACATTGCCCAGCCGACATTACCCAGCCGACATTACCCAGCCGGCATTACCCAGTCGGTTCGGTTGTTCCCAGCCAGCCGTGTTCGCGCGCCAGCTGCTGCACCAACGCCGACAGATCGCGGGCAAACCCGCCCATGTCGAACAGCCCGCTGCGCTCGCGCGCCTGTGCCAGTTCAGCGCGCAACGCCGCCAGTGCTGCAGGGTCGTTGCCCAGCGCGCTGGCGGTGGTGATGAACGCCGTATCGTCGGCGACATTCATCCGTGCCATTCCCAGATGGTGGTTGAGGCTGCCGGCCACGCGCGCGGCGAAGGTGTCACCCGGGCAGGTAAGCACCGGGCAGCCGGCCCACAGCGCATCGGAGGCGGTGGTGTGCGCGTTGTACGGATGCGTGTCGAGGAACAGGTCGGCCAGCGGGTAACGGGCCAGGTACTGCGGATGCGGCAGCTTGGCCATGAACACCAGGCGCGCCGGGTCCAGGCCGGCAGCCTGCGCGGCAGTGCGCAGGCGGGCGTCGGCCTGGCCCGGTCCGGACAGCAGCCACAGTACGCTGCCGGGCACTGCCTGCAGCACTGCGAAGGCACGGCCCATGCTGCGCGGGTTGAGCTTGTAGCTGTTGTTGAAACAGCAGAACACCACGCCCTGCGCGGGCAGTCCGCAGTCCGCACGGGTCGGCGCAGGCTCCAGCACGCGCGTATTGTCTGACGGCTGGAAGGCTCGTGGCAGGCGCAGCACGCGTTCGCTGTAGCACGGCTCCAGTGCCGGCGGCAGGGCGAAGGCATCGCCGACCACCGCGTCCATCCACGGCGCCCCCGACGTGCCCGGATAGGCCAGCCAGTTCAATTGCAGCGCGGCAGGGCGCATCGCCAACACTTCCGGCGTGCCGCCACCGCCCCAGCCGCGCAGGTCGAACAGCAGGTCGATGCCCTGTGCGCGAATGCGTGCGGCGGTATCGGTGTGTCGCAGGCCAGCCACATCATGCAGCTGCGCCGCTGCCTGCAGGCGCTGGCGGATGCGGCTGCCGTCGTCGCGGTTCAGCGCGAACAGATGCAGTTGCAGTGCGGGGTCGCGACGCAGCTGCTCGAACAGCGCCACGGTCAGCAATCCGGTCGGATGCGCGCCGAACCCATTGGAGAGGAAGCCGACGCGCAGCGGGCCGTGCGGGCGCACCGTTGCCGGCGGCAAGGGCCGCACCGAGGCAGCCACGGCCAGCGCACGGGTGTGCGCGCAGGCCAACTGTTCGGCAGCGCTGGCGTCCTCGCTGAGGAAGGCGAACGGCTCGACCACGCCATGGCCGCTGGCAACGGCGGCGCGCACCTGTGCCGCCAGCGTGTCCAGGTCCTCCCAATCGCACAGGCGACGCTGCCAGGCCAGGCGCTGGGCGGCGATGTACGGCTCGGCCGGCATCAGCCCATGCGCGCGTCGATAGGCCGCCGACGCGCCTTCGGCATCATCGGCATCTTCCAGTGCATGGCCCAGCCACAGCGCAATGCCCGGGTGCTGTGGGGCCAAGGCCGAGGCCTGGCCGAGCAGCTTGGCCGCATCGCCATGTGCACCTGCCATCCACGCCACGCGGCCCAGCCGTGCCAGCGCTTCGGGGTGATTCGGGCGCAGCTGCAGCGCACGTCGCGCGGCCTGTTCGCCGGCAGCGATGTCGCCGGCTTCCAGTTCCACGTCGGCCAGCATCACCCAGGCGACGAAGTCGTCGGGCTGGCGGGCGATCGCTTGCTGCAGTTGCTGTCGCTGCTGCCAGGCCGACATCGTGCTCAGCCTGCCGACAGCTGGGCCAGGGCGTCGACCTGGTGTTCGTGGCTGAGCCGCTGCAGCAGCGGATCGAGGTCGCCGGCCAGGATGTTGGGCAGGTCGTACAGGGTCAGGCCCTCCACGCGGTGGTCGGTGATGCGCCCCTGCGGGAAGTTGTAGGTGCGGATGCGCTGGCTGCGATCACCACTGCCGACCTGCAGGCGCCTCGACTCGGCCTGGGCTGCGTCCTGGCGTTGGCGCTCGGCGTCGAGCAGCTGCGCTTTCAGGCGCTTCATCGCCTTGTCGCGGTTGGCGTGCTGGCTGCGTTCGGTCTGGCATTCCACCACCACGCCGGTCGGTACGTGGGTGATGCGGATCGCCGACTCGGTCTTGTTGACGTGCTGGCCACCGGCGCCGGAGGAGCGGAACGTATCCACCTTCAGGTCGGCCGGGTTGATGACGATGTCATCGACTTCGTCGGCCTCCGGGATGATCGCCACGGTGGCCGCCGAGGTATGGATGCGGCCCTGCGATTCGGTGGCCGGCACGCGCTGCACACGGTGCGTGCCCGATTCGAACTTCAGGCGCGAGAACGCACCACGGCCGACCACCCGTGCCACCACCTCCTTGTAGCCACCGTGCTCGCCGGGATTGTCCGATTCGATCTCGACCTTCCAGCCCTGGCGCTCGGCATAGCGGGCGTACATGCGGAACAGGTCGCCGGCGAAGATCGCCGCCTCATCGCCACCGGTGCCGGCGCGCACTTCCAGGAACAGGTTGCCTTCGTCGCGCGGGTCGCGCGGTACCAGCAGCAGCGCCAGCTCCTGCTCCAGTTCCAGCAGGCGCGCCTGCGCGGCGGCGATTTCCTCGTCGGCCAGCTCGCGCAGGTCGGGGTCGGCGCGCATGCCTTCCGCGGCGGCCAGATCAGCCTTGGCACGGGATTCATCGGCCAGGGCGATGGCGATCGGTTCAAGTTGGGCGAATTCGCGCGAAAGGTCGCGGAAACGGGTGTTGTCGGCGACCACGTCGGGTTCGGCGAGCAGGCGTTCCAGTTCTTCGCGGCGCTCGGCCAGCGCTTCCAGCTTACGGCGCAGGGTCGGCGTCATCGGGTCTCACGGGTGGGTGGCGGTAACCCGGCGTAGCCGGGAACAGGCGCTCGGCGGCGCGGGTCAGGTCGGCATCGCCGCTCAGTGCGGCAGCGCGCAGGGCAGCGGTAGGAGGATGCAGCAATCGATTGGTCAGGCCGTGCGCCAGCAGTTCCAGCACTTCGTCGGCCGGCTTGCCGTTGGCCAGCTGCTGGCGCGCGCGTTCCAGCAGTTCAGTGCGGGTGGCCTCGCCGAACGCACGCAGCTGTCGTAGCGGCGCCTGGTGGGCGCTGGCCTGCTGGGTCTCGATAAAACGCGATACCTGAAGGTCGATGATCGCCTCGGCCTCGGCGGCCGCCTCGCGGCGTCCGCGGCGGTTGTCTTCCACCGCGCGCTCCAGGTCGTCGACGGTGTAGAGGAAGGCGTCGTTGAGCGTGCCGACCTCCGCCTCGATGTCACGCGGCACGGCCAGGTCGAACAGCAGCATCGGCTTGTGCCGGCGCGCGCGCAGGGCCTTGGCCACCATCTCGCGGTGGATCACCGGTTCGCGCGCAGCGGTGGCCGAGAACACCACGTCGGCCTCGCCCAGGTGGCGGTCCAGTTCGGTCAGCGGCAGGGCTACGCCACCATGGCGGCTGGCAAGTTCCTGCGCGTGGGCGAGGGTGCGGTTGGCGATCAGCAGCCGACGTACCCTGCCTTCGCTCAGGTGCCGTGCAGCCAGTTCGATGGTCTCGCCGGCACCGACCAGCAGCACGGTGGAATCGTCCAGCCGCGCGAACGCGTTCTGCGCCAGGCGCACCGCCGCCGACGCCACCGATACCGGGTTGGCGCCGACCTGGGTATCGGTGCGCGCACGCTTGGCCACCGAGAAGGTCTGCTGGAACAGGCGGTCCAGGCGCTGGCCGAGCAGGCCGTGGTCACGCGCGGTCGACCATGCGTCCTTCACCTGGCCGAGGATCTGCGGTTCGCCCAGCACCATCGAGTCCAGGCCGGTGGCGACCCGGAACAGGTGGCGTACGGCTTCTGCATCGGCATGCTGGTACAGGTAGCCCTGCAGGTCGCCGGCCTGGGCCTGCAGCCACTGGTCCAGTGCCTGTGCCGAATCGGCCACGGCATACAGCTCGGTGCGGTTGCAGGTGGACAGCAGCACCGCCTCGGCGATCTGCGGAGTATCGCGCAGCGAACCGAGCGCGCGCGGCAACGCCTCACCGGCGAAGGCCGCGCGCTCGCGCAGCTCCACCGGTGCGGTCTGGTGATTCAGTCCGAGCACCCACAGGGTCATTGTTCAGTTGCTTGCGATAAGCTGCTGGCCATTGGACGACATTTTAAGGCCCCGATGCCGACGATGCCCGCATTGATTCGCATCCCCAGTGTTCTGCTGCTGTCCCTGGCCTGCAGCCAGGCCCTGGCGGCGGTGCCGGCCAAGGCCCCCGTACGGGCCCCGGCCACTGAGGAACTGGCGCTGGAACCGGTGATGGCCGGTGAGTTCGCGCTGCAGGCTGGCAAGCTGGCCGAGGCGGCCCGCTGGTACCTGCAGGCCGCCCAGCAGACCGACGGCGACGCCGGCCTGGCCGAGCGCGCGACCCGCATTTCCATGCTCGCCAACGATGACGCCAGCGCCGCCAAGGGCCTGGCCCTTTGGCAGCAGCGCGCGCCCAGCTCGTTGACCATGCGCAGTGCCGCTGCCGCGCTGGCCATGCGCCAGGGCGATGTGAAGGCAGCGCGTGGCGATCTGCAGGCCTTGCTGGCCGACCCGGATGAACGTGGCTGGAAGTTCGCCCTGGCCGCCCTGATCGGCGGCGGCCGCGACCCGGCAGTGCCGGCGCAGGTGCTGGGCGAGCTGGTCGACGCCAACGCCATTCCGCCGAAGATCGAGGCGTGGCAGGAGTTCGGACGCCTTGCCCTGCGCATGGACAAGCCCGAGCTGGCGCGGCGCATGATCGACGAAGTGGTCAAGCGCTTCCCCGAAGAACCGCGTGTGGCGCTGCTGCGCGCCAGCCAGCTGCAGCAGGCCGGGGAGACCGGCAAGGCGCTGTCGCTGCTGCACGATGTGGAGCCGAAGACCCGCCAGGACCCGGAACTGCGCAATGCAGTGGCCATTGCCTATGACAGCCTCGGCCAGCCAGCCGCCGCCGAGCGCGTGCTGGCGTTCGGCCCGCAGGACGTGCAGACCTGGGGCATGCGCGCCTCGCTGTTGGCCAAGCAGGGCGACAAGGCCGCGCTGTCCAACCTCTACAACGAACTGTCGCGGCAGGCGGCCAAGCCGGACCCGGCGCAGCGCCTGCTGCTGGGCAAGATCGCCGAATACCTGAAGCGTTATCCCGAGGCGGTGCAGTGGTACCACAGCGTGCCCGGTGGCGATGAACTGAGCGAGGCGCGCCTGCGCGCGGCCAACGCCCAGGCTCTGGCCGGGCGCCTGCCGCAGGCTTTGGATGAAGTGCACGCGATCCAGTCCGATGCGGTGGTCGACGACGATGTGCGCCGCGATGCCTACCTGCTGGAAGCCGAACTGCGCCAGCGTGCTGACGACAGTGCCGGGGAGCTGGATGCACTGGCCCGCGGCCTGGCCGCCTACCCGGATGACAACGGCCTGCTGTACGCCCGTGCGCTCACCTGGGAACGCCGCGACGACATCCCGCGCGCCGAGGCCGACCTGCGCAAGATCCTGGTGACCGACCCGGAGAACGTGCCGGCATTGAACGCGCTGGGTTACACCCTGGCCGATCGCACCGGTCGCCTGCAGGAAGCGCTGGAGCTGATCGACCGCGCCCGCGTGGCCGAACCGGACAACGCTGCCATCGTCGACAGCTATGGCTGGGTGCTGTATCGCCTGGGCCGCAAGGAAGAAGCACTGGTGCAGCTGCGCCGTGCCTGGACCCTGGCCAAGGACCCCGAGATCGCCGCCCATGTCGGCGAAGTGTTGTGGGTGCTGGGCAAGCATGACGAGGCCCGCCATTTCTTCGACGAAGCGGCCAAGCTCGACCCTGAAAACCGCGCGCTGCTGCGCGCCCGTGAGAAATTCAATCCATGAGTGTTTCCCTGATCCGGCCGCTGCTGTTGGCAACCGCGGCCCTGGCGCTGACCGCCTGTACCAGCGTAGGCACGCAGAAGATCCCGGCGCCGGCGGTGGTCGAGGTTGTTTCGGCCGAAGCGGCGCAGGCCGAGGCGGCGCGCGTGGCCGCGCTGCAGGCACAGCCGGACTGGGCTTTCCAGGGCCGGGTCGCGGTCAGCAAGGGCAAGGATGGCGGCAGCGGACGCATCGACTGGAAGCAGGAAGGACGCCGCTATGTGGTTGAGCTGAGCGCGCCGGTGACCCGGCAGAGCTGGAAGCTGACCGGCGATACCCATTCCGAAGCCGGTCGGCTGGAAGGATTGGCCGGCGGGCCGCGTGACGGCGAAGACGCCCAGCAACTGCTGCTGGAGGCGACCGGCTGGGACATCCCGGTCAACCAGCTGCCGGCGTGGATCCGTGGCCTGGTGGCCGGTGATGCTGCCGGTCCGGAGAAGGTCGAGCGTGATGGTGAAGGCCGGCCGCGTCGCATGCAGCAGATGGGCTGGCAGGTGCAGTACCTGGACTGGTACCCGGCCGAGGCCGGGCGCCCGGCGCTGCCGCGCCGGATCGAGGCCAGCAATGGCGACGCCAAGGTGCGCCTGCTGGTCGACCAATGGGGGCAGGGCACCCCATGAGTGCCGGGCGCGATGACACGGGCTGGTCCTGGTGGCCGGCCCCGGCCAAGCTGAACCTGTTCCTGCACATCACCGGCCGCCGTGCCGATGGCTACCACGAGCTGCAGACCGTGTTCCGCCTGCTGGACTGGGGCGACCGCATCGGTCTGCGCCTGCGCGAAGACGGCCAGGTGCGCCGGCAGGGCGAGGGGCTGGCTGGCGTGGCCGAGGCGGATGACCTGGCGGTCCGCGCCGCGCGGCTTCTGAAAGATGCGGCCAATATCGTGCAAGGCGCGGACATCATCGTCGAAAAACACGTTCCTGCAGGTGGTGGCTTTGGCGGCGGTTCGTCCGACGCGGCCACCGTACTGGTGGTGCTGAACCGGCTCTGGCGTGCCGGTCTGGACGAGGACGCGCTTGCTGCGCTGGGACTGCGCCTGGGCGCTGACGTGCCGGTGTTCGTGCGCGGG
Source organism: Stenotrophomonas sp. YJH_SMC_91 (assembly GCF_059368495.1). Taxonomy (NCBI): domain Bacteria; kingdom Pseudomonadati; phylum Pseudomonadota; class Gammaproteobacteria; order Lysobacterales; family Lysobacteraceae; genus Stenotrophomonas; species Stenotrophomonas sp. YJH_SMC_91. The sequence goes on along the minus strand of NZ_JCAFRT010000003.1, from coordinate 22,592 downwards.
CGCAATGCTTGGGCCGAAGGGGTGGGTGAGCGCCTGCAGCCGATCGTGCTGGAGCCGGCCTGGTATGTGGTGGTTGAACCGGGTGTTCATGTTCCCACCCCGGCTCTGTTCGCAGACCCGGATTTGACGCGCGGCAGCCCAGTGGCGAAAATAGAGGACTTCGCTTCCGGGACCTTGGTCGGGAACGCGTTCGAACCGGTGCTGCGCCGCCGTGAGCCTGCCGTCGAGGCAGCGTTCGCCGCGTTGAGCGACATCGGCACGGCGCGGCTGACCGGTTCGGGAAGTGGTTGTTTCGTCGAGTTCGCATCGCAGTCTGCCGCAGAGCAGGGACGGTCGAAGTTGCCGAAGGAGTTGCGGGCAAGGGTGGCAGCGGGCGTTGCGCGTTCGCCACTGCTGGATGCACTCGAGCAACACTGATTTATCAATGCAGGGGCGTCGCCAAGAGGCCCAAGGCACCAGGTTTTGATCCTGGCATTCGTAGGTTCGAATCCTACCGCCCCTGCCAATAGCGGCTGTGTCCGCGCCTTCCAGCGCATCGCCCGCGCGGGACGTGGAAACAACCGCGGTGTTGTCAGCAGCAAGGGTCCATCGGGGTCCTTGCCGACTCCGGATCCCCGCCACTCGTCCCCGCCCGAGACAATCATGATGCAAGAGTCCCCGAACCTGCTGGTCTTTTCCGGCAACGCCAACAAACGTCTGGCGCAGAACATCTGCAAGGAACTGGGGGTTCGCCCGGGCAAGGCGCTGGTCTCGCACTTCTCCGATGGTGAAGTGCAGGTGGAGATCGAAGAGAACGTCCGCAAGCAGGACGTGTTCGTGATCCAGCCGACCTGCGCGCCGAGCGCGGAAAACCTGATGGAACTGCTGGTGCTGATCGACGCGCTCAAGCGCGCATCGGTGGCCAGCGTGACCGCCGTGGTGCCGTACTTCGGCTACTCGCGGCAGGATCGCCGCATGCGTTCCTCGCGCGTGCCGATCACCGCCAAGCTGGCGGCGAAGATGTTCAGCACCGCTGGCGCTGATCGCGTGCTGACCGTCGACCTGCACGCCGACCAGATCCAGGGCTTCTTCGATATTCCGGTGGACAACGTGTATGCGTCCCCGCTGCTGCTGGCCGACATCTGGCGCGCCTACGGCACCGAGAACCTGATCGTCGTGTCGCCGGACGTGGGCGGCGTGGTCCGCGCCCGTGCCGTGGCCAAGCGCCTGGATGACGCCGACCTGGCGATCATCGACAAGCGCCGCCCGCGCGCCAACGTCTCCACCGTGATGAACATCATCGGTGACGTCGAAGGCAAGACCTGCGTGATGGTCGATGACATCGTCGACACCGCCGGCACCCTGTGCGCTGCTGCTGCTGCCCTGAAGGCGCGCGGTGCGCTCAAGGTCGCCGCCTACTGCACCCACGCGGTGCTGTCGGGCCCGGCGGTGGACAACATCACCAATTCCCAGCTCGACGAGCTGGTGGTGACCGACACCATCCCGCTGAAGGACGCGGCGCGGGTGTGCAGCAAGATCCGCCAGCTGAGCGTGGCAGAAATGCTGGCCGAAACGATGCGCCGCATCGCCTTCGGCGAGTCGGTCAGCTCGCTGTACGTCGACTGAGTTTTTCGCCCCTGCCGGCAACGGCGGGGGCATACCCGGATGCTTCTGGTCGCGGAAGCATCTTCAACCGCCACGCCGCAGGGCGCGGCAACAACCTGAGTAGTCGAAAATGTCGAAGACCCATGAAATCAAGGTCACCAAGCGTGAACTGCAGCGTAAGGGTGCGAGCCGCCGCCTGCGTCACGCCGGTGTGATCCCGGCCATCGTGTACGGCGGCAACGCCGAGCCGGTCGCCATCAGCCTGGACCACAACGAAATCTGGCTGGCCCAGCAGAACGAGTGGTTCTATGCCTCGATCCTGGACCTGAACCTGGATGGCCAGGTGCAGAAGGTCCTGCTGCGTGACATGCAGCGCCACCCGTACAAGCAGCTGATCATGCACCTGGACTTCCAGCGCGTGAACGAGAACGAAGCCCTGACCGCTTCGGTCCCGCTGCACTTCGTCAACGAAGACACCTCGCCGGCCGGCAAGGCTGCCGACGTCGTGGTCACCCACGAACTGAAGGAAGTGACCATCACCTGCCTGCCGAAGGACCTGCCGGAGTCGATCGAAGTCGACCTGGGCGAGCTGAAGGCCGGTGACGTGGTGTACCTGTCCGACATCAAGCTGCCGAAGGGCGTGGAAATCCCGGCCCTGGCGCTGGGCAAGGACCACGACGACGCCATCGTCACCGCCAAGGCCGGCAAGGCCGACGAGGCTGACGAAGAAGCGGCTGCCGCCGAGTAATACCGTTACGGTGCCTGCCTCCGGGCAGGCACCGTACTGGAAGGAACCATGGCAGGACTGCGACTGATCGTCGGTCTGGGCAATCCCGGATCGGAACACGCCCGGACCCGGCACAATGCCGGGTTTCATTTCGTTGAGGCCCTGGCGGAGAAAGCCGGTGCGCGATGGAATGTGGACAGCAAGCTGTTCGGTGAGACCGCCAAGGTCGAGATCGCCGGGCAGACGGTGTGGCTGCTCAAGCCCGCCACCTTCATGAACCTCAGCGGCAAGTCGGTCACCGCCGCACAGCGGTTCTGGAAGATCGAACCGGAAGAAACCCTGCTCGCACACGACGAACTGGACCTGGCGCCCGGCGTGGCGCGGCTGAAGTTCGACGGTGGCCACGGCGGCCAGAACGGCCTGCGCGACACCATCCGCCTGCTCGGCCACGGCAAGTTCCATCGCCTGCGCGTGGGCATCGGCCATCCCGGCCACAAGGACCGCGTAGTGGGTTGGGTGCTGGGGCGCCCGTCCAAGGAGGACGACGTGCTGATCGCACGCGCCATCGACGATGCGATCGACGTGATGCCGCTGGCGGTACAGGGCGATTTCAGCGAAGCGATGAAGCGGCTGCACACCCCGAAATAAGCTGTAGGTACAGACCGTTGGTCGGTGTGGAACCATCCAATCCGCTAGGTACCGGCCGTTGGTCGGTACGGAACCAACCAATCCGGTAGGTACCGACCGTTGGTCGGTACGGAACCAACCAATCCGGTAGGTACCGACCGTTGGTCGGTACGGAGAATGATTGGAAAAGCAGCGCCCAGGCCGCTGTTTCCCCAATCACTTTCACCCCAGAGAGCTGTCACCCATGGGTATCAAATGCGGCATCGTCGGCCTGCCCAACGTCGGCAAGTCGACCCTGTTCAATGCGCTGACCAAGGCGGGTATCGCCGCGGCGAACTTCCCGTTCTGCACCATCGAGCCGAACGTCGGCATCGTGCCGGTGCCGGACCCGCGCCTGAACGAGCTGGCGGGCATCATCAACCCTCAGAAGGTCATCCCGACCGCGGTCGAGTTCGTCGACATCGCCGGCCTGGTGGCCGGTGCCGCCAGCGGTGAAGGCCTGGGCAACAAGTTCCTGGCGCACATCCGCGAAGTCGACGCGATCACCCACGTGGTGCGCTGCTTCGAGCACGGCGACATCGTGCACGTGGCTGGCAAGGTCGATCCGATCTCGGACATCGAAACCATCGACACCGAGCTGGCGCTGGCTGACCTGGACAGTGTCGAGAAGGCGCTGAACCGTGCCGAGCGTGCGGCCAAGGGCGGCGACAAGGACGCAGCGGCGCGCAAGCCGGTGCTGGCCAAGCTGCAGGCTGCGCTGTCGGACGGCAAGGCCGGTCGCTCGGTCGGCCTGGACGAGGAAGAGAAGGCGCTGGTGCGCGACCTGTTCCTGCTGACCCTGAAGCCGGTGATGTACATCGCCAACGTGCTGGAAGACGGCTTCGAGAACAACCCGCACCTGGAAGCCGTGCGTGCGCATGCTGCCGCCGAAGGCGCGCAGGTGGTGCCGGTGTCGGCCGCGATCGAAGAAGAGCTGTCCCAGCTCGATGACGAAGACCGCGATACCTTCCTGGCCGACCTGGGCCTGAGCGAGCCGGGCCTGAACCGCGTGATCAACGCGGCCTACAGCCTGCTCGGCCTGCAGACCTACTTCACCGCTGGCGTGAAGGAAGTCCGCGCGTGGACCGTACGCAAGGGCGCCACCGCCCCGCAGGCTGCCGCAGTCATCCACACCGACTTCGAGAAGGGTTTCATCCGCGCCGAAACCATCGCGTATGACGACTTCATCAAGTACAAGGGCGAAGCCGGCGCCAAGGAAGCCGGTCGCCTGCGTCTGGAAGGCAAGGAATACCGCGTGCAGGAAGGCGACATCCTGCACTTCCGCTTCAACGTCTGATCCAGCGGCATCGGATCGACCCCGGACGCCCCGCCCTGTGCGGGGCGTTCGCGTTTCCGGCGATGGACAAAAAAACACCACGCTGCGAAACGCTTGCGGTGTGATGTTCGCCGGTACTTGTCCACAGCAAACTCCCATCGCTTTCCACGTCGTGTGTGGAAAACCGGCGAACCTGATGCAGCGCCGAGCCGATGCACGGCTGCGATGGACGTGAGCAGAGCGCGGGCTCGGCGCTACCTGCCTCGATCGTGCAGCGTGGACAAATTTTGACCACGCTTCGAAGCGCTTGCGCAGCAACACTCCCACCTACTTGTCCACATCAAATCCCAACCACTCTCCACGAGGGGTGTGGAAAACCGCGAAGAGGCATGGATAAAAAATAGCCACGTCCTGAAACGCTTGCTCCATGCGGTTCGCAGGCACTTGTCCACACCTAACCCCCATCGCTTTCCACGCGGCATGTGGAAAAAGCGCCCGGCACTCCCTTGCCGGGCACTTCCCGCATCACCAGGTGTACGACACGCCCATCTGCGCACTGATATCGCGGAAGCCCATGCCACCGCTCTGCCGGCTCAATTCACCCCAGCCTCGCCAACCGCCGGACAGATTCACCTGCACACCGGCCTTGGCTTCGTAGATGTCGCGCGGCAGCTGCCGCTGCAGGCGCTCGCCGTCCATCGCCAGGCCTGCGCCATTGCCGCCGGACCACCAGTTCACCGCCACGTACGGGTGCACCTGGCCCTGCGCCGGGCTCAACCCGCGGCTGTACAGGCGCAGGCCGAGGCGGCTGCTGGTCTCGCTACCGCCGCGGTCCTCGACCACCGTGCCGTTGGCCTCGACCACGCGGTCGCTGTCATAGCGGCTGTGAACCACCTGCAGCTGCGGTTCCAGGTAGATGCCGCGCTGCGCGGTGCGCCGCAGGGGAAGCACATAGCCGGCTTCGGCCGACGCACTCCAGTTGCGGGCGTCATAGCGCTCCTTCTGCAGGCCTTCGCCCTGCACGCTGTTGCGGAAGCGGCCGTACTGCAGCCAACCGTCCACATAGGCGCCGCCCTGCATGCGTGCATCCTGCAGCCAGGTGGCATAGGCGCCCACGCTGGTGCCGGTGACCACGCCCCGCGCGGCGTAGCCGGTCACCTGCGATCGGCTGTCATTGCGCGCACGGCCGTGACCGAGCATCGCACCTGCCTGCAGTTCGCCCTTGCCACCCACCTCGAAACGGCGGCCGACGCCGACCAGCACGCTGCTGATCTGCCCATCGACCTGGACCTGGCGGTTGCGGTCGTGGCTGTCGGGCTGCGCGCTGCGAAGGTGCATCCAGGCCACGGCATCGCCGCTGACGCCCGCTTCGGCGGCGGGATCACCGGCGCGGTCGTGCAGGCTGTGCCGGAACATGCCCAGCGCGGCGCTGCGGTTGGCCAGGTAGGCCGCCGGTTCCGGGCGTTCCACCTTCGGACGTGTCGGGTCAACTGGATCTACCGGATCGACGGGATCGACGGGATCGACAGGATCGACAGGATCGACAGGATCGACAGGATCGACGGGATCGACGGGATCGACGGGGTCCACTGGATCCACTGGATCCACTGGATCGACAGGATCGACGTATTCCGAACGCAGGTACCAGTTGCCATCATCCGGGGTCGACACGCCGCCCTTGAACAGGAAGTAGTCGTAGGCACCGGCAACCGCGCGGCCCTGCAGGCCGAACTGAGCATCGGACTGGCCACCTACGGTGATCAGGCGGATGCCCTCCTGGGTCAGTGCACCGGCGCCGCCGGCATTGCGCACGCTCACGCTGGCGGTGCCGCTGCTGTTGCCGCTGATCACCAGCTGATCGCCGAGCGAGGTATCGTCCCCCAGTGCACGGTTGAAGATCCAGTGGCCACCGTTACCCACGTAGTCGCCGCTGACAGTGACGGTCTTGAAACCGCCCGCCGCCGGTGCATCGAAGGCAATGGTGCCGGCGTGTTCGAGTGCACCGACGCTGGAACTGTCACGCACGTTCCACTGGCTGCTGCCATCCAGCGCCAGCTGTGCGACCTGGTAACCGGAGTCGTTGCGCAGGGCGCCGCTGAACTGAGTACCGTTGCGCAGCACCATGTGCACCTCCGCAGTCGCGCTGTCGACGACCACGTCGCCGCTCAGGCGGCTGTTGTTCGCGGTGAAGCGGATCTCGGACGTTGCCACCGAGCTGCCATCAGTGAACACGGTATCGCTGACCCTCAGCAGTCGGCCGCCAACCAGGTCACCTGCCTGACGGGCGACAACGGCGGTATTGTTGAGTGTCAGTTCGTGGTTGCTTCCCTGCAGCCACAACGCTGGGCCGTCCAGGGTCTCGATCTGGCTGTCGTTGAACACCAGCCGATCCCAGTAGGGACCAAATACGGTGATGTAGGAACGATAGGCGCCCGAGTTCGTTCCCAGCGCCTGGATGTGCAGGGCGTCCGCAGTGAGCTTTGCAGTGTTCATCTGCACGATGCCGAACGAGGCTGCGCCATGGGTGGTGATCGAGCCGCCGTCCAGCTGTATGTCCGCGGTACTGCCGCCCAGGAACACACCACCGGACACCGCACCGTAGGTCGCAATGTCGAGATTCCTGGCACGGATCCGGGAGTAGGGCGTTGGAGGGTTGCTGCCGGAAGCGCGCAGGCCGTAGACGCCATCGCCATGGGTATCAATGCTGCCACCGGTGATCGTCGCGGTGCCACCCCATACGTCCACACCGTGGCCATACCCGTTGTCACCAAAGGTGCTGATCACAGTGTTGCTCAGGTCCGCCAGCGAGTCGGCACCGGACAGCCAGATCCCGGAACTGCCATCGCGCACGGTGAAGTGCGCGCCCTCGGCGGTCAACTTGCCCCAGCTGTTGACGTTGACGCCGTAGCCGCCGGTGCTTTCAAAGCGGGCATTGGTGATTTCCGCTGTGGCGAACGTTCGACTGGTCCGGTTTCCCATCAGTCGGATGCTGCTGCCGTTGGCGGTGGCGGTGCCCCCGGTGATGCGGAGGATCCCCCCGTTGTCAATGTCGAAGTAGCCATTGATGACATCCACGTCGCGCAGCGACAACACGCTTCCGCTGCCGCTTGCGGACAGGCGGCCGCTGGAACCGTTGGTTGCCTGCGCGAACGTCATCGCCAGTGATTCCAACGAAAGCAGTGCGCCGCCGTCGGCATAGATGGCACGGCCGGCACCGTTGCTGATCGTGGTACCCGATACATGCAGCTCGCTTCCACGTCCGCTGGAATACAGGGCATGACCATCGCTGCTTACACTGCCGCCATCGAGCCATATCTTGCCGCCGTTGGTGGCGTTGACCGTGCCGTAGCCGGAACTGTTGCGATAGGCATTGATGACCAGGTTGCTGGCGTGGATGACACTGCCGATGCCGGTTGCGTTGAGCGCATAACCGACGCCTGAACTTCCATTGCCAAGCTGTATGTGACCTCCCTGTACAAGAACACTGCCACCTGCGGAGGCCTGGATTGCGCTGCCGCCGCCGGTGACATCGACGCGCGTGTCATCGAGCGTTGCCGTGCTGCCGGCTCCGTTCACGTCCAGGGCGAAGCCGCCCACGGAGTGCAGCAGGGTATCGCCCGCATCCAGCTGCAGGGTCTGGCCATTGATGACCTTCAGCGGTCCGGTCAGATCGGCGGCGTGGGCCGGCAGCGCCGCCCACAGGGCGGTCGCCAGCAGGCTGGGAAGGAGGGGGGCAGGCGCGAGGCGCGCGCGCCCAGGCGCACGGCGGTACCGTGTGGGGGAGGCGTACATTCTGTTGGACTTCCTGTGGCAGGGCGCAGCACGGCTGCGCGAACTGGCGCGGCAGGGCCGCGTCGCTGCGGAAGCCACACGCGATGGCAGCTGCAGGCGCCATCGGACTTCCGTCCCCCAGGGCGGCGCAGCTACTGCCGGCAGGCGCACCAAGGCGGGATGCGTCCAGCCTAGAAATCGGCGCTGTCCTATGGAATCAGGCGTTTCCTAAAGCCGGTGCGGGCCCTTGTACAGGGGCTGCAGGGTTCAGCCTGGAGTGGACCTCAGGCGAACAACGAGGCCTGCAGGCAGTACTCGATCAGCGCCTGATCACTGTCCACGCCCAGCTTGCGCATCGCGCTGATCTTCTGCGTGCTGACCGTCTTGGCGCTGCGCTGCAGCTGGCGTGCAATGTCGCCCACGCTCATGCCGCCGGTGAACAGCCGGATCACTTCCAGCTCGCGCGGCGACAGCCGCGCACGCACCGCATCGGCATCGGCCGGCTCGCTCGCCGCTACCGGCAGCAGGCCCGGGGGCCGGTAGACGCGGTCGGCCAGCACCACGCGCAGGGCCTGTACCAGGCTGCCCAATCCATGGCTCTTGAGCACCACGCCGCCGGCACCAGCGGCATACATCGCCGCAACCAACGACGGGTTGGACACCATCGTCAGCACCAGCAGGCGCGTCTCCGGGAAGCTGCGGCGCAGGAACGAGATCAGCTTTATGCCGTCCCCGAAGCGGTCGCCCCCTGGCATGCTGTAGTCGGTGATCACCGCCTGTGGCCGGGTCCGGGTCATCAGCTCGATCAGCGTCGCCGGGTCGGCCGCTTCGCCCACGACCTCGAGGTCCAGCTCCCCGGCCAGTACGTCGCGGATGCCGGCAAGCACGATCGGGTGGTCGTCGGCGATGAGGATCCGTGTGGTCATGGCGGGTTCGGGTCGTCAGATGAGGAAGGAGATGCCGCGCCGAGCAGCGGATGCAGCAGCTGTTCGAGGCGTCGCTGGAAGCCGGCAAGCGGAGCCTCCTGGGTGACCAGGTCATCGCCGCCTGCGAGGCCCTGTTCGATCCGCAGGCCGCTGTCCACCAGCGCAGGTGCGCCGACGATGACCAGTGCGCCGCGGATGCGATGCAGTACCTGCACCACGCGCGCGGGATCGGCGGTGGCAATCGACTGGCGCAGGCTGTCCAGGTCAGCCTGCATGGTCTGCACGAACAATGCCTGCATTCTTGCGGGAACCTGCAGCGGCGGATCATCATCGCGCGTATCGGTGGATACAGGACTTTGCGGCGGCGCGGAAACCGCCGCATCGCCCTGGGTGATCCGGATCAGCAGGCGTTGCAGCGCTTCCAGCGTGATCGGCTTGACCAGCACGCCCTGCATGCCCGATTCCTGGCAGCGTTGGCGTTCGGCCGGATCGGCGTTGGCGGTGGCACCGTGGATCGGCACGCTGACACCGCGCGCCCGCAAGGCTCGCGCCAGGCCATAGCCATCCATCCCGGGCATGTTCAGGTCGGTCAGCACCAGCGCGAACGCGCCCTGCTGCCAGTAGCCCAGCGCTTCATTGCCATCGCTGGCGACCACGGCGCGGCAGCCGAGCTGTTCCAGCTGGTCGCGCAGGATCGCCTGGTTGATCGGGTTGTCCTCGGCCACCAGCACCTGCAGGCCGAAACGGCGCGTCGCCGGCAGGCGCCCTTCGGCGCTCGCCGCTAGCGGCTGGCCACTGGCCGCGGCCAACGCGAGCACGATCGCATCGAACCGGTGCAGGCCAACCTGCCAGAAGCCATCAATGTGCCGGGGGCGCACGCCGCCTTCGCGGCAGGCGACCACACGCGGTCCACCGGCCCACCCGGGCAGCGGGTCGTCAAGGACCAGGTCGAGCAGCACGGTGGGCGATGGCAAGTCTGCCGTGCTGTCTTCCCGGTACACGCTGGCCTGTTCACCACGCTGCTGCAGGCGTTCGCACAGCGATTGCACCAGCTCGCGCACGCTGCCCCGTACCTGGACCTGCAGGCCCGCAGGCAGCTGCGGCGCAGGGGATTGCTGCGGATCCGCCGGCGCCGGTGGCAGCGGCAGTTCGACGCTGAAGCTGCTGCCCAGGCCGCTCTCGCTGACCACACGCAGCTGGCCTTCCATCAACGCCACAAGATGCGCGCAGATGGCCAGCCCTAGGCCGGTGCCGCGCATCGCATCGGTGCCCGGGTTGGCCTGGAAGAACGGCTCGAACAGGTGCGCCTGGTGTTCGCTGGCAATGCCGATACCGGTATCGGCGACCTGCCACTGCAGCCAGCAGCGTTGCTCCTGCCAGCGTGCCGAAACGCGCACCACCACGCGCCCGCTGTCGGTGAACTTCAGTGCGTTGCTGATCAGGTTGTTGAGGACCTGGCGGATCCGCGCGGCATCACCGCACACCAAGGGTGGCACGTCGGCATCGATGCAGGCGTAGAACCGCAGCCCCTTGTTGGCGGCCGCGGCAGCATACGAGTCGAGCGCATCCTCGGTCAGTCGCACCGGATCGAACGGGCTGGGCTCCAGGCTCAGTTGCCCGGCCTCTGCCTTGCTGACGTCGAGGATGTCGCTGATCAGCTGCATCAGGGTCGAGGACGAACGCTGGATCGTCGCCAGATAGTCCTGCTGCCGCGCATCCAGTGGTGTGAGTCCGAGCAGTTCGAGGGTGCCGAGCACGCCGTACAGCGGCGTGCGGATTTCATGGCTCATCGTGGCCAGGAACTGGCTCTTGGCCCGGTTGGCCTGGTCGGCGGCACGGCGCGCCTGCTGCAGCACCTGTTCGGCTTCATGCTGGCTGCTGAGATCGATGAACAGACACAGCACCGCCGGCTCGCCGCGATAGCGCGCCGGCGTCGCGGTCACCAGCAGGTGGCGGCCTTCGGGCGTGGTGTAGGCCAGCCCATCGCCGAGCGTGGTGCCTCCAGCGGCCAGCACGCTGCGCCGCCAAGGGCCATGCCAGCCTCCGCTGTGGTGGTCTTCGCCCAGCCAGCGGCGGGCGAGAGTGTTGTCCAGCAGCACATTGCCATCGGTACGGCGCAGCAGGCACAGCCCGATCGGCGCGTTGTCCAGGATGGTGCGGCTGAAGGCCTCGCTTTCCAGCAGGCGCGCGTGGTTGCTGCGCAGTGGTTCGATGACCGAACGCCGATACGCGCGCAGCAGCAGCGTGCCACCCAATGCCAGCAGCAGCGCCACCACGGTCGCGCCGAGCAAGGGCCCCTGTGGGTGCTGGAACACCTGCCGCCAGCTGACGTGGTACACCGCCAGCCAGCCGCGCTCGCTGCGCATGCGGAACTGCAGGCCTGCAAGGCCGGCCTTCCAGGAGGTGCCAGCGTCACTGGCGTCTGCTGCATCGCCCAGCAGGCGCTGGCCATCGGTATCGAACAGCGACAGCCGCTGGAACACCGGAACACCCAGCACCTGCCGGTAGTCATCGACACGTCCCGGATCGAGCAGGCAGGCCAGCGCGGCCTGTGAATCCTTGTCGTCCTCGCCCCACAGGCGTGCATCCTGCGGCGCATGCGCGATGGCCAGCAAACGGGTCTGCCGGTCGCGCCACGGTACGCTCACCCAGACGATGCCACCGCGCTGCAGCGCCGGACGCGTGCCCATGACCCGGTGGATGTCGGCGATCGCCGGGCGCAGGTGATGCGGGCTGTTCTGGCTCGCATCGGTAACGCCGATCTGCACCGGTGCCAGCAGCCCGCGCGTGCCCTGGCCATCGACCAGCAGGCATTGCGGTGGTGGGTAGTGCGAGGCCGACCAGAACGTGCCGTAGAAGCGCAGGAAACGATCGCCCAGCTCGTTCGGTAGCGAAAGACTGGCTCCCTCGCTCCCGATCGCCGCGAAGTTGGCGAACAACGGGCCGCGTTGCAGTTCCACGCTGGCATCGGCAACCGGCTGTCCTCGAGCGCCGACATCGTGCAGCCGCCACTGGCGCAGGAAGCGCTCCTGCTCGCGAAGCGTGCCGTCCAGGCGGCGGAAGTGGTACTCGATCTTGCTGCGCTCTTCGTTCAAAAGCTGCGAGCCGGCCGACAGCAGCAGTCCGGCCTGCAGGGTCGCCAGCACCACCACGCCGATCAGCAGGGCGTGGACGCGCAGTGAGCGGCGAGCGAGTCGGCGAACAGGGGCGGCCTCGGCCGGCATGGCGGGTCTCAGGGTGGGGGCGGACAGAGGCACCGGTGGCGGCAGCGCAAAGTCCGCCGCCACTGCACAGACAGGATCGTCAATGCGACTTGATGATGTTGTGAAGTCGCTGTGGAATCCGTGTCAGCTCAGGGCGGCTCGCGATCTTTCGTCCAGTTGCGGTGCTTCTTCGTCCAGCAGGCGGGTGAACTCGTCTGAGGGCAGCGCCTGCGAGATCAGGAAACCCTGCACCTGGCTGCAGCCGAGCTGGCGCAGCGCGGCCAGGTCGGCATCGCTTTCCACGCCCTCGGCCACGATGGTCAGCCCGAGCTGGTTGGCCAGCGCGATCACCGTCGACAAGGTCAGGTGCAGGGCCGGGTCACGGGCGCAGCCGCTGACCAGCGCGCGGTCGATCTTGACCTCGGTGAAGGGGGTATTGACCAGATTGTGGACCGAGCTCAGACCCTGCCCGAAATCATCCTGGGCCAGGCCGAAGCCCTTCATGCGCAGCCGGCAGGCACCGGCATAGAAGTCGCTGACGTGCCGCGTGGTGCTGTTTTCCATCAGCTCAAAGCACAATTCACCAGGCGTACCGCCGTTGGCCAGGGTCAGTGCCAGCAGTTCGTCGGGCAGGTCCGACTGCTCCAGCAGGTGAGGGGGCAGGTTGATCGATACCGGTACCCGGAACCCTTGTTTGCGCCAGCGTGCCTGTGCGCTGATGCTGGCCTTGAGCATCATCCGCAGCAGATCGCCCTCCAGCCCGTATCGGCAGATCGCCGGGAGGAAGCTGCCAGCGGCCAGCGCGCCCAGCTGCGGATGGCGCCAGCGCACCAGTGCCTCGGCCGCCACGACCCGCCCTGACTGCAGTGACTTTTTCGGTTGGAACCAGGCCGTCAGGCTGCCATCGGCCATGGCCTGGCGCAGCTGCGAAACATCCGGTTCGGGTGCAGCCGCCGCGCGCGTGGGGGCCTTGCCAGTGGCCTGACGCGCCTGCGCCAGCGCCTCGAACAGGGCATCCACGTCGGCGGCCGCCACCGGCTTGGGCAGCAGGCCGATCACCTCCAGCCCCAGCGATTCGGCCATCAGCCGTGCCGAGGTCATCATCCGCCGCGGGGCCGCGCTGACCACGGCAAGGCGGGGTGGGCGTGGCTGCGCCGCCAGCGCCTGGATGAACTGGATGCCGTCCTGCCCGGGCATCAGCAGGTCACTGACCACCAGGTCGTAGGGCTGGCAGGCACACAGTGCGATGGCGGCATCCACGTCTTCGCAGGCATCGACCTGGACGCCGGCACGGCTGCCGAAAAGATTGGCCAGGAAACCACGCTGGAAGGGCTGGTCTTCCAGGATCAGGACACGCTGGGTCATGCGGGATCTCCTTGGCGCAGGGCGGTGAGTGCCTTGCGCAGGCGGGCGATGTCGATGGGTTTGCTGAGGTAGCCCTGCATGCCACTGGCCAGGCAGCGCTCGCGCTCTTCGGCGGTGGCATTGGCGGTGGCGCCGATCACCGGTACCAGGTTGCCGTCATCGCGCAGCTCGCGGGCCAGCGCGTGGCCGTCCATGCGCGGCATGTTGATGTCGGTCACCACCAGATCGAAGCACTGCTCGCGGCACCGTTGCAGCGCTTCAATGCCATCCTGTGCCAGCTCCACGTCGCAGCCGAGGGTGCGCAGCTGCTCAGCCAGGATCACCCGGTTGATCGGGTTGTCCTCGACCGCCAGCACGCGCAGCCCCAGCGGCACGGGCGGTGCCAAGCGCGTGGTCTCCGGCTGCGCCGCACGTTGCTGCTGCACGTTGGCCAGCGCATTGCCGATCGCGGTCATGCCATGCAGGGTCACGACCAGGCTGCCATCGGCGGCAGTGATCGGCTGGTCACCGCCCTCGATCGATGCCACCACGCGCGGGCCCGACCATGCCAGCGGAGTGGCTGCTTCACCATCCATCAGGATCGCGCCGTCATGGTCCAGCAGCGTCGGGTCGCCAAGCAGGGGCTGCGCGTTGGCACCCCAGCGACACAGCCAGCCACAGGCACTGTCGACCAGCTCGCGGTCGCGGCCGCGCACCAGGATCGGTGGTTCCGGCAGCAATGTGGGCCCATCCTCGGCAGCGGCCAGCACCGGCAATGGCAGGCGGACGCTGAAGCTGCTGCCCAGGCCCGGCTCGCTCACCACCTGCAGCTCGCCGCTCATCAAGCGCACCAGACGGTCGCTGATGGACAGGCCCAGGCCGGTACCCTGCGCGCTGGCCGCGCCGCGGACCTGGCGGAACGGTTCGAACAGACGCGCCTGTTCCTCCGCAGCAATACCCACGCCGGTATCGGTCACCTGCCAGGCCAGCACGCTCGATTCACCTTCGCGCTGTACCTGGCGCACGCGCAACACCACCCGGCCATGCTCGGTGAACTTGATCGCGTTGCTGAGCAGGTTGCCCAGCACCTGGCGGATGCGGTCGGCATCACCGAGCACCCGCGTCGGCAGGCGCGGATCGGTGCAGACCAGGATCTGCAGGCCCTTGCAGGTGGCCGACGCGGCGAAGCTGCGCAGCACACTCTCGGTCAGCTCGCGCGGCGAGAACGCCGCCGGCTCCAGGCTGAGCTGCCCTGACTCGATCTTGGACACATCCAGCACATCACTGATCAACTGCAGCAGGACCGACGAGGAACTCTCGATGGTGCGCAGGTATTGCGACTGCCGGGCGTCCAGCGAGGTGTGCCCCAGCAGCTCCAGCGTGCCCAGCACGCCGTACAGCGGAGTGCGGATTTCATGGCTCATGGTGGCCAGGAACGCGCTCTTGGCCTGGTTGGCCGCATCGGCCGCCTGGCGTGCCGACGACAGTGCGGCCTGTGCCTGGCGGTGTCGGGAAATATCATGGAAGACGCATAGCAGCACATCATCGCCCTGGTAGCGGCAGGCCGCGTGCAGCACCTGCAGCTGGCGCCCGTCGCGGGCGGTGAATTCCAGTCCGCGCCCGCGCTCGCCGGCATGTCCGCGCCATGGCGCCTGCCAGTCGCTGTGTTCGCCTTCCTCGCCGAGCCAGTCGCGCAGCAGCTGGTTGGACAGCAGCAGCGCGCGGTCGTTGCGGCGCAGGACGCAGATGCCGACCGGCGCCATGTCGATCACCGTCGAACTGAAGTCCAGGTTCTCCAGCAGGCGGCGGTGCTGCTGCAGGGCCGGCTGGATCAGCTGCAGGTCCACGCGATGCCGTAGCAGGCGCAGCGCAACACCGGCCAGCAGCAGCAACAGCACGCAGACCAGCAGGGGCACGGCCAGGTCGCCCAGCAGCAGCTGCGGCGGCAGGTGGTAGACCAACCGCCAGCCGTCATTGCCGACACTTTTCACCAGCGCTACGCCGCGCGGCAGGCCGCCGCTCCATAACGTACCGAAGCTGTCGTCCTGGCGTTCCCGCAGGATTGTCCAGCCCGCGCGATCCAGCCGCGGCGCCTGGCTGGACAATGCAGGCTGCCCAGAACGGTCGAGCAACGCATAACCGCCGATGCCCTGGCCATCGATCATGCCCGCCGCTGCATCTGTATCAAGCAGCAGTACCAGCCACTGCGCCGGATGGGGACCGGACTGCACCGGCTGCGCCAGTGCGACGCCACGGTCACCCGGGCGCAGCCAGTACACCCGGTCAGCGCCCTCGAGGCTGCCGTTGCGCGTCTGCAGTGCACGTAGCGATGGCAGGCGTGCCACGTCCAAGTCGACCGCGCCTCCGGCCAGCCAGTGCGCACCCCGCGCATCGACCAGCAGCAGGTGCGTCTGCAGCGCCTGCAGCGTGTGCTCGGCACGTGCCGACAAGAGCAGTCGCTGGCCCGGCTGGCCGCCGGGGCCATCCAGCGCCACCTGGCGCATGCCTTTGCTGTCCGTGGCAGGCGCATCCGGATTGCCGGCCAGCACGGAATCGCCCAGGTAGCGCAGCAGGGCTTCGCGCTGGTCGAAATAGATCTGGGCCCTGTAGGCCGCTGCATTCATCTCGCGGCGATGGGTCGAGATGTCCTCGGTGAATGCCGTGAGCAGGTAGAACCCGGCCGCGGCGGCCAGGCAGATGAAGACACAGACGGTCAGGCAGCGCAACAGCACCGACGCGGTGGTCGATGGCACGGTCTTCTGCAGCGAAGGGCGGGGGAAGCGGAACATGCAACGATGCTAGGAAGCGGCGCGGACGGCGCGGAATCAGCTGTTTCCTAAAATCCCCGGCTGGCCGACCGGCCCGGAGCCTGCCCGCGGGCACCGTTCAGGTGGCAAAAAAAGGAACCCCCGCCGAAGCGGGGGTTTCCTGTACCGACATTGGCCGGGCACTTACAGCGCGCTGCCACCGAACTTGTGGGTGTACTGCAGGTTGATGGTGCGGCCGACGCTGTCGAACCAGGACACGTCGTAGTACGGATACGCGGTGTAGGTGGCATCCTTCGGCGGCATCTTGTTGAACACGTTGACCACCGACAGCGACAGGCGCGAATGGTCGTCGAAGCGATACTGCACCGAGGCGTTGTAGCGGTAGGTCGCCTTCACGTAGGGGCTGTCACCGCTTTCCCAGTCGAACGACTGGTCGTAGTTGTCCGAGGTCGGCAGCTTGCCCAGGCGCGAACCGTAGACCGTGGCCGACCACGCGTCCTTCTCCCAGGTCACGCTCAGGCTGGTCTTGGTGCGGGGGATGTCGAATCCGCTGTTGACCGCGAACTGGTCCAGGGTCGGATCGCCGGGGTAGCGCTGGAAATCGTGCTTCTTCACCCAGGTGTGGGTGCCATTGAGGATGAAGTCGCCGATACCGGTCTGCAGGCGGTAGCGCAGGCCGACGTCGATGCCGGAGGTCGACTCGCGGGCGACGTTGATCGGCGCCACGCGCACGCCGTACAGGCGGCCGTCGCTGGTACGGGTGATGCGGTCGAGCGCGTCCACGCAGGTCGGCGAACTGATGTCGGCACTGCCGAGCCGGCAGTTCGCTTCGTTGGCCAGGAGGGTGCGCACATCCATGTCCTGCACCTGCTTGCGCATGTCGATGTCGAACCAGTCCACCGACAGGTCCAGGCCGATCGCCGGCGACCAGACGAAGCCTGCGCTCCACGAGGTGCTGGTTTCCGGGTCGAGCTGGCGGTTGCCGGTGCGGCTGCGGATCAGGTTGCGCTCGTAGTCGGAACAGTCGCTGGCGCCATCGGCGCGGCAGCTGTACAGGTCTTCGGCGGTGGTCTCGTCGTTGCCCGGTCCGGCGAACACGTAGTGCAGGTCCGGCGCGCGGAACGCGGTGCCATACGAACCGCGTACCAGCAGCGTGTCGATCGGGCGCCATTCCAGACCGCCGCTCCAGGTCGCCTTGCCGATGGTGTGGCCGGAATAGCGGTACTGGTCGTAGCGGCCGGCCACGCTCAGGTTGACCGTCTCGTGCAGCGGCATGCGCAGCTCGGCGGCGGTCGCCCAGCGGTTGCGCGAGCCCTGGCCGTCCGAATCCTTCCAGCTGTAGTAGTAGTACTGGGTGGCCAGCGGATCGGGATTCAGCGCATAGGCCTGCTGGCCCACTTCCACGGTCGCGGCGAACCCGGCATCACCGCCCGGCAGGCCGAACAGCGCGGAATTGGTCAGCGTGAATGCAGCCGTCTCGGTGCGCGACTTCGGCGAATAGGTGGTGCGTGCGGCAATCGAATCGTACTCGGCGCGGGTCAGCGGCCGGTACAGCCGCGACGGGGCCGCGTTGTAGATCGGGAAACCGTCGTCGTCCACGCCCAGCTGCGGGCCCAGGAACAGGTCATTCGCCTTGGAGGCGATGATCTGCGCCCAGCTGATCCGCGACTGGTACTGCGAATGGCTCAGCGCCGCTTCGTAGTCCCAGTTGCCGGCCAGATTGCCCTTGAAGCCGGTGGTCACGCTGAAGGTCTTCTGCGTGCTGCGCACCATCGCATTGCGCAGGCCCCCCATTTCCTCGGGTGAGAACTGGCGCTGCCAGAACTCGATCTCGCCGGTGGCCTGGTTGTTGAAGTAGCCCGACTCATCGCCATTGGCGTCCATGCGGCCCCACTTGGTGACGTCGCGCATCAGCGACATCGTGTGGTAGCCCAGCTGCACATCGGCGAACCATTGCTGGCCGTTGTCGAAGTCGTAGCTCAGCGAGGCGTAGCCATTGGCGCCGCGGCGCTTGCTGAGGATGGTGCCGTAGCCGATCGAGCTGTCGCTGCCGCAGTAGTAACCGTAGCGCGGGCGGTAGGCGCGGTAGGTGCTGCCCTGGTTCTGCCCGGCCAGCGCTTCGCAGGTGGCCGCGCCCGGATCCAGGTAGTCGTCGTTGTAGTCCGTACGCAGGTAAGCGCGGCGGGCGATGCGCGAGCCCTCGGTGGGGCCGTCCTGGGTCGAATCCTGGATGTCGCGCTCATAGGCCCACAGCGGGGTCTGCGACTGCAGCTCGACGCTGTACACGGCGTTGAAGTTGCCGCGGCTGAAGCCGCTGGCCAGGCTCATGTCGAACGACTCGCCACCGCCTTCGCTGGTGGTGCCCATGCGCATGTCGATCGTGGTGCCGTCGGCCTTCTTCTTCAGGATGAAGTTGACCACGCCGGCGATCGCGTCCGAGCCGTAGATGGCCGAGGCGCTGCCGGTCAGCACTTCGATGCGCTCGATCATCCCCAGCGGGATGTTGGAGACATCGGTGAAGTTGCTGCGGCCCTTGAACGGCATCGGGAAGTCGGCGATGCGGCGGCCATTGACCAGCACCAGCGTGTGGTTCGGGCCCAGGCCGCGCAGGTCCACCTGCTGGGCGCCCGGCGAGAAGTCGGCGCCGCTGGAAGACTGCTGGCTCTGGGTCTCACCGCCGTTCTGGGTCATTGCACGCAGCACGTCCGGCACGCTGGTGAAGCCGCTGGAGCGGATCTGTTCGGCGTCGATCACCGTGATCGGGGCGGGGCCTTCCACCTGGGCGCGCGGAATGCGCGAACCGGTGACCTGCACCGCATCCAGTTGTTGAACCGGGGAGGAAGCCGGTGCCTGGGCCGCCGCGGAAGCAGCCACGCCCATCAACGCCAGCTGGATCGACCACGCCATCGCCTTTCTACGCATGAGGAATTCTCGGAAATGAAGCCGGCCCGCAGAGGAGGGGCCCTGTCCCCCATTCAGATTTCCGGAACGGGCGCGCGCATTTAACGCCTTTTTCATGTCCTTGACTACTGGGTCCCTATCTGGCAAAGAGTGGAAACGCTTGCAAGTCGATTTTGTTCAGGGAGATCAAGATGCGACGCCTCCATCGGACCCTGCGTGCCCCCTTCGCCTGGCTGGCGCTGCTGGTCTTGGCCGTGCCGTTGGTCGCCCTTGCGCAGGACCTGCAGGGCCCGGGCTTCGCCTACTACGAAGCCGGCGATCTCGACGCGCCCCGGCCCGGTCCGCGCGCACCGGCCATGATGCTGATGGGCGGTGGCGAATGGGTGCCGGAGGCCTTCCACTGGTGGCTGAAGCAGGCTGGCAATGGCCGTGTGCTGATCCTGCGCGCTTCTGGCAGTGATGAGCTGCAGGACCGCCTGTACCGCGAGATCGGCGGTACCACCGCAGTGCAGACGCTGGTGTTCGACAGCCGCCGCGGCGCCGACGATCCGGCCGTGCTGCGCGTGGTTGCCGCAGCTGATGCCATCTTCATTGCCGGTGGTGACCAGTCGCGCTACATCCGCTTCTGGAAGGGCACTGCGCTCAACCGCGCGCTGAACGCCCACGTGCGCGCTGGCAAGCCGATTGCCGGTACCAGTGCGGGGCTCGCCATCCTCGGTGGCTATGCCTACGGCGCGATGGACGGCGGCAGCATCACCTCTGCCGGCGCCCTGGCGGACCCGATGGGCAGCGCGGTGACCATGGACAGCGGCTTCCTGCAGATGCCCTACCTGCAGCGCGTGGTCACCGACACCCACTTCGACAAGCGCGACCGGCTCGGTCGCCTGATCGTGTTCGTGGCGCGTGCCGCACAGGACAGTGGCGACCCCGACATCGTCGGCATCGGCGTCGACGAGGACACCGCCCTGTGCGTGGAGCCTGATGGCCAGGCGCAGGTCTACAGTGCTGACGGCGAGGGCAAGGTCTGGGTGGTCAACCCTGGCCGCGATGCCGACCGCCTGGTCGAGGGCGAGCCGCTGCGCTTCCGCGCGGTGCCGGTAACGGTGGTCGCCAGCGGCAGCCGCATGCGCCTGGATGACGTCCAGGCCGAGGCCGACTATCAGGCCGTGGCCGACGTCAGCGACGGTGAGCTTGAGTTCACGCTTCGGTAGTGCCGGCCGCTCGCCGGCAACCCACCTTCCCTGATACGCCCCCCGCCGGCCAGCGGCCGGCACTACCCTGCAATCCATTCCCCGCTACTGCTGGAGACGTATCCGATGAAACTGCGCCTGGCGCTGTCTGCGCTGCTGTCCCTGCCCATGCTTGCCCAGGCCGCACCGGCCGCTTCACCGCTGCTGGTCATCCACGGCGGCGCCGGCGTCGAGCGCAAGGACCTGTCGCCGGCCGAGGAAAAGGCCGCACGTGACGCGCTGCGGGCGGCACTGCTGAAGGGCCATGCGGAACTGGCGGCGGGGCGCCCCGCGCTGGCCGCAGTCACCGCCGCGATCACCGTGCTGGAGGACGATCCCACCTTCAACGCCGGCAAGGGCGCGGTGTTCACCCACGACGGCCACAACGAGCTGGATGCGGCGGTCATGGATGGCGCGAACCAGGCGGCGGGCGCGGTGGCGGGCGTGCAGCGGGTGCGCAACCCGATCCTGCTGGCGCAGACCGTGATGCAGAAATCCCGCCACGTGATGATGGTCGGGCAGGGCGCCGAAGCCTTCGCGGCCGAGCAGGGCATTCCTCTGGTCGATCCCTCCTACTTCCGTACAGAGAAGCGCTGGCAGCAGCTGCAGCGCGCGCTGAAGGAAGAGGCCAGCGGCCAGGCGCATGCTGACCTGGAGACTGCAAAGCACTTCGGTACCGTTGGTGCGGTCGCATTGGACGCGCAGGGGCATCTGGCCGCCGGCACCTCCACCGGGGGCATGACCAACAAGCGTTACGGCCGGGTCGGTGACTCGCCGATCATCGGTGCCGGCACCTGGGCCGACGCACGCTGCGCGGTGTCCGGCACCGGGTGGGGCGAGTACTACATCCGCACTGCGGCCGCGCACGAGATCTGCGCGCGCATGCGCTACCAGGGGCAGAGCCCGGAGCAGGCCGGCAAGGGCGTGATCAACGAGACGATTCCGCAGATGGGCGGCGACGGCGGTGCGATCGTGCTCGGCGCAGACGGAAAAATGGCCACGCCGTTCAACACCCAGGGCATGTATCGGGGCTGGATCGGCGGCGACGGCGTCCCTCATGTCGCAATTTTCGCCAACGAGACCCTGCCGGTTCCCGGGCAATAACCTTGCGTATCAATGGGTTTGCGACAGCGTGTGAAAAAAATGGAAAAAAGCGTTGACAGCCCCCCGTCCCATCAGCAGAATAAGCGGCTCACCACCACACACCGCAACGCTTCGGCGGCAACGGAATGGGGTGGTAAGGAGGGATACCCAAGCGGCCAACGGGGGCAGACTGTAAATCTGCTGGCTTACGCCTTCGGTGGTTCGAATCCACCTCCCTCCACCAGTTTCACGTTGTGACATTCCCGGCGCGGGAGTAGTTCAATGGTAGAACCTCAGCCTTCCAAGCTGATGGTGCGGGTTCGATTCCCGTCTCCCGCTCCATTGAATGAACTTTGAATATTATCGAGTTCATGTCATAATGCAAAACTCGGCTCACGTAGCTCAGTCGGTAGAGCACTTCCTTGGTAAGGAAGAGGTCGAAGGTTCGATTCCTTTCGTGAGCACCATCTTAAGCATCACCTCTCAGACGAATTCGAGATAAGCAGCCATGGCCAAGGGTAAGTTCGAGCGCACCAAGCCGCACGTCAACGTCGGCACCATCGGTCACGTCGACCACGGCAAGACCACGCTGACCGCCGCACTGACCAAGATCGGTGCCGAGCGCTTCGGTGGCGAGTTCAAGGACTACTCCTCGATCGACGCCGCTCCGGAAGAAAAGGCTCGTGGTATCACGATCTCGACCGCGCACGTCGAATACGAATCCCCGGTCCGTCACTACGCCCACGTCGATTGCCCGGGCCATGCTGACTACGTCAAGAACATGATCACCGGTGCCGCCCAGATGGACGGCGCGATCCTGGTGTGCTCGGCCGCTGACGGCCCGATGCCGCAGACCCGCGAGCACATCCTGCTGTCGCGTCAGGTCGGCGTGCCGTACATCGTCGTGTTCCTGAACAAGGCCGACATGGTGGACGACGCCGAGCTGCTCGAGCTGGTCGAGATGGAAGTGCGCGAGCTGCTGAGCAAGTACGACTTCCCGGGCGACGACACCCCGATCATCGCTGGTTCGGCCCGTCTGGCGCTGGAAGGCGACCAGAGCGACATCGGCGTGCCGGCCATCCTGAAGCTGGTCGACGCCCTGGACAGCTGGATT